>NZ_JBQFOQ010000003.1:0-330825 GCF_056533645.1 Ruegeria sp. G10 | reverse complement strand
AGTCTCTCCCGAGCGTCCAACCGTCTCTCCGGCCCGTCTCCGCCACCACCGTAGCGTCCCAGCAACCACCTCAGCAGCGCCGGTGAAGGGGGTTCTAAGTAATACGAACATGGACCGCAAGTGGAAAAACACAGATTGCGAAACTTTTTTGCAGAAATTGATTTTAGTAAATACTATCAATGGCCTACATATCTCTAGCGCCCTCAAAACGCCCTCAACTCTGCCCCCGCAACCCCTAAACCCCCCGCCCCGCTATGCAGGCCTTTCGGTGCTACCGCTATATATAGTGAGTATACGCAACACCCCCACAAGAGTGATACGAGTCGACCGGTCGTAATCGATTCATTTCTCAGTCCGGAATCGCGCCGCCCTCGGCGCGTCGAGCGAGAAAGCGTCAGGGCCTTGCGCATTCTGCGCGGATGCGTTCAGGTCTCTGAAAAACAAAGTCTGCGGCAGAAACCTGTTATGACACAAACCACACAGCTTCCCCTTATGCGAACCGTTGGTTTTGACGGTCTGCTGGTGACATTTGCCGATACCATGACCGAAGCCTCGAACCGCGCCGCACTTGCGTTTCGAGGGGCGGTTGAGGCGCTGCAGTTGGAGGGCGTAGTTGAAACTTCGGCCTCTTTGGCGTCAGCTTATATTCGGTTCGCTCCCGCGCAGTTGTCGCACAAACAGCTTGAGCAGCAAATTCGCGCCCTGCTGGACAGCCGCGACTGGTACACTGCGCCTTTGCCTGCCGGTCGTCGGTTCTGGAAAGTACCTACGGTTTACGGCACCGATCTTGCGCCACAATTGGTGGACGCAGCAACCGCCGCCGGATTGTCGGCTTCGGAAGCTGTCGAACGGTTGAGCCAGACGCGCGTGCGGGTTCTGACCATCGGGTTTGCGCCTGGGCAGCCCTATCTTGGCCCGCTGGGGCCGGAGTTCAACATTCCGCGCCTCAAGGAACTGACGCCGATGGTGCCCGAGGGGGCCCTTGTGCTGGCGATCTCGCAATTCGTGCTGTTCTCGGGGCCGACGCCGACCGGGTGGCGTCATGTTGGCCAGACCGCGTTTCGATGCTTCCGGCCGGATATGGAGCAAAGCTTTGCGCTCAATCCCGGTGATGAGATGCAATTCGTTCCAGTCTCGCGCGATAGGCTGGAAGAGATTCGGGCGACCTGCACCGACGGCACCGGCGGCGCGCGTTGTGAGGAGATCGCGCCATGACGTTGATCGTTCATCGCATCGGCCCGGCCTGCACTATTCAGGATCAGGGGCGCACCGGGTATCTGGCTCAAGGGCTGTCGCGTTCGGGCGCGGCGGATGCTCTGGCCTTGCACGAAGGGGCGGCGTTGCTGGGGCAGAGCCCGGATTGCGCCGCGTTGGAAATGGCAGGCATGGGCGGCACCTTCGAGGCGACCGCCCCGACAGCCATCGCGCTGACCGGCGCGCCGATGCAGGCCAGCATCGACGGCAGCCCCGTAATGTGGAACGCTTCGCATCAGATGGAGGCCGGGCAGCGGCTGGAGATCGGATCGGTGCTGCAGGGCGGCTATGGATATCTGCATCTGGGCGGCGGGATTGAGGCCCCGGTTATTCTGGGCTCCCGTTCGGCACATCTGACCGCCAGAATCGGGCGCGCCATTCAGATCGGGGACACTCTGCCCGCCAACGGTGCTGGCCGCGTGGGTTTGAAACTGCAGCCCGATGACCGGTTCTCGGGCGGGCTGCTGCGGGTGGTGGCCAGTTTTCAGACTGCATTGTTCAATGACGAAACGCTGGCGCGTTTCACCGACACCGATTTCCGACGCGGCGCGCGGGCCAACCGGATGGGAATGCAGTTGGACAGCGACGGTGAGGGATTTGCCGCAAAAGGTCAGCTGAACATCCTGTCCGAGGTCATCACCCCCGGCGATATCCAGATGACCGGCACCGGCGCGCCCTTCATCCTGCTGCCCGAATGCCAGACCACCGGAGGTTATCCCCGCATCGGAACCGTCCTGCCCTGCGACCTGCCCCGCGCGGCGCAGACACCTGCGGGCGGGCAAATCCGCTTTGAATTTGTCTCACTGGACCAGGCCAACGCGTTGCAGTCTGCGTTCGACGCCGAGCTTGCCCGCCTGCCAAGTCGCACCGAGCCCTTGGTTCGCAACCCCCATGACATTCCCGACCTTCTGTCCTACCAATTGATCAGCGGAATGATCTCTGCCACCGAATAAGGAGTTACGCCCATGCCTCACGTCGATCTGAACGCCGATATGGGCGAAAGCTATGGTCCCTGGAAGATGGGCGATGATGCAAGCCTGCTAAAGATCATCACCTCGGCGAATATTGCCTGCGGCTTTCATGCGGGCGACCCGGATGTGATGGTGCAGACGATGGCTCTGGCGGCCGAGAACGGTGTGGGTATCGGCGCGCATCCCGGGTTTCCCGATCTGCAGGGCTTCGGGCGGCGGAATATGAAAGTGCCGCATGACAGCTTGCGCAATCTGGTCCGTTACCAATTGGGCGCGGCGATGGGCGTGGCTAAGGCGGTCGGCACTGAAGTACGGCACCTGAAACTGCATGGGGCGCTCGCAAATATGTGCTCGGTCGATATCGACATGGCACGAGCCTGTTATCAGGGTGCCTTGGACGTGGACCCCGACATCATCATCATGGTTCTGGCTGCCACGAAACAGCAAGAAGCCGTGCGCGAGCTGGGATGCAAATGGGTGGGCGAGATCTTTGCGGACCGCGCCTATAACGACGACGGGACGTTGGTGGATCGGTCCCTGCCCGGCGCAGTGATCCATGACCCGGCGCTGGCAGGGCCGCGTATCCTGAACATGGTGCGCGAAGGCGCGATCATCACCGAATCCGGCAAGCGGTTAGAGACCTCGATCGACACGATCTGCCTGCATGGTGACGGCCCCACGGCGGTTCAGATCGCCCGGTCCGTGCGTGAAAACCTGATTGAAGGCGGCGTCGAGGTTACCAAATTCATCCGTTGATCATCCGGGCCTAACCTGCGGCCCCCATGTCCCGACTGTTGCCCGTGTAGGCCCAAGCGCCTAGCATGGGGCCAAGTGCATGTTCTGACTGCCACAAATCTGCGCATGGAGATGAGCCAATGTCATTCGACCTGATGTCCTATGAACCCCGGGGCGACAAGAAGAACTCGGACTTTTTCACCGAATACCTGCCGATGATCTACGAGCGCCGCACCAGCTCAGGCATCGCCGATCAGGTCGGCGCGATGCGCGCGATTGTCATTCAGGTCGAACCCGACGCGCTGTTTGACACGCTGGTCGAGCTGTATGTGATGACCCCGTATCGCCACACGGCCAGCTATCTGGGGCGGACGCACAAGTTTTCGGTCATGCATTCGCATCCCGACTACCCGGCGCTGATCGTGATGGCCCCGCTCAGCCCCGCGTTCGAGGATTTCATCCCCCGCATCAACCGCATGTACCCGCTGGCGCGCAGCACGCCGCAGACGCGCTATGTGGGCGAGATTTACGGGGCCTCCGATCTGAAGGCGCTGACCGGGACGCTTGAGGATCAGAATATTCGGTTCGAATATTCGGGGGACACCGAAAACCCGTTCTATACGCTGGAGGGCTTCCGTTTCACCACGCCGTCGGATTTCACCTGCAATCGGGTGGGATACTCGACGTTGGATTTCAACGATACCGACAGTCTGGGGCTGGGCGACCGGGTGCTGCTGAGCGATGCCGAGCAAGCCCGGCTGGATCAGGCGGCAGCCTTTGGCGCAGACAGCAAGATCGCGCCGCTGATGCTGGGCATTGACCATCTTGCCACGCGGGTGCTGGCGGGGGAGCGTGAGGACGCGATCCTCGAATTTCTGACCATGGTGCCCTATTACTTCTGGGGCGCGTACAACATCTTCGACATGAACTCGTCGACCAACGTGAACCGCAACGCGAATGTGGATGACGACAAGAAGTCGCCCGCCAAGGTGTTCACCGCCAACAACACGCCGTCTTTCGTGAATTCCTTCGCCAAGCTGCCAATGCCCACCGAGGACTTCGTCCGCAATTTCGGGCGTCGCCTACACCACATGGCGGTTGAGATTCAGGACGGCGACCACGGCGCGGGGGAAAAGAACGTCGATTTCGTGGTCAATACACTCAAAGACAAAGGCGTGCCGTTCTTGGCGCATGTGGTGGGGGAGTGCAAAGACGATCCGAACCTGAAACAGATCTTCTCAAAACACTCGAAACATACGCTGCTGATCACCGAGTATATCGAGCGGTGCCACCACTATGACGGCTTCTTCACCAAGGACAATGTGGCCGCCCTGACAGCCGCCGCCGGGCAGGATGAGCAGTATCAGCACGGCCATGTGTTCGACTGATCGGATATAAAAAATGGGCTGCGAGAGTATCGCAGCCCGGAGCCATCCAGGAGAGAATATGTCGGGTCTTATGATGGCCCGATCATGAAACAGGTGACATTGCGCGCCTGCAGCCTGCGGCAGGCCAGATCGGCCTGTTCGCGGGTCATGCCCTGAAATGTCGCATCAAAGCCGCGCGCGCTCTGGTTCACTTTGCGCAGCGTGCCTTCCAGCGTGGTCATCTCGGACAGGGCGGTTTTCAGCAGAACCTTCTCGGCCTCGTACCGGGTGGTATAGCGACCCACATTGACGCCCCACAGATGTCCGCCGGATGTGGACAGGCGGGTGACAACCTCGGGCTCGGGTTCGGGCTGCGGCGCAGGTTGGGCCGAGGCCAGAACGACCTCGTCGGGCCGCGCTTCGGGGCGGGTTGCATCGGAAGGCGCAATATCCGCAGCCGCAATAGCTGCGGCGATACCGTCCTGAATACGCGCGCGGTTCTTCGCGGCAGCGTCGGCAACGGAGCCTGCCACTTGCACTGCGGCCACCGGGCGCAGCACCGGGCGCAGACTGCTTTTCGGCGGGCCAGCCTGGGCCACCTGCACCGACCCTATGCCAGCATTCCCGGCATATGCGGGCCGCGACGGTTTACGGATCGGCGCACGTGAGGGGGCACGGCGGAAACCCATATCCAGCAGTTCAGCAACCCGCGCATTGCGCGAGGCACCCGACTTGCCGCCAAAGACGGTGGCGATGATACGTTCATCCTTGCGCTTGGCCGAAGCCACAAGGTTGAAACCAGCCGCGCGGGTATAGCCCGTCTTGATACCATCAGCACCTTTATAGGCGGCCAACAGGCGGCGGTTGGTGTTGGGCACCGTCTTGATCCCGGCATGAGTCGATTGGCGCGAGAACAGGTTGTAGTATTGCGGGTAATCATACAGCAGATGACGGCCCAGTGTGGTCATGTCGCGCGCGGTCGACAGGTGGCCCGACTCGGTCAGGCCATGAGCATTCTTGAAGGTCGTACGGCTCATCCCCATCGCCTTGGCGGTGCGGGTCATACGACGCGCGAATGCGGCCTCGGACCCGCTAAGCGTGATGCCGATAGCCGTGGCCGCGTCATTGGCCGACTTCACAGCCGCTGCGCGGATCAGATAGCGGAATGCAATCGTCTGTCCCGCCCGAAGTCCCAGCTTCGAGGGCGGCTCTACCGCTGCCGCCTTGGTGATACGGACCGGAGTGTCCAGCGTGATCTCTCCGTTCCGGACCGCTTCGAACGCGATGTAAAGCGTCATCATCTTGGTTAGCGATGCCGGGTGCAACCGGGTGTCGGCATTGCGCGAATGCAGCACCTCACCGGTGCGCGCGTCGATCACCATGGCCGCATAGGGGGCCGCGATGCCGGGAAGTGGTGCAAAAGAAAGCAACCACAGAAATGCCATAAGGAATAAGCCCATTCGGGCCGGAACTGTCCGCCGAATCTGCACGATCTTTGCCTCTGTCTGCCTCGCGCCGCCGGGTTTTCCCGGTCAGCTTTTCTTTTCTTAATATCATTCAGGCTAACACAGAGGCCGACCTAAAGAAACTGAAAGCTGCGTGATTGATCACGATCTATCCGGCCCGCAACGCCCCACATCTGGTAGGTGAAACTGCCGCGCACACCATACCGGCGATTGCGCCAAAATTCGGGCGCATCGCATATTCGATTTTCCGTAAACTGAGGCGAAACGGCAACAGATCAGGATATCCCACCCACCAGTGCCGCAAGATCGCCCAGATCATGCAATTCGCGAAATCGGGGATTCGTCACCGGTACTTCGGCCTGCTCGATCTCCCAAACCAGTCCGTGGGGCACATGCACACCCCAACACCCGGCCTGGATCGGGGCCACCACGTCCGAGCGCATCGAGTTTCCAACCATCATAGACGCCGCCGCTCCATCCCCATGCTGCGCAAAGATCGACGCATACGTCGCCGCCGTTTTCTCCGAGACGATCTCAACCCCGTCAAACAGCTCTCCCAACCCCGATTGGGCCAGCTTGCGCTCCTGATCGATCAGATCGCCCTTGGTGATCAGCAAAACCCGGTGCGTCGCTGCCACCGCCTCAATCGCCTCGCGGGCGTGGGGCAGCAATTCGATGGGATGGGCCAGCATCTCTTGCCCCGCTTCGATCAGCTGGCGGATCACCTGCGCCGGAACCCGGTCCTCGGTCACTTCGATGGCGGTTTCGATCATCGACAGGGTAAAACCTTTGATCCCGTAGCCATAGTGCCGGATGTTGCGCTTTTCAGCGGCCAGCAGGCGGTCCATCAGATGGTCCCGTTCGGCATGATCGGCCAGCAGTTCGGCGAAGTGATCCTGTGTGAGTTGAAAAAACCGCTCGTTATGCCACAACGTATCATCGGCATCGAACCCGATTGTCGTCAGTTTGTCCTGCATCGCGATTCCGACTCGTTGCTCTTTTCTCTGGCCATGGTGACGTTATATAAGCCCTGAAACAAACCGAAGCGTGAATCGGGAATCTCTTACTGCAATGCGCGAACACCAGTGGATCATGTCTGACAAGGACGATCAGGACGACGACACGTCGGTCCTGCTGCAGACGCGACCCAAGACCAAACGCCCGCCGCTGTATAAGGTGCTGCTGCTGAATGACGACTATACGCCGATGGAGTTTGTGGTGCACGTGCTGGAACGCTTTTTCGGGATGACCCACGCGCAGGCGTTCGAGATCATGCTGACCGTGCATAAGAAAGGTGTCGCGGTGGTCGGCGTCTTCAGCCACGAGATTGCCGAGACCAAGGTCGGTCAGGTGATGGATTTCGCCCGCCGCCACCAGCACCCGCTGCAATGCACCATGGAACGCGAAGAATAACGCGCGGCCATGTCTCCTCGCCTTGATCTTGCCTTGAACAGCGGGCTTTGCCTGTCGCAACCGCTGAGCGTTCTGGCCCCCACAACCGATCACGACCTGTCGGACCTGCCGCGTGAGACGCAGGTGGTGCAGCCGTTCAAACCGTTTCATGATCATTTTGCCGCCCAAGGTTTTGATGCGACGCCCGAAGCGGGTGCGCCCTGTCAGGATGTCATCGTCTTTCTACCCCGCGCCAAGGCACTGGCCCGGGCGCTGGTGCATCAGGCTTGCACCCGCGCCAGCGGCACGGTCGTGGTGGACGGGGCCAAGACCGATGGCGTCGACAGCCTGCTGAAAGACATCCGCAAACGGGTTGCGGTCGAAGGGCCGATCTCGAAGGCGCATGGTAAGATTTTCTGGTTCCAATCCAAGCCCGAGGCCTTTGCCGACTGGGCCGCGCCCGAGGCCCAGATCGTCGACGGATTCCGCACCGCACCGGGCGTGTTTTCCGCCGATGGTATCGACCCGGCCTCAGCCCTGCTGCTGAAGTCGCTGCCCGCCAAACGCGGCACCCGCATCGCCGATCTGGGCGCGGGCTGGGGGTGTCTCGCCGCCAATCTGATCCATGACACCCTGCAGACCCTACATCTGGTCGAGGCCGACCACACCGCCCTCAGCTGCGCCCGCACCAATGTCGCCGAGCCGCGCGCGCAGTTCCACTGGGCCGACGCCACCACATGGACCGCGCCCGAGCCATTGGACATGGTGGTCATGAACCCGCCCTTCCACACTTCACGCAGCGCCGATCCGGCATTGGGTCAGGGCTTTATCGCCAGCGCCGCGCGCAATCTGACCCGCAATGGCAGCCTCTGGATGGTCGCCAACCGCCACCTGCCCTACGAGGCCACGCTGAGCGACACCTTCGCCCGCGTCGAAGAGATCGCCGGGGACAACCGGTTCAAGGTCTTCCATGCCTCTCGCCCTCGGGCGTAACCCCCGCTAACCTGCGCCAGACCTCAGGAGGATTCGCATGTCCTTTTCCATCGCGGGCAAGACCGCAATCGTTACCGGCGCCGCCAACGGGATCGGCCTGGCCATCGGGCGGCACTTTGCCGATGCCGGGGCCAATGTCATGTTTGCCGATATGGACGAAAAGCGCCTGGCCGAAGAGCTGGGTGCGCAGGCGGATGACAGCAATATCCGCTATTTCGCAGGCGACCTGCGCGAGAAGCTGACGATTGCCAACCTGCTCTCGGCGACGCTGGATGCGTTTGATCAGGTCGATATTCTGATCAACGGCGCGCGGCAGGTGATCCCGTCGGACCCGCTGGATGCGGACGACGACTCGGTGCGGACGCTGTTGAACCAGAACCTGATGCCCGCGCTGCGCCTTAGCCAGTTGGTGGCCAAGCGGTTCATCAAGCAGGCCGATGGCGATGACGAACACCCCGCGGGCTCGATCATCAACCTGTCGTCGATTGCCGCACGGCGCACCCATCCCGACCTGATGGCCTATTCCGTCTCGACCGCTGCGCTGGATCAGATGACCCGCTCGCTGGCCGTAGCGCTGGCCCCCAGCCGCATCAGGGTGAACTCGATCGCCTTGGGATCGGTCATGAGCGCCTCGCTGCAGACCACGCTGAAGGACAACCGCGACTTCCGCGACGATATCGAAAAGCACACCCCACTGGCCCGCATCGCCGCCCCGAACGAACTGGTGGAAACCGCGCAGTTCCTCGCCTCGGACGCGGCGGGTTTCATGACCGGGCAAATCCTGACCATAGACGGAGGCCGCACTTTGCTGGACCCCGTCGCAGCCCCGGCACATTGATCCCCATGTTTGACACCGAAAAATCCACCGCCTCCGCCTGGTTCCGCCAGTTGCGCGACGAAATCGTCTCGGCCTTCGAAGGGCTGGAAGACAGCCACGATACTGGTCCTTTCTCGGACGCCCAGCCGGGCCGGTTCGAGGTGAAAGAGACCACGCGCCAGTCCGACGACGGGTCGGACGCGGGCGGCGGGCTTATGTCAGTGATGCGCGGGGGCCGCGTTTTCGAGAAAGTGGGGGTCAACGTCTCGACCGTCTATGGCACGCTGGGCGAACGCGCACAGAATGCCATGGCGGCGCGCAAGGGCATTCCGGGGATGAAGGATGACCCGCGTTTCTGGGCCTCGGGCATCAGCCTTGTGGCGCATATGCAGAACCCGCATGTGCCAGCCGTTCATATGAACACGCGCATGTTCTGGACCCCGCATGCGTGGTGGTTCGGCGGCGGTTCGGACCTGAATCCCTGCATCGAATATGAGGCCGACACCGCCCATTTCCACGCCACGCAAAAGGCGCATCTGGACCCGCATGGGCCGGGCCACTACCCGCGCCTCAAGGATTGGGCCGATGAGTATTTCTATATCCCCCACCGCAAGCGGGCGCGCGGTGTGGGCGGTATCTTCATGGATGACTATTGCACCGGAGACTGGCAGGCCGATTTTGCCCTGACGCAGGACATTGGCCGTGCCTTCCTGCCCGCTTTTCTACCGTTGGTCGAAACACGCCGGGTGCAGGCTTTCGGCGACGCAGACAAGGACGTGCAGCTGGTCCACCGTGGGCTTTATGCGGAATACAACCTGGTCTATGACCGCGGCACCAAGTTCGGGCTGGAAACCGGGCATGACCCGGATGCTGTCCTCATGAGCTTGCCGCCACTGGCGAAGTGGATTTGACGACCGTTAGTCGAAATCCAGCACATTGTCATAGCAATGGCCCCGCGCCGAACTTGCGGTCATATTGGCCCCTACTGTTCTGACGGTAACCGAATAGCTTGAGACGTTCTCGGCCCCCTCGGGCGGCGTCAGCGAAAACTGGACTGTGCGAATCCCGCGTTCGTAGGGTTTCGACACGTAGATGCGCTGGGTGGCAGGTGTTTTCAGCGTCCGGATCGCATAGTCGCCGATCCCGCACCAATACGCGACCGGGGCCGAAGTGGCGATCGCAGACACTTCGTATGTGCCATCCTGCAGCGGCTTTACATCCGTTTGAAATCCGCCCCGTATGCCGACACCAAAGCCGCTGGCCTGAACGATGGCCGGCAGGATCATGGCGCTTATCACACATCCGATTTTCACAAAACGCATTGGCGGTACCCTTTCTCAATAACACGACCCCAGCCATCAAAGCCCGAGCCCGAACAACCTTTCATTGAAATATAGGCGAGCTTGCCACAAGTTCCATTTCGAAACCATCAACAGCATGTGACGCGACAAACGTGTTGTCGCGCATCAGGCTTGCGATGTTTACAGGCCATGACAGCAGTCCAGTGGCACGCCGCACACCTCGCAGCCATTCGACTTTTTGCCCTTAAAAACAAGCTGATCCCGGCGCAGTTTGCGACAGGGCCATGTGCGCAGGCAGGTATTGCAAGCCCAACAGGCTGCAGGCCCCGGACAGGCTCGGAATGCCTATCTAGGGTCGGACCCCTACCGCAGCCTTCGCCGGAACAACTTTCCGCGTGAGGTTGTGAGCACCGCGCCCAAGATCGTCGAAAGGCCAAACCGCAAAGCCGCAAGATCTACCCTAGCGCAGTGTGACGCGGCCCCCGACATCCTGCGGGGCCAGTGCGACGGTCTTGATGACCGCGTGGCACGGGCTGCCAACCTGCAACCCCAGCGCCGCGACCGAGCGCCGGGTGACTCGCGCCAGCACAACACCAGCAGGTGTTCTTACAGACACAATGGCCCCAGGGCCTTCGCCCGCACGAATGGCTTCGACCTGTCCCGACAGCACATTCAACGCCGACAGACCTTCGGGCGGCTTGTTCGACAGGATTACTTCCTGCGCCGGGATGCGGATGCGCAGGTCTTCTCCGATTTTGTGCGTGATACGCGGCAGGAACAGGCGCGCGCCGCCTGCATCCAGTTCTGAGAGGCCATCATCATGATGTGCTGCGACGCGAACCTGCAGCACGGCACCCACTGCGCGCACCCCAGCCGGGGCCACGGACGGATCAGCCAGCACTTCGGATGCCGGGCCATGCCGCAGGACGCGTCCATCCTGCAGCGCCACGACCGATGTCGCGAGCCGGGCAACCTCGGCCGCCGAATGGGTCACATATAGGATCGGCACCGAAACCTCATCCCGCAAGCGCTCGAAATAGGGTAGAATCTCGGCCTTGCGCGCCTCGTCCAGCGCGGCCAGAGGTTCATCCGCAAGGATCAGGCGCGGGCTGGCCAGCAGGGCGCGGCCAATGGCGACACGTTGTTTTTCGCCACCCGATAGGATGGCAGGGCGGCGATCCAGCAGATGCCCGATGCCCAGCATTTCGATCACCCGGTCCGGGTTTTCACGGCGCGCACCACGTGGGGCAAACCAGCGCCCATAGCTCAGGTTCTGGCGCACGGTCAGATGTGGGAACAGGCGACCCTCTTGAAAGATGTATCCCAGACGGCGGCGATGCGGCGGCAGCCAGACACCACGGGACGTATCGAACAGCACCCAATCCTCGACCGAAACGCGCCCGGCTTCGGGGCGCAACAGCCCCGCGACCGCGTTCACAACAGTTGTCTTACCCGAACCCGAGCGCCCAAACAGAACCGTCACGCCGGAAGGTGCATCAAAATCCAGATCCAGCGAAAGCCCGGACAGGCGGTGTTGCAGGTGAACAGACAGGCTCATGACCCGGCCACCCGTTTGGCCACGCGGCGGCCCACATATTCCGACAGCAGCAACGCCCCCATTGCGATGATGATCGAGATGATGACCAACCGCGTTGCGGCTGCTTCTCCGCCCGGCACTTGCAGGAACGCATATACGGCAGACGGCAGCGTCTGGGTCTGACCCGGGATGTTCGATACAAAGGTGATCGTGGCACCGAACTCTCCCATCGCTTTGGCAAAGGCGAGAATCGCACCGGCGATGACCCCCGGCAAGATCATCGGCAGAGTAACCGTTCCAAAGACCATCAGACGTGACGCGCCCAGTGTGGCCCCGGCCTGTTCCAGCTTTGGATCGACGGCCTCGATCGACAGTCGGATCGCACGGACCATCAACGGGAAGGCCATGATCCCGGCGGCCAGCGCGGCGCCCGTCCAGCGGAAGGCAAAGACAATGCCCAACTCGGCCAATGGCGCCCCCAAAGGGCCCTGAATGCCGAAGGTCAAGAGCAGCAGATACCCGGTCACGACCGGCGGCAGGATCAGCGGCAGATGCACCAATCCATTCAGAACCTGACGCCCCGGAAACCGCCAGCGGGCCAGAGCGTAAGCTACAAAAATACCGAAGGGCAGCGTAAGCAGGGTGGCCCAGAACGAAACGCGCAACGACAGGCGCAAGGCCTCCATCTCTGCCGGACCCAGCCAATTCATCCGATCATTCCCCAGGCAGGGAAAAACCCTGCCTTGCAAACTCTGCCCGTGCATCCTCGGTGGTGAGATAGGCGAGGAAAGCCTTCGCACTCGGACCGGCAGACACCGTCAGGGCCGCGGGGTAGACAATGGCGGGATGGACCTCGGACGGGATTGCCCCGACAACGCCAACCCGCACTTCGGCAACGGCATCCGAGCGATAGACGATCCCCAAAGGCGCCGCCCCCGCAGCCACAAGCGCCAGCGCCGCGCGCACGTTGTCCGTCTGGGCGACCCGGTCCTGCACCTCATCCCACAGCCCCAAGCCCTGCAGCGCGGCCTTGCCATAAACTCCTGCGGGCACGGCATCGACCAGCGCCATGGCCAGATACCCTTCACCCAGACGGCCGTTCAGATCGAAATCCGCCCCGATGCGCGCAGGTTCAACATCGGGCGGGCCGATCAAAGCCAGCTCATTTCCCAGCAAATCCAGGCGAGAGCCCGCATCCACAAGCCCATCGCGTTGCAACTCGTCCATCCAGTCTTGATTGGCCGAGATGAAAATACCCGCCGGCGCGCCCGCCTGTATCTGCCGCGCCAGTACCGAGGATGCGGCGTAAGACACAACGACGCTTTGCCCCGTTTCGTGCTCGTAACTGTCGGAAATCGCATCCAGCGCAGTCTTGAGGCTGGCCGCAGCAAACACCAGCACCCCTTCAGCCCGAACCGGGGCTGCAAACAGCGCGCAAAAGGCCAGAGCTGCGATCAGACAGCGCATCTTGTGCCTCCGGATCAGAGGGTTGCAATCTCTCTGGGCATATCGGAGGCGGTACGGGGCAGGCAAGGCCCTTTGCCGCGGGCTTCAGAGATACAGGCCATCTCCGACACGATATTCTGTCGCAATTGGGATTGATCCCATGCCCCAATCAGGCTGTTGTGAGCCTGTAACGACAGGATCTGCCCACAATGCTTCACCAGACCCCCGGCCTTATCGATGAAATCCGCGCCCGTTTCGCCCATGTCGACGCGTGCCCGTTTCAGGGCCCCCGCATCTTCTTTGAAAATGCGGGGGGCGCGCTGACGCTGAATTCTGTGGTCGAGACCTCGGCGAAATTCGCAGCTATTCCGGACAATCAAGGGCGGGATAACGTGGCCAGCCACGCCTTGGTCGACATAATCAATCGGGCCAAGAGCGATCTGTCGGTGTTCATGAACGCGAATGCCGGCCAGTTCTTTGTTGGCGAAAGCGGCACCGAGCTGTTGTTCCGCATGATCCGCACGGCCTGCGTGAATGCCCCGAAGGGTAACAAGGTCATCGGCAGCTCGATCGAACACCCGGCCAGCCGCAGCGCCGCGCGCCGCTGGGCAGAAATCGCCGAGTTGGATTACGTGAACGTGCCTCATGATGACGCCACCGGGCTTGTTACCGCCGAGGCCTATGCAGCGCAGATCACTCCGGATGCTGCCGTCGCAACGATTCTGCATGCCTCACCCGTAACCGGCATGGGCATGGATGTGGCCGCCATCGCAAAAGCTATTCGTGCGGTCGCGCCGGGTTGTTTCATTATCGTCGACGGCATTCAACACGCGGCTCACGGGCAAATCGACATAGACAGCTATGATGTGGATGGCTACGCGATCTCGCCCTACAAGGTTTTCTCGCGCCACGGCTATGGAATCGCCTGGATCTCCGAACGTCTGGCTGCCCTGCCCCACGACCAGTTGATCGATGCCCCCGCCACCGGATGGGAGTTTGGCACCCGCGACACCGGCTCTTACGCCACAATGTCAGACGTCGTTTCCTATTTCGATTGGTTGGGAAGCCGGGTTTCCGAGGCGACAGACCGCAGCGCCCGCCTGCGCGCCGCCGGGCGTGCGATCCACGCCTATGAGACCCACCTGACCGACGCGATGATCAACGGCACGGGCAACCTGCCCGGATTACGCGATATGGACCACGTGACCATTCTGGCCGGGGCCGACAATCCCGCGCGCGAAGGGTTGGTTTCGATCACGGTGCAGGGGCTGCCGTCGGCAGATGTCGTAACCCGCCTGAATGATCAGGGCATCCGCACACATACCCGCAAGGCGGACCACTACAGCGGCAACGTGCTTGATCCGCTGGGCCTGAGCGATTGCATCCGCATTTCGCTATGCCACTACAATACCGAACACGAGGTGGCACAGCTTCTGGCAGCTCTCAAGGATATGGCGGCGTGAGCGGTCAGCGCTGTTTGAGATATCGAAAGAAATTCTGCCAGACCCTCTTGCACCCGCGCGCGGGCTTGGCTACATCAGCGCTCACGGGTGATTAGCTCAGTTGGTAGAGCGCTTCGTTTACACCGAAGATGTCGGGAGTTCGAGTCTCTCATCACCCACCATCTCTTACCAGCACAAGATTGCCATCTACGCTCCGCGCAGAAGAGCCGAAGGTCAGTCAGATCGAATTGCGTTGCCGCGCTCGACAACTGCGATTTGAGCAAACATATCTGCACGCTCTTGCGCCGTTAGCTCGGCTGGCATGTACATACGCACCTGGCCGCGTCCGCAGGGCGTGTCAAAGACAAGTTCGGCCGTGCGGCCCGCTGCCGTCATGTTGATCTTGCCAATCTTGCTGATCCGGCCTTCTTCTCCGCATCCTCCTGCGGCGAACATTGCTCGACCATCGGACATCTTACGCCTCCGTCTCCACCTGTTGATCATGTGGTCACAGTTCGGTTCGGGTCCAAATTAGGTTTTGTTAATGCAATCGACAAAAGGGATGGGTTCACACGGCCGACATCAGTGCTGTTGCCGCACCGACGAAGCCTGCAACCGCCGCGGCGCTTGCCAGGATGATGCAGAAAACTTCCAACACGCTGAGCTTCATGCTTGCCTCCACCAGTTTGGTTCGCATGACCTACGACAAAGCAGTGATGGCAAAAAGGGCGGCCTAATTGACCTAGCGGAAAGCCGCCGCGCGCACGGCACGTATTTGCCCAGTTCCGCTTGTTCGAAGCCCGAAGGGCGCCCCGGAACATGCCAAGAGGCTTGACCTGTGGCGTTCCAGTACCACCTGCGACAGCAACCCACCATGATCGATGCATCCGATCAGGCCGTGCGGGGCCACACGCGTTCGACGAACCTGCCGAGTGTTTTGAAACTGGCGATCCCTGAAGGACTCGAACCCTCAACCTGCTGATTAGAAGTCAGCTGCTCTATCCAGTTGAGCTAAGGGACCGCTGCGCCCTTCTTGCGGTTTTTACGCGCGGGGTTCAAGGGCCAAGCGCATGAAGGCGCTGTTGGGATCGGGCGCGTAGCCATAGATCGGCCCACAATAGGAATAACCCAGAGATTCATACAGCCGGCGCGCGGCCTCATACTCGGGTAAATGGCTGGCGCCGGTTTCCAGAACAAGCGCAGAGACCCCCTCGGATGCAGCGGTATCTGCAAGGTGGGACATCATGCGCCGCGCAAGCCCACGCCCACGGGCCATCGACAAGACATGAACCGATTTCACTTCTGCGGTGCCGTCGGGCAACGACTTGAGCGCACCACATCCCAAGGCCTTCCCTGCCTCGTAGATCGCCCATACCCGAATGCCGGGTCCACGCAGGGCATCGATATCCATCGTATGATTAGAGGTCTGCGGTGTTGCATCCCAACTGTGGGCCAGATGGGCCTGAATGATCTGCCTCAGATCGTCTGCACCCGGATCAGCCTCGTGAATTTCGAACATCCGGCATGACCCGGTTAATGAGTCCAGGGACCGCGCCGACCGGTAGCGAAATTCTCACCATAGCCGCCCGCCCGTACATTCGGCTTGCGCTTGTGCGGCTCGCTGACCTGAACGTCGATGCCATTGTCTTTGGCATAGTCCAGCGCCTCTTCCTTGGTATCGAATTTCAGGCGCACCTGAGTCTGTGTATCACTGGACGAGGTCCAGCCCATCAGCGGATCAACCTCGCGCGACGAGGCAGGGGCATATTCCAGAACCCACTTCCGGGTCTTGGCCATCCCCGAGGTCATCGCGTTTCGCGAAGGCTGGTAAATCCGTGCGCGCATGTCGCCTCTCCGTACTCACTTGGCTGGCCCCGTTTATGCGCCACAGCGCGACCGGGGACAAGATGACAAATGTCGCGGTGTGCTGGTGTCAGAACCTGTCATCAATCCACGCTAGGCCGGGCGGCAATCAAACATGGGGACAACACGTGCCGCAAAAGTGCAGAAGAATACACAGATGCAGCCCGCCTGACCCCCGACCCCCCTTGCAGATGGACAAAATAAGAACAAATGTAAGGGCCTGATCCCCGGAGCCCGCCTATGCCCTACGCCCATTCCGACAAGACCCAGCTGACCGCCGACGATGTCCGCGCCCGCCTGAAACTGGAAGGCGGCAAGCAATTCGTGATGCATACCGAGTTCAACGCGGCGGGTGACCAGCCGACGGCGATCAAGGAACTGGCAGGCGGCGTTCTGGACGGTGAGCGTGATCAGGTTCTGTTGGGCGCGACCGGCACCGGCAAGACCTTCACCATGGCCAAGGTGATCGAGGAAACCCAGCGCCCCGCCATCATCCTTGCGCCCAACAAGACGCTGGCGGCGCAATTGTATGGTGAGTTCAAGGGCTTCTTCCCCGAGAACTCGGTGGAATATTTCGTCTCCTACTACGACTATTATCAGCCCGAAGCCTATGTGCCGCGCAGCGACACCTACATAGAAAAAGAATCCCAGATCAACGAACAGATCGACCGGATGCGCCACTCGGCCACCCGCGCGCTGCTGGAACGCGACGACGTGATCATCGTCGCTTCGGTCTCGTGCATCTACGGCATCGGCTCGGTCGAGACTTACGGCGCGATGACGCAAGACCTGAAGGTCGGCCACGAATACGACCAACGGCAGGTGATGGCCGATCTGGTCGCCCAGCAATACCGCCGCAATGATCAGGCGTTTCAACGCGGCTCGTTCCGGGTGCGGGGCGACTCGCTGGAGATCTGGCCCGCCCACCTTGAGGACCGCGCCTGGAAGCTGTCCTTCTTCGGCGAGGAACTGGAACAGATCACCGAGTTTGACCCGCTGACCGGCGAACGCGCCGCGACGATGGAGCATGTACGCGTCTACGCGAATTCGCACTACGTGACGCCGAAACCGACGATGCAACAGGCGATCATCGGCATCAAAAAGGAACTCCGCATCCGGCTGGATCAACTGGTCGGCGAGGGCAAACTGCTGGAAGCCCAACGTCTGGAACAGCGCACAAATTTCGATCTGGAGATGCTCGAGGCCACCGGCGTCTGCAACGGGATCGAGAACTACTCGCGCTACCTGACCGGCCGCGCGCCGGGCGAACCGCCCCCGACCCTGTTCGAGTTCATCCCCGACAACGCCATCGTCTTCGCCGATGAATCCCACGTCTCTGTCCCGCAGATCGGCGGCATGTACCGGGGCGACTATCGGCGCAAATTCACGCTGGCCGAACACGGCTTCCGCCTGCCATCCTGCATGGACAACCGCCCGCTGAAGTTCGAGGAATGGGACGCCATGCGCCCGCAATCCGTCTTCGTCTCGGCCACGCCTGCAAAGTGGGAGATCGAACAAACCGGCGGCGTCTTCACCGAACAGGTGATCCGCCCCACCGGCCTCTTGGACCCCGAGGTCGAAATCCGCCCCGTGTCGATGCAGGTAGACGATCTGCTGGACGAGGTGCGCAAAGTCGCCGCCAACGGGTTCCGCACGCTGGTCACGACGCTGACCAAACGCATGGCCGAAGACCTGACCGAATACCTGCACGAACAGGGCATCAAGGTGCGCTACATGCACTCGGACATCGACACGCTGGAACGCATCGAAATCCTGCGCGACCTGCGGCTGGGGGCGTTCGACGTGCTGGTGGGCATCAACCTGCTGCGCGAAGGGCTCGACATCCCCGAATGCGGGCTGGTCGCCATTCTGGACGCCGACAAAGAGGGCTTCCTGCGCTCGGAAACATCCCTGATCCAGACCATCGGCCGCGCCGCGCGCAACGCGGATGGCCGGGTGATCATGTATGCCGACAAGATCACCGGGTCCATGGAGCGCGCCTTGGGCGAAACCAACCGCCGCCGCGCCAAACAGCTTGCCTATAACGAGGAACACGGCATCACGCCCGAGACGGTGAAGAAGAATGTCGAGGACGTTCTGGCCGGTCTCTACGAAGGCGACGTCGACATGAACCGCGTCACCGCCACCATCGACAAACCGATGCACGGCGCGAATCTCGAGGCCCATCTGGACGGCCTGCGCGAGAAGATGCGCAAAGCCGCCGAGAACCTTGAATTCGAAGAGGCCGCCAACATCCGGGATGAGATCAAGCGTCTGGAAGCGGTCGACCTCGCCGTCGCCGACGACCCCATGGCGCGACAGTGGGCGGTCGAGAAAGCGTCTGAGGATGCGGTGAAGTCACGCGGGCGCTCAACGGCAGGCAGGCCCGGGCAGCGGGGTGGGAATGTGAAGAGGCGGAAGCGGTGATGAGAAGAAGTTCATTGTATGTTCACAAATTTCGTGCATTGAATAACTTCAATGGTTATCTTAACTAAAAATCATGCATGACGCTCGTTACATAGCAAACAAGTTCATTGAACTCGCTCGTCAAAACGGTAACGTTTTGACACCTATGCAATTATTGAAACTTGTTTACATTGCGCACGGCTGGATGCTTGGGTTGTATGGCGTTCCTCTAATTCGCGATAGAGTAGAAGCATGGAAATTTGGACCTGTTATTCCAAAACTCTACCACGCAATTAAACACTGCAAAGATGGACCTGTTTTTCAAGAAATGAACGTACCGCAGGAGGACTTGGTTCCGGCGGAAGACGCCCTTTTGCAAGAAGTTTATGATATTTACGGAGACATTTCCGGAGTGGGTCTCTCAAATCTTACGCATCAGGCTGGCACTCCATGGGACCGGGTATATGTAGAAGGTATTAGTAATATACCGATTTCAAATGACGTTGTGCAAGAGCACTACCACGCGTTGTCAGAAGCGTAGGTAAGCTTAATTGAAGCCACCGGAAAAGAACGATCTTGAGCAAGCTTTCAGTGAGGTTCGTGCTAGACTGGCGGCCATAAAAGATCTCCGTAGCGTTCCGAATGAACGCCCAACAGAAGCCGTCGATAACAAAGCAGACCAAGAAGCTGCGGCTTTAGCTAGCGGTCAATATGGCTCCATCGAGAAAATGCGCCAAAGGGCTGAAGCCCAAACTATCATTGAAACCAACAGAGACTTAAAAGCCAACCGACGCCTGAGATGGCGATATGCCACATGGGTATTTAAATACCTAGTTTACTATTCAATCGTGGTGGCGGGATTGATTATCTTGAATGCCATAGGAGAGTTCCATTTTCCCTACTGGTTTACCAAGGTAACCGAACCTGAGAACCCATCATCAATTGAGATTCTGTGGGTTAGCTTTATGTTCTCAATCCCGGAAAGCACGTTGACGACATTGGTAGGAAGTACAGCCGTTTCCGCCATTGGGCTGGTTTTGGCCGTTACACACGGCCTTTTTGGAAAGAAGTAAGCGTAGATGGGTTTCCAACCCATCACTCCGAGCCGACCTAATTTGCGAGATGGGGTATAACCCCATCCTACACGCCGCCCCAAAAAACGGGCGGGGAAATCCCCGCCCTGCCGTTCACCCCTTATCCCAATGGGCAATCACATCATAGCCAACCGGCGTTGGCGGGCCTTCCATGAACTCGGCGAAATGGCCCCACAGCTCGGCCACTTTGGGTGCGTTCGCGTCCGAGGTCGCCTCGCTCTCGACCACCGAGACAACATAGCCCGAGCCGTCCTCATTCATCACGTTGGTAAAGCAGTGCATGCCGGGCATGCCCATGATTTCAGATTTCAGTTCATTCATTTTCGCCGTCGCCGCCTCGCGCGTGCCGGGCTTCATTTTGAATTGAGTAATGCGTGCAAACATGACTTTCCTCCCTCGTCTGGCGAAATTGCCATGGGCTGAAATCTAACACGGCGACTCGAAATCTCGTATTGATACTTTAAGAATCGCGCTGTTTTCAACCTCACGCCCTATCCAAACGTACCCAGTGACACTTCTAGGTTGCAGCCCAGCGCCCATGCGGCCCAAAACACCATTCGCCGGGTGCACGGTGCTGACCCAGGATCTGGAGCAATTCCAAGGACAATCCGTTGTCGCCATCAACAACGTCGTCGCGCGCAAGAGCAGCCTTTGATGTCGATACAGTTCTCCGCCCTTGCCCGAGGTCCATCTGCCGCTAGGTCTCTGATCATGCGCATCGTCCTGCTCTCTCTGATCCTCGCCACCCCGGCCACTGCGTGGGAGGCAACGGTTGGATCGATCTGCACCCTGTCGCACGACACCGAACAAGCAGAGATATTTCTGACCTACGATCCGGCCCAGCCGCTCTATACGCTGACGGTCACGCGCAAGACTGACAGCTGGACACAGACCCCTTGGTTCGCCATGCGCTTCGACGGGCCGATCCCGATCGAAATCGGCACGCCGCACCATGTGCTATCCGAAAACGCCGCATCATTGACCGTCGCGGATTCCGGCTTTGGCAACGTGCTGGACGGTCTGGAATACAATCAGACCGCCTATGCCTTTACGCAGGACCGCGTGACCAGGTTTCCATTGGACGGCGCAGCCCCCCAAGTGCGTATCTTTCGCGAGTGTGCCGGGGCCCCGCTGTCCTGAACGCCTCAGAAATCGAACAAATCGTCCAGAAACCCGCCGCGTTTCTTCTTTTTGCGATAGCCGTGGTCAGACCGGTCATCATAGCTCTGCGGCGGAGGTGGGGGCGTATGAGCGGCCGAGCGGTCGATGATCTTGTCCAACTCACCCCGGTCCAGCCAGACACCGCGACATTGCGGGCAATAGTCGATCTCGACCCCGCTACGCTCGGTGATCACCAGTTGAGTTCCATCTATCGGACATTGCATCAGACGCTCTCCCATTTTTTGTCGCCTGTCTTAGATGGGAGCGCGCAGGACCGGTTTCACCCCTGTGCGACCAGAAGCCCCGGCGCCGCATGCCTTTGGCACCCCACCGCGTCGGGGTGTCAGGGCTTTAAGAACTTCGCCGTACCAACAGTGCGTTGTTCAGGTGGTCTGGCCGACTGCTGCACCGAGGGAAGGCCCTGCGGGGCAAGCCACGCGCAGGCCACGCCGTCGCCGTCGGGATCGTTGCGTTTGTGATAGCCCGGTTCGCCTTCGTAAAACGGGCCAGCCCCCAGCTTTCGTACGGCATCACAACCGGCCAGCGCCACCAGATGCACAACCGCGTCTGGTCGGTCATAGTCGGACACGCGAAGATATACACCAATGGCAATCACCCCTGTCGTCAGGGGCAACATCAACACCATCATCAGAATTCGAACCGGAGACAGCGCCTTTCGACGCAGCGCGGCAGCCTTACGCTGCCGTCTGCTCAGACGCGGGTTCTGTTCTTCGTCCTGTGCAGGATTCGCGCGGGTCATACGATGGGCATACGACGGCTATGTGGCAAAGCGATGGCCGCGACGCAGAAAAAGCCCTGATCAGCGCACCACATGCACCGCGCATTTCGCGTGCCGTACCACATGAGTGGCCGTCGAGCCGAGCAACAAATCCTGCATGCCCGGACGGTGCGACGCCATGATGATCAGATCGGGCTTGTTAACTTCAGCCCAATCCAGAATTGTGCGACCGGAATGGCCCTCGATCACCAGACCGCGCGCGTTGGGAACCTTGGCCGCCATCGCATCCAGCTCTGTCTGGATGGCCTTGCGGGCCTGCGACAGGTACTCGGCCGGCATATAGGAAATCGCATAGTCCGGAATATGCTCGACCACGTGCAACAAGGTCACCTGCCCATCAGGCGTGGTCAGCATCTGCGCCAGCTTAAGCGGGGCCGAGGTATCCCGCTCGGCATCAAAGGAAATCGGTACAAGGATGTTGTGATACATGACACGCCTCCGTCTTTCTTCGGATATCCTTGCCCGAAACCTCGGGCGTCGCCTTGATCCAGGTCAGGTCTCGTCAAAAGTCTCGGCGACGTCATACATGACCGGCTCGAAACTCTTGCACAGCTCGTTCACGCGCCGATTGCGCTCGCGCATTTCGGGGGTGCGTAGCATCGACAGGAAATCCTCGCGCCGCTCCCATTGCGAGTAATTGGCGATCCGCGTCTGCGCGTCATTCACATGCAGCCCCGCCGCGATGAAACCGGGCTGCTTCGAGATAAACTGGGCATAAGCGTCCGTCAGCGCCTCAAGAAGATCCTGACAGGTGCCGGGCGTCATCTCGAATGTCGTGATCACGGTCTGATAGCTGTTGTTTTTGGAAATCTGCGGCATGAGAATCCTCCTTCTTGGCTGACCCCAGCCTAGCACAGCTTTTGACAACGCCACCCTTTTCCTGAACCAAAACACGGATTTGCCAAGTTCTTTCCGGGTTATGAACAGGAAGCTAACGATCCGTTAACCATGTCGGACGATGTTGCACGCATGGCACGTCTGGTTTTTATCTTCTTGCTTGCTCTTGTCCCGTGTCGTCCCGGATACGCGGGCGCATGGCTACGCGACCAAGGTTCGGTGTTTGCAGCAGCCTCAGTAACTGCCTTTCGAGAAGAGGAGGAAGAATACAAATACAAAACCGGATTCTACGCGGAATGGGGGGCCAAACCGAACCTGACCATCGGTCTTGATGTTGAAGAACATCAGGACCTGTTCGGTCATGCGCTTGTCTTCGCGCGGCTCCCGGTGGCTGACTTTGGTGCAGCGGGACGACTGGCAGCAGAGCTCGGCGCCGGTGCCCATCATCAGCAATATCGGGCCCAGGCAATGTACAAGGCCGCACTGTCGTATGGCAAAGGCATCCAGACGCGCTTGGGCAACGGGTGGATTGCTGTTGACGGCGCGTTGGAATACCGAACGCATGACGCGCTCATCCGAAAACTGGATTTCACAGCGGGCCTTTCATACGGACGGCGGATCGACCCGCTGCTGCAGGTCGAAACCGCCTACGTGCCGGGACGCCCCGTGTATTGGAGCATCCGTCCTTCACTGATCTACCGAGCCAAAAGCGCTAGAACCAGATGGGTCTTCGGGCCCGAACGCAATTCGGCCCGAAGCCATACAGGGTTTAAGTTTGCGCTCTGGTTCGACTATTGACCAAAGCCGCGTTCAGGCGTCAATCCGCATGATCGCCGAAACAGCGCCACGCAATCCTTCGGGCCAGCGCAGCCGGATGTCACGCTGGCCTGATCCCTGTTCCAGCTCAACATACGGGGCCGCATAGCGGACCGAGTTAAAGACAGACCGCAATGCGCCGATCGCCACAACTGAATCACAGCCGCGCGCGCGTCCGCCAAACGGCAAGCGTCCTTGTGAGCTGACTGTCCAGGCTGACGAGGTCGAGCTTTGCGAATGGCGTACGCGCAGCGGGCTGGCGCTGTGCGTATCAATCCCATGGAACGTGTTGTTCTCAAAGCTGACATTGCGGTGGCTGTCGGCGTCGAGGTCGGCAAAGCTGGTGTCCACGCGGTCGACCCGTTCGGTATCGGCACCGCTGATACGGAACTTGTTGCCAGTCACGGTAAGCCCATTCAGATAATGCCCGGACCCATATGGGCGGATAACAAAATAGCTGAACCATGGCGCAACATTGCTTGCGTAGAAGATGTTATCGGTGACGCTGAGGGCGCTGAACGAATAGCCAGAGCTATAATCCGGTTCCGAGTCCCGCTCATTTGTCCATTCGATAAAGCAGTTATCCACATAATTCTCGGCGATAGATGAACTGTTCGATCCTCCGATCAGCACCAGCCCTGCGTTACGCACTCCGTTGGGTACACCATCCCCCTGAAAGAAGTGGTTGCCCAGCACCAGATTGTTGTCGCCTCCCAGCACTGCGAAATGATGAAACCGCGTCGCCCGGTTGTGGCGCAGTTTGACGTCGTTGGCATTGGAATTCAGCGCGATCGAGCTGCGGTCGGCCACATCCAGACCTTCTTCGGTGGACAAGAACTGACACCCGTCAATCAGCATCCCCTGACACCCTTGTCCGATCGAGGTGATACCACGATCCTTCGGACGGCTGACGAAACAGTCTTTCAGCACAAAGGTGTTACCGCCAGGCGACAGACGAATGGCACTGCAGCGGCCGTTGCACTGGAACTCGATTCCTTCCATGTTGAACTTCTGCAGCGCGCTGAAGCCGCTGAAATCCAGCAGGTATTTGAAAGCGGTAAAGGTAAAGTTCTGCGTCCCCGCCGCATCATAGATCGGCGCGTTCAGCGTGATCTCACCGGCATTGTCATCCTTTGAGCGTACATAGATCTCGCGCCCCACGCCGCTGCCGGTCACCAGCGATCCGACGGGGATATTGGCGATATTGGCCACATTGGTCAGCTTGCGGGAATCCGACGGATCATAGGTCGCGACCGAGGTAAAGGTCTCGGTATCCCACGCGGCGCTGCTTTTGACATCGAACTGCCCGTTACGCACCACCCGGCGGGTGGCATAGCCGGTGCGGTTGGGTACCGCCGCCGCCATGTCGATCGGCTCGCTCACCGACACCTTGCGCCCGCCCAGATCCAACGATTCATGGTCCGAATTGTTCAGCAGCGCCTGAAACGCCTTCTTGAGGGCCAGCGTTTCATCCCCGAAGGCCGAGATATAGGCGGGCAGGTCGAAATTCTTAGTCAGCAGCAGCATCTTGTCATCGGGCATCGTCACGGTGCCGTCAAATTCGATCTCGGACCCCAGAGAGGTGTTCTGATCCAACTGAAACACCCCCTGCGGCACATAAACCTTGTGCCCGTTTGCCGCCTGATCCGCTGCCTCGAACGCCGCGGAATCGTCGGTCGAGCCATCGCCCACAGCACCGAAATCCCGCACATCGACCACGCCGATCATGTCGCGCAGGAATACGCTGGTGATATCCTCGATCTCAAGGTCATCGACCCGCACAACGGCCCCGTTGCTGCCATCGATGTTCAGGCCAAAGTAACCATACAGCGCCGCCCGGCCCCAGGGCATGTCCACGCCGGGCCGCTGCCCGGTGCCGACGATGGCGGTGATCTCATGCACCCGGCCATAGCCCGTCAACTGCGTCGCCGGGCCCTGCTCCACCAGACCCGTCACATGCGTATCACCCGCGCCGCCAGCCCAACCGGCAATGCGCACCTCGGGCAAGGGGCCGCTAATCGCCTTCACCCGTGCCTTGATCTGCAGGTAGCAGCCCGGCAACAGCTGTGTCTGACCCATATAGCGCAGCTGCTGCGTGGCCTGCGTCTTGTAGATCTCCAAACAGCCCGCAAAATCCGCATCCGCCGGAACAAACGCGCCCGATCCCGACCCCTCATAGGTCGGCGATCCCGGCGTGCCGTCGCCGCTGGACCACACCCCCAAACCATCCGCAAACGCGGGTGGCATGAACACGATACCGTCGGTGATTGCCTTGTTCATATGAAACCCCTTTCCAATCGCGCCATGCGCGCCAAAACCCGTGGCCCGGACGGTTTCCGGGCGCGAAGGTCTTGCTATCGAAAAGGGATTAACCGCCGCTCATATCACCGTGACGGTGGTGTTGCCTTACGCGGCGGGATCGGACTTGCCCAGAAGCTGCACACCATTGATCTTCCAGCCGCCTTCAAGGGGCACCATCTGATAGTCGAGGATATGCACACGGCCCTCACCATCCACGACCTTCACCTTCTGCCACAGGTCCCCGTTGACCTCACGCAGGTCCAGAAACTGCACATCCGCAGGTCGCCAGACCATCGGATAGCCGCGCTGCACCATGAGCCCGAAATTCTCGGGCGTGCCGAACAGGCGCTGGATATTGGGGCTGGCAAAGGTAAAGGCTGTGGCGAAGTCATCCGCCTTGAACGCCTGTATCTGCGCGGAAATATTCGCCTCGATCTCGGCGCTTTGGGCAAACGCCCCCGAGGCCATCCCGGCACCTAAAGCAACAGCAAGCAGTAAACGACGCATGGGACCACCTCCTGATGAAAGGGTAGCCCCACGCGGGATCAGGTCAAATCAGACCAGCTCTCCGGCCAGCGCCTTGTCGATCAGAGCGATGGTTTCAGACACGCCATAAAGCGCGATGAACCCGCCGAACCGAGGACCCTGGCTGGCGCCCAACAGCACTTCGTAGAGCGCCGTGAACCAGCCCTTCATCGGATCAAACCGCTCACGCCCGATGGAATAGACCACCGATTGCAGCGCCTCATCCTCGGCGGGGCCGTCATAGGCTTCCAGCGCAGCTTTCAGCGCTTCCAGCGCCTCACGCTCTTGCTCCGTCGGCGCGCGATGCTGGCGCGTCGGTTTGACGAAATCGTTGAAGTAGCGCACCGCAAAACCCGCGGCCTGATCCAGATCAGGATGCGTCTCGGCCGTCGCTTCGGGCGCATAACGGCGAATAAAGCCCCACAGCGCTTCCTTGTCTTCGGCCCCCGAAACAGACGCCAGATTCAGCAGCATCGCAAAGGGCACCATCAACGTGGATGCGGGCACATCCCCACCGTGGATATGCCACACCGGATTGTTCAACTGCGCCTTCAGATCCTGCCCCGGATAGGCGCGCAACTGCTGATGATACTCATCATACGCTTTCGGGATCACATCGAAATGCATCCGCTTCGCTGTCTTGGGCTTTTGATACATGAAATACGCCAGCGACTCGGTCGGCGCATAGGTCAGCCATTCGTCGATCGAGACCCCATTGCCGGACGATTTCGAAATCTTCTGCCCATTCTCATCCAAGAACAGCTCATAGCTGAAATGCTCGGGCGCGCGGCCACCCAAAGCCCGGCAGATCGCGTCATAGATCTTCTCGTTGGTGGCATGTTCCTTGCCATACATCTCGAAATCCACACCCAGCGCCGCCCAGCGCGCGCCAAAATCCGGCTTCCACTGCAGCTTGACGTGGCCCCCGGTGACGGGAACGGTCCACTCCTTGCCCGTCTCATCATCGAAGGTCACGGTATAGGTCTTGGCACAGACCTTCTTCATCGGCACGTACATCACCCGCCCGCTTTCGGGATGCAGCGGCAGGAAGATCGAATAGGTCTGCTGGCGTTCCTCGCGCAGGCTTTTCAGCATGATCGCCATGATCTCGTCATAGCGGTCGACCGCGCGCTTGAGCACTTCGTCAAACTGCCCGGATTCGTAGAATTCCTTGGCCGAGTAGAACTCATACTCGAACCCAAAGGTATCGAGGAACCGCCGCAGCATGGCGTTGTTATACGCGCCAAAGCTGTCATATTCGCCGAACGGATCGGGGACCGAGGTCAGCGGGCGCTGCAAATGCTGCTCCAAAACCTCCGGGTTCGGCACGTTCGTCGGCACCTTACGCATCCCGTCCAGATCGTCCGAAAAGCAGATCAGCTTGGTCGGAATATCCGACAGCGCCTCGAACGCGCGCTTGACCATTGTGGTCCGCGCGACCTCACCAAAGGTGCCGATATGCGGCAGCCCCGAGGGCCCATAGCCCGTCTCGAACAGCACATATCCCTTGTCCGGCGCGCCCTTCTGGTACCGTTTGAGCAACCGCCGCGCCTCTTCAAACGGCCACGCTTTGGACGTCATCGCGGTTTCACGCAGGTCGGACATTGATTTGCTCCATCGGGATAGCTGCCGATCGCACCATGCGACCGGACCGGCCCCTGTTATTGTGCAGGTGGAGTATGAGTCAATAAAACAGGCGGCTTTTTCTGCGCGCGCCCGAAAAGCTACGCAGCTACCGAACAGAGAGTAGTTTCGCGAACGCCTGCAACGCGCTAACCTTCATACCCATACACAGCTCAGCCCGAGACACCCAATGATTTGTTTGAAACTACAACTTCGTCAGATTATTTCGGCGTTCTGCGTCGGATTGAGCGCAACCATCGCAGCGGCGCAATCAAATGAAGATGTTCAGACTTGGCCCTTGGGGGCGCTTCATCTGGAAACGCCCATTCCCGATCTCAGCACGCTCAATCACCGGCCTGCTGGCATTCGTGGTAAAATTCAGGCCCGCGGCGCTGAGCTTTTCTTTGAAGACGGAACGCCCGCGCGCTTTTGGGGCGCGAATCTGCAGGCCTATGCACTGTTCCATACAGAACCGCGTTTCATGCGTGCGCACGCCCGGCGGCTGGCGGGCCTCGGTTACAACCTCGTGCGCATTCACCACCACGACTCACATTGGGTGCAGCCCAACATCTTTGGCGAAGAGGCCGCCACAACACTTAAACTGGAGCCTCGCTCGCTAAGAAAACTTGACCAGTGGATTGCCGCGCTGAAAGCCGAAGGTATCTACATCTGGCTCGACCTTCATGTCGGCCGCCGACTGACGGCTAACGATGGCGCAGTAGATTTTGACGAGATTGCAAAGGGTGAAACCTTGGCCAGTCTCAAGGGCTTCAACTACGTATCGCCCAGCATCGAAAAGCTGATGCTTGACTATCAGGATATGTATCTGCGCCATGTCAACAAAATCACCGGACTGTCTTACGCAGAAGATCCCGCAGTGATCGCTGTCATGATCACCAACGAAAATGATCTGACCCATCATTTTGGAAACGCTTTGCTGCCGGACAAAGACGTGCCCATCCACAACTCGATTTACATGGCAGCCGCCGACAGCTTTGCGTCCGAGCATGGTCTGAATCCGAATGCGACATGGCGCTCTTGGGAACATGGTCCTTCGAAACTGTTCCTCAATGACCTTGAGCGTCGGTTCAATGACAGGATGATCGAAGGTATTAATGCGACCGGCTTTGAAGGGCTTATAACAACCACAAGCCTGTGGGGCGGGATGTCCATCGCCGGGCTCCCCTCCTTGACGCGCGGCTCGATGATCGACGCCCACAGCTATGCGTCTGAAGGCGACATCCTACGGGATCCAAAAACCCAGTCTGGTTTTCTGGACTGGATCGCAATCGCTCAAATCGCCGACATGCCATTGAGTATCTCCGAGTGGAATATCGGAGAGTTCCCCGACGAACAAAGATTTGCTGCGCCACTTCGCATGGCCGCGCGCGCTGCGCATCAGGGATGGGATGCGCCCATCGTCTATGGCTATTCGCAACAGCCCTTGAACGGGCCACTGCGCCCCAGCAATTGGAGCATGGCGGAAGATCCCGCAATGATCTCAATGATGCCCGCAGCGGCCCTTCTCTTTCGTCAAAGCCATGTGCGGCTTGCAGAAAGGACCTACATCCTGTGTCCGGATCGCGAAACCTATTTTGGCACCAACATAACACCAGATACATCGATCGGCATACGGACAATAGCGGGGCAAAGTCGGTTGGTGACATGCAAGCCCGCCACACCCGCGCTACCTTGGCTGCAAGCGACCCGGCTAGATGAGATGGCATACGAGCCGTTGGATATCGGGCAATCCTACCTTGAAGAAAATGCCCGAGTCATCCGGGCAGATACCGAAGAGTTTTACCGATCTTTCGAGGACGGCCTGTTCGTCATCGATACCAAGAAAACACAGGCCGTAGCAGGCAGGTTGTCAGGCAATGCGATTACCACCTCAGACGTTATGTTCGAAATTCGGAACCCTATGGGCGCAGTTGCGGTGCAGAGCCTAGATGAGGCACCTATCACAGGATCACGGCGCATTCTGGTATCTGTGTCGGGTCGCGCCGTTCCAGAAGACACATCTTTTCGAGTGGAACCGCTGGACGGTCAAATTCAAATAGCGGCGCGCCCCGAACTCACGCTGGGTTTCCTGGATGGAACGACCAAACCCGATCCAGGTGCGCATCGCTACCTGAACGGGGTACACGTGATCGATCTCGAAAAACTCGGGACCATAAACTGGTTCTATCTTGAGTGAGCCGCACCCGAACACTCAGAAACACGCAATAGCCGCATTTGGCTTCGCTCGTGCTCAACAAGGTGTTGAACCTCCTTTCACCGCCTCCTATCGTGCCCGCGAACCAATATCACTCAGGACGACCCCATGACCGAGCAAAGCCCACATCCCATGTCCCCGCAGGATTGCCTTGTGGCGATCATGGTTGCGGTGTCCGCCTCGGATGAAACCATTCGCACTGCCGAACTGGTCAAGATCGAAGCCGCCGTCAACATGCTGCCGGTCTTTGCGGGCTATGACATCGACCGCACCCGAGTCGTCTCGCAGATCGTGTTCGATCTGTTCGAGCAGGAAGACGGGCTGGATGCGCTGTTCGGTCTGGTCCGCGAAAACCTGCCCGAGCGCCTGAATGAAACCGCCTATGCCCTGGCCTGCGACGTGGCCGCCGCCGATGGATCCCTGGCTGAGACCGAGCTACGCCTGCTGGAAGAAATCCGCTATGAGCTCAGCGTCGACCGCCTGCATGCCGCCGCGATCGAACGGGGTGCACGGGCACGACACGCAACCTAACTGCCGTAAAGCGATCCCCAGCGCTCGATCAGGTTGCGCTGCAGCTTGCGCGATCGCCGGTTCCAGGCCCGCGCGCCATCCGGGCGTTCGCGTTGGGCGCGCGGGATCGTCTCGCGATGCGCGATATCGGCGGTAAAGATCGCAAACGCCAGCTCGTTGCCTTGGGTCGTCGTGATATAGCCGCCCAGGCCCGAGACAAAATTCAGCGTCCCCGTTTTGGCATCCACCTTAATGGGATGATCCTTGACAGGGCGTCCATTACTGTCCGCAAGAGTGAAAGATCGCAGCAACGGTCTGAGTTGCTCGGATTGCCCTGCCGCAACCAGCGTTTTGACCAGATCGCCGGGCACCATGCGCGAGGCGCCGCTCAGCCCAGAGTGATCGACCATCGCGATCCCATCTGCGCCGAAGGCCGCGGCTGACCAGCGGTTCATCTCGGCGGCAGAACCCGCAAGGGTTTGCGGCCTCGCGCCACGCGCGCTTGTCGCCGCCAGGCCCACCATTTCGGCTGTCAGATTGGTCGAATATCTCAGCATCCCTTTCAGAATGCTGTCCAGCGGGTCGCTTTGATGCACGACCAGCGGCACACCTTGCGGACGCTCCCGCGTCACCTGTACCCGCTTCAATACGACCCCGTTGACCCGCGCCAAAGTCTGGAACACATCACCCGCATACAGCGCGGGCTTGCGCACGGGCAACCACCGCGCACCGCCACTGCCCAATGCGCCCTTGGCCACGGTCCAACGGTCCTGCCGCGCGCTTGGCTCATATGTATAAATCGGAAGGCTGCGACTCTCAACGCGCATGGCCGCCATTTCCACCGACGGAGCATAATGTGCGCTGCGCGCGTCCATGGTCACCCCATAGCCGCTGCCCTCACGCTTCCATTCAAAATGCACACGATTGAAATTTAACGAGATACCGCTGATCGCCGGGCTATAGCCAAGATGATCCGGCTGCCCCGGATCGATGCTGAACACATACGGCAACGCACCTTCATAAACCTTAAACGCGCCCCGCACCTCGGTGATGCCGGCCTCACGCAGATTGGCCGCCATTGTTGCCAGCGCATCCGTATCAAGCAAAGGATCACCGCCCCCGGCAAGGATCAGATCCCCTTGCAGAATGCCGTTTTCAACCGGCCCATCCGCAATCAACGCTGTCTCGAACCGATACTCGGCCCCCAGCACATCCAGAGCATAAAGTGCCGTCAGCGCCTTGGCGACGCTCGCGGGGGGCAGGCTTGCCCCTTCGCCGAACTCCTCAAGCGGGGTTCCGGTCTCAACATCGGACACGGCAAACACAACGTCACCCCGTAACCCTGCCGATCTGACCAAACGTTCTACAGCGCTGGATTGCGGCCCACGCAGCTGAGGGCGTAGGGATACTAACGGGGCATCGGCCAGTGCTGCAGCGGGCACCAGAGACGCCCCTAAACCACTCAGAAAGAAACGACGCGAAATACGATCGACCATGGGTCTATTAGAATCCCAGAGCTTAAATGCAGACAATCACCAGATTAAGATTATGCGCCAAGAGGAGTCATTCTCGCAACACCCCTGCCCCCCAGATGCCGCGATTGCGAAGATCAGTTGAACTGACGTCAACCATCGGCACGTTCACGAAACACCAGGCCGGGGCCTGTGCCCGCCCCAGAAGATGCCGCGCCTGCCCGTCGATCCGGTATTTGGCGTAAAGCCGTGCCGCCGGTGACATCCGCGCCGAGATCCGATCCCCTGGCCGCGCCACAACGCCGACGGGTATGCTGTCCATAATCAGCCGCCAGTCTTTCCAGCGATGGAACTGCACCAGATTGTCGGCCCCCATGATCCACACAAATTTCACTTGCGGATAGAGCCCGCGCAACGCGGCCAGCGTGTCTGCCGTTGCCCGGGTTCCGGTCAGCCTCTCGATATCTGTCACGTTGACCCTGGGGTGGTGCATCACCGCCCGCGCAGCCTGCAAACGTTGTGGCAAAGGCGCGGGCCCTCGGGTCTTCAGGGGATTGCCCGGAGACACCAGCCACCACACCCGATCCAGCCCGAACGCTTTCATCGCCTCGCGCGTGACATGCACATGGCCCTGATGCGGCGGATCAAAGGACCCGCCGAATAGCCCGATCACCTGCCCGGGCCGTACGTATGGAATGGCATATCGCTCCATCCCTTGCTGATGTTCAGAACTGTGGGGCGTTGTCAATCAACAGGTTGCACCGCATCACCCAGCCTGATCTGACCGGGCCGGATCACCTCGGCGCACCAACCCCCATGTCCGCGCACGGCGGAATAGCCGCCTTGGCCTAAGGCTTCCTCCATCCTGCTGCACGGCGCGCAGATCACGGCAAAGCGCAAAACGGCCTCGCCCACCTGCACTTCTCGCGCCTTGAGCGCCGCCAGATTGATCCCTGAAACCACCAGATTGCGCCGTAAGGTTTCAGGGGCCACCGCGCTCCGGCCAAGATATGCGCCAATGGCCTCCAGATGCTCGTGCTGGATCAGAGTCACCGCCCGCTTACCAGCCCGGCTACGGTCGCCATTGAGACCATCCGCTGAGATCATGGCCTCATCTAGCGCAACCATCTCCGCGCGTCGGTCTGGTCGAAGACCAATCCAATCAACTCGCCCCGCTTGCGCCCATCCGGCAATCAGTTTCGCCAGTTCTGCCAAGATGCCTCCGCCCGATGCCCAAGCCATCCTATCGCAAAAAACACCCCTCCAAATTCACAAAACCACCAGCTTGCCCCGCCCGCCCGGCTTAGATATCAAGCGTTTCAACCCAATTTCCCCGACCCAGAGGACGCGACATGGCCGCCTATCAATATGTCTACCACATGCAGGGTGTCTCCAAGACCTATCCCGGTGGCAAGAAGTGCTTTGAAAACATCCACCTGAGCTTTCTGCCCGGTGTGAAAATCGGTGTTGTCGGCGTCAACGGCGCGGGTAAATCGACGCTGATGAAGATCATGGCTGGGCTCGACACCGATTTCACCGGTGAGGCATGGGCGGCCGAGGGCGCCAAGGTCGGCTATCTGCCGCAGGAACCGCAGTTGGATGAATCGCTCACCGTTCGCGAGAACGTCATGCTGGGCGTGGCCGCGAAAAAGGCCAAGGTCGACCGTTTCAACGAGATCGCCATGGAGATCGCCGAGAACTACTCGGACGAGCTGATGGAAGAGATGACCACCCTGCAGGACGCGATCGACGCGGAAAACCTCTGGGATCTCGACAGCCAGATCGACGTCAGCATGGAGGCCCTGCGCTGCCCGCCCGACGATGCCAACATCGCCAACCTCTCGGGGGGTGAGAAACGCCGCGTGGCGCTGTGCAAACTGCTGCTGGAAGCGCCCGACATGCTGCTGCTGGACGAACCGACCAACCACCTGGACGCCGAGACCATCGCCTGGCTGCAACAGCACCTGATCGACTACAAAGGCACCATCCTGATCGTCACCCACGACCGTTATTTCCTGGATGACATTACCGGCTGGATTCTGGAACTCGACCGCGGCCGCGGCATTCCTTACGAGGGCAACTACTCCGCATGGCTGGAGCAAAAAGCCAAACGGCTGGAGCAGGAAGCCCGCGAGGACAAGTCCAAGCAGAAAACCCTGCAGCGCGAATTGGAATGGATGCGTCAGGGTCAAAAGGCCCGTCAGGCTAAATCCAAGGCCCGGATCAACGCCTATAACGAGCTGGCCGAACAGTCCGAGCGCGAAAAGCTGACGCGCGCCCAGATCGTCATCCCCAACGGCCAGCGCCTTGGCGGCAAGGTGATTGAGGTTGAGGGTCTGTCGAAACACATGGGCGACAAGCAATTGATCGAAGGGCTGGACTTCGCCCTGCCTCCCGGCGGCATCGTCGGCGTCATCGGCCCCAACGGTGCGGGTAAATCGACCCTGTTCAAGATGCTGACCGGTCAGGAACAGCCCGACAGCGGCACCATCACGTTGGGCGACACGGTCGAGCTGTCTTATGTCGACCAGTCCCGCGACGACCTGAAAGACAACGATACTGTATGGGAGGCGATCACCGGCGGCGCCGAGATCATCCAACTGGGCGACGCGCAGGTCAATTCCCGCGCCTATTGCTCGTCGTTTAACTTCAAGGGTGGCGACCAGCAGAAGAAGGTCTCTCTACTGTCGGGTGGTGAGCGCAACCGCGTCCACATGGCCCGCCTGCTGAAAGAGGGCGGCAACGTCCTGCTGCTCGACGAACCAACCAACGACCTCGACGTCGAAACCCTACGCGCACTGGAAGACGCCCTGGTCGATTTCGCCGGCTGCGCCGTCGTCATCTCACACGACCGCTTCTTCCTCGACCGCATCTGTACGCATATTCTGGCGTTTGAGGGCGATGCCCATGTGGAATGGTTCGAGGGCAACTTCGAAGACTATGAAGAGGACAAGAAGCGTAGGCTGGGACCAGATGCGCTGGAGCCCAAGCGGTTAAAGCATAAGAAGTTTGCGCGGTAGCTCAAACCACACACCAAGATAAGCCAAGCTCTATACACAGCGCTCCATCCGCTTCAAAGACCTGTGGATAAAGCTGGCATAGTATATCTGAATCGAACTGGCCGTCTTATCTAAAGTGTTGATTTTTTGTGCCCTACTTTACAGCAACCACAATATGTTGTGGATAAACACACATTGTGACATTTTTGACTCTTGAATACAGAGTTTTTCTGAGTCAAACATTGTTCACACCACATTCGAGGCACGCTGTGTCTTGAACGAAAGACCCTCGCTCCGGCGAGGGTTTTTTTGTGGATAACTCTGGGGAGGGATGTGTATAATCGTATGGGAAACTACTTCAAATAGTTGCCCCGAGGATCGCCAGCCCAAAATATAGTTGACAGTTACCTTCAAGCGAGTCAGGCTTGAAGGTGGTGAGGGCGTGTCTCGAATGTGGTGTTCTATCGCGTCCTTACTAAAACGAAACTAGTGAGGAACGTGAACCATGCTTTCACAAACACGGGCCCGTGCTCCCATCGGCACAACTGCACGAACTGGGCAAAAATGCCCTGAGAGCGGAGTTTGGAAAGTGGTTGGATCTCCATCCACCACAGCACCAATTGCCAAAAATAACGTCATGCCACCGTATGCTGGCAAGGCGGTTACCTGGAAGTTGATCCAGCACGCATAGCGCAAGAAGGGCCGGTGTTGCGCCGGCCCTTCTTGACTTATCAGAGTCGAGCTTCATCCATGCCTTATGTAAACTCACGGGCAATCAGACGAATCGAATGGAGTGGCGGCACGCTCTCCATATGGTTTCGGAAAAGTGGCAGGTATGACTACTACGGTGTTCCTGAGCACGTCTACGAAGCGTTTCTGTCCGCTTCATCAAAAGGACGATATTACAACGATTACATTAAGGATCGTTACTAGCTGAAGAGCGCTCAAAAAAGAACTCCACCCTTGCCACACGCCCACCCCGATGCCATATGCAAAGGGCTTACGTTTTTCTATTTCGACCTACTGTCTCCTTCTACGGCGCTCAGTCACTCGATCCAGACTACGACGCCAGGCTGCCGCATCCCCGTGGGCAGCACCAAACAGGAGACAACGGATATGCCAGCAGGCACCGTAAAATGGTTCAACACCACCAAAGGCTACGGCTTCATCGCACCCGAAGAGGGCGGCAAAGACATCTTCGTACACATCTCGGCAGTCGAGCGTTCGGGCCTCACAGGTCTGGCCGACAACCAGAAGGTTACGTACGAGCTGCGCGCCGGCCGTGACGGCCGGGAAAGCGCCGACAATATCGAACTGGCCTAAGCCGTTCAAAGGGCGGAGCTTTCTCTCCGCCCATCCCATGCCCTTGCAAGGCATGTGTGGCCCGCAGAATACATCACATTTTAGTTATACATCCCCTCCGATTGACCAAATCGGATATCCTTTCGAGACTAGAACCAAAAATTCATTGGTCTTTGGAAGGGACGCAATATGTTTACACGCCGCGCTTTTGTGGCAGGAACAGCTGTCTGCCTGCTGCCCGGCATCGCCAGTGCCAAGAAAGCGGTCGAATACGACCCGACACCGCAGTTCGTGCGCATCAAAAAAGAGTTTCAGCCCGGTCAGCTGCTGGTCGCACCCCGGTCATTCTACCTGTATTATGTAACCGAGCCACGCAAAGCGATCCGCTATGGCTGTGGCGTTGGCAAAGCGGGGCTGGAATTCACCGGCTCGGCCACCATCGACGTCAAGAAAGAATGGCCCACGTGGCGCCCCACCAACGAAATGATCGAGCGGGACCCGATTGCCTATGCCCGCTTCAAGGATAACGACTATGTTCAGCCGGGTGGTGGAGACAACCCGCTGGGCGCGCGCGCGCTTTATCTGTTTCAGAACGGGGTAGACACCTATTTCCGCATTCACGGCACCACGCAACCGCAAACCATCGGGCATGCGGTATCAAATGGCTGTATCAGAATGCTGAACGAGCATGTTATCGATCTGTATAACAGGGTTCCGATCGGAACTGTGGTGACAGTCGTCTAGGGCGCGGACCAATCCACATCACCGGCCTGCCGAATGTGCAACCGCCCATCAGGCCAAGGCTTTGCGAGCTGCTGAACCTGTTCCTGTGATCCGTTCAGCCATTGCGCGACCCCATTTCGGTCGAGGAGAACACCCATCCGGTGATGGATAGGTTTCAGGTCCGCGTTTGGCTCGCAGGTGACGGCGGCAACCTGATCGACACGCAACCCACCCGGCGCCTGCCAGGCATCTGAGATGGCTGCAAACAGCAAGGGCGATCCGTCCTTGGCCGAGATGCGCCACGCGGTCTTGCGGCGCTTCTCTCCGGTCCATTCGTACCAGCCATCCACAGGAATAACGGCACGCCCAACGCCTTCGAAGGCGCTTTTGTCGAAAACCGTCTCGGCGCGTGCGTTGATAATCGTTTCCATCACCGGGCGTCCACGCGCATTCACACGACCAACCGGGATCATGCCCCAACGCATGAGTGTCAGCCCTTCGCAGGTCAGAACAACGACCTCTTGCCCTGGTTGGATATTCTGGCGCGGGGGCTGCGGGGGAATATCCACCGAAACCCCAAGATCATCGGCAAGCTCAGATAGCGGTCGTGTCAGGAAGAACCGTCCGGGCATCGATACGCTCCTATTTCGCGGCCTCCTCAGCCAAGATCAGAATTTCGGGACCAAGCGCATCGACGATTAACGAGACACCTTGCGCATTGGGGTGAATCCCATCCGGCTGCATATACTGACGCGCCTGCGCCGGATCGCCCGAGGCTCTCAGGCCAGCAAAAAAACTCTCGGCATACAGCGCGTCGAATTGTTGTGCCAGTTCCGGATACATGGTGTCGAAACGCTGCTTGTAATCCGGTCCGTAGTTGCCCGGAGCCTGCATGCCAACCAACAGAACCTCGACATCAGCTGCTTCAGCTGCATTCAGGATCGCCTCAAGATTCGCGCGAGAGGTATCCGGGTCTATCCCACGCAACAGATCGTTGCCGCCCAACGCCACGATCATCCCGTCCACGTCTGGGGTCAGGGTCCAGCCGACACGCGCCGCGCCCCCTGCGGTGGTATCCCCGGAAACGCCCGCGTTGATCACCCGTACCTGCGCTCCCTGATCCTGTAGCCAGCGCTGCAGTTGCGGCACAAACCCGTCCTGTTCCGCTAAGCCATAACCTTGTGTCAGAGAATCCCCCATCGCCGCGATAACCACCGGCTCGGCCGTCGCAGTAAAACCGCAACAGATCAGTGCCAAAGGCATCAAAGCCTTGCGGAGTTTCAGTTTCGCGCCATATCCCAAAGAACCGTACTCCCCTGACTGGGCTGATTGATGACGACACCTGTTCTTACCCTCCAAGATGCCGCTTTATCGCTGGATGGCAATGCCGGGCGGGTGGATATCCTGCATGACATCACGCTGACCGTGAACAAGGGCGAGACGCTGGGCCTCGTCGGCCCGTCGGGGTCGGGTAAATCCTCGCTGCTGATGCTGATGGGTGGGCTGGAACAAGCCACGGCGGGAACCGTCCGCGCATTGGGTCATGATCTGAGCACGATGAGCGAGGATGCTCTGGCGCGATTCCGGCGCGATGCGATGGGCGTGGTATTTCAGAACTTTCACCTGATCCCGACGATGACAGCGCTGGAAAATGTCGCTACCCCGCTGGAGCTGGCGGGCCACAAGGATGCCTTTGCCCGCGCCGAGTCCGAGCTGGACGCGGTTGGCCTGTCCCACCGCCGCGATCATTACCCGGCGCAACTGTCCGGGGGTGAACAACAACGCGTCGCGCTGGCTCGCGCGGCGGCCCCGCGCCCACAGATCCTGCTGGCGGATGAGCCCACCGGCAATCTGGACGAAACCAACGGGGCCGCGATCATCGACCTGTTGTTGGGGTTACGTGACCGTCACGGCGCGACGCTTATTCTGGTCACGCACAGCCACAGCTTGGCGCAGAAATGCGACCGCGTCATACGGCTGCGGGATGGCCGGATCGCCGAAGACACGCAGCGCGAGGCCGCCGAATGAGCCTGCGCCTGGCCGGGCGTCTGGCACGGCGCGAACTGCGCGGCGGGCTCCGGGGGTTCCGGGTGTTTCTGGCCTGCCTCGCCCTTGGGGTCGCCGCGATTGCGGCAGTGGGCTCGGTCCGGCAAGCGATCCAAACGGGGCTGACGCAGGAAGGGGTTGCGTTGCTGGGTGGCGATGCTCAGTTGGAATTCACCTACCGCTTTGCCGACGATCAGGAACGTGCGTGGATGGAAAACACCGCGCAAGCGGTCTCGGAGGTGGTTGATTTCCGCTCCATGGCCGTTGCGGGTAACGGAGATCAAGCGCAGCGCGGTCTGACACAGGTAAAGGCGGTGGATGACGCCTATCCGCTGCTGGGCACGGTGCGCCTGCAGCCTCAGATCAGCCTGTCTGATGCACTCGCAGGCTCAAATGGGCTGCCTGGCGCGGTGATGGACCCGGCGCTGATCGACCGTTTGGGCCTTGGCGTCGGCGACCCCTTCACCCTTGGAACGCAGTCCTTCACGCTTATGGCTGCCTTGGAACATGAACCGGACGGCGCTGCCGATGGGTTTGCTCTGGGCCCCCGTACGCTGGTCCGCACGCAGGATCTGCAGGCCTCTGGTCTCTTGGCGCCGGGCACGTTGTTTTCAACCAAATACCGCCTCGACCTGCCACCGGACGCAGAGTTGGATGCGCTGGCAGCAGAGGCCGGGCAATCCTTCGACGGCACTGGAATGCGCTGGACCGATGCCCGCAACGGCGCCCCCGGCATCTCCGAATTCGTGGGCCGCCTGAGCGCCTTTCTGATCCTCGTTGGCCTCTCGGGCCTTGCAGTTGGCGGGATCGGCGTTTCCGCAGCCGTTCGCGCCTATCTGTCCCAAAAGACCGAAACCATCGCCACCCTGCGCACGCTTGGGGCGGATCGGGCGACAATTTTTCAGACATATATGATCCAGATCGGAGTTCTGTCGGGAATCGGCATCCTGCTGGGCCTCCTCATCGGAGGCGCGATCCCACTGGTGATCGCCCCCATCATCGAAACCCGCCTACCCGTCCCTGCCGTTTTCTCGCTGTATACGCGCCCCTTGGCCGAGGCCGCACTTTATGGCGTGTTGACCGCCTTCCTGTTCACCCTCTGGCCGCTGGCCCGCACCGAAGAGGTGCGGGCTGCAACCCTGTTCCGTGACGCGCTGTCAACCGCGCGCAGCCTGCCGCGCACGGTCTACGTCGCCGCGACGGCCGTCGGTCTGGCCCTGCTGATCGGCGCAGCCGCATGGTTCAGCGGATCGACATGGCTGACGCTCTGGACCAGCGGTGGATTGGCCGGAGCGCTTGCGTTACTGGCGCTGTCAGCCTTCCTGATCCGCAGACTGGCGCGCATCGGCACGCCTTGGGCAAGGGGCCGCCCGGCGCTGCGATGGGCCTTGTCCGCAATCTCGGACCCGCGCGAAGGGGCGTCCTCGGTTGTCCTATCGCTGGGCCTCGGGCTGTCGGTTCTGGCAGCGGTGGGTCAGATTGATGGCACCTTGCGCAACGCCATCTCTGGCAACCTGCCGGACGTGGCCCCATCTTACTTCTTCGTCGACATTCAGAAAGACCAGATGCCGGGTTTCACCGAACGGCTGGAGACCGACCCCGCCGTCAGCCGCATCGAAAGCGCCCCGATGCTGCGCGGGATCATCACCCGGATCAACGGACAGCCTGCCCGAGACGTGGCGGGCGATCACTGGGTCCTGGACGGCGACCGGGGCGTCACCTACTCGGACCAGCCACCCCAGAATGCGCGCATCACCGACGGCACATGGTGGCCCGACGACTACGCGGGCCCGCCACAAGTCAGCTTTGCCGCCGAAGAGGCCGCCGAGATGGGTCTGAAGCTGGGCGATGCACTAACAGTGAATATCCTCGGTCGCGATATCACCGCAGAACTGACATCCCTGCGCGAGGTTGATTTCTCGACCGCAGGCATGGGGTTCATCATGTCGATGAACCCACAGGCCCTTGCCGGAGCGCCCCACAGCTTCATCGCTACCGTCTATGCCGAGGAACAGGCCGAGGCCGCCATCCTGCGCGATCTGGCCGGGCAATACCCGAATATCACTGCGGTCCGGGTCCGCGATGCCATTGACCGCGTGTCCGGCCTGTTGGCAGGTCTTGCCGCTGCCACGTCCTATGGCGCAGGCGTGTCGCTGCTGACCGGATTTCTGGTCCTGATCGGAGCCGCCGCCGCTGGCGAACCCGCGCGCCGGTACGAGGCGGCAATCCTGAAAACGCTGGGCGCAAACCGGGGCCGCATCCTGCGCAGTTTCGCCTTGCGTGCGGTTTTGCTTGGGGCGGCGGCAGGCTGTGTCGCGCTGTTGACAGGAATACTGGGCGGCTGGGCCGTGGCCACCTACATCTTCGACACCGGGTTCACGATCATCTGGTCCTCGGCGCTCGGCATCGTGTTTGCGGGCATTGCGGTGACACTGGGCGCAGGTCTGGCCTTTGCCTTGCGCCCGCTGTCGGTCCGGCCCGCACGCATCCTGCGGGCCAGCGACTGAGCTTAGCGCACGCAGGCGACGGGCTGCAGGATTTTCAGCAACTGATCATTGTCGCAAACCAAAGCGTCCAGCGTGATCTCATCCAGCGAGGCATAGAACACCTCGGCCGCGTCCTGCAGCGCCAGCCGCAACCGGCAGGCATCAGTCAAGGGGCAAGTGTTGTCGGCATCCGCAAAACACTCAGCTATCGGCAGACCACCCTCGACATGGCGAAAAACCGAGCCGATGCGGATCTGGTCCGCAGGCCGCGCCAGCGTCATGCCGCCATTGCGGCCACGCTGTGTGCTCAGATACTCCAGTTGGCTAAGTTGGTTGATCACCTGCGCCAGATGGTTCTCAGAGATGTTGCACACTTCGGCAATCTCGGACTTCGTGACCAGCCGATCCTGATGCGCCGCGCAGTACATCAGCAGACGCACCGCGATGTTTGTCCGTTTGGTAATCCGCATGGCGGCCTCCCTCATAACAAGATGCAGCCTTATTGCATGTCTCGTAAAAAGACTGTTTGACATACATCAATCGTTACCGAAGGACGCGGCCCACATGGCAGACCCCTATTTCTTTGGCTATGGCAGCCTCGTTAACCTGTCGACCCACGACTTTCCCGACCCCCGCCCGGCCCGCTTACAAGGCTGGCGCCGCGCGTGGCGGCATACTGATCTACGCCCCGTCGCCTTTCTGACCGCGATCCCTGACCCGGATTCGGAAATCGATGGCATGATCGCCCACGTCCCCCAAAACGACTGGGCCGCATTGGATCAACGTGAATGGGCCTATGACCGCATACCGGCAACACACGCCATCACGCACCCGCTGACACACGCAGTCGACATCGCAGTCTATGCGGTGCCTCAAGGCAAACACACCGAACCGACCGATCAGCACCCCTTGCTGCTCAGCTATATCGACGTGGTCGTGCAAGGCTATCTGCGCGCCTATGGCCCGGAAGGCGCGGAGCGCTTCTTTGGTACCACTGACGGTTGGGAGGCACCTATTCTCAACGACCGTGCTGCACCCCGTTATCCACGGCACCAACAGCTGACCCCGGACGAAACGTACTTTGTCGATGACCACCTCAACCGCCTCGGCAGCAAGATCATCCACCCGGCATAGCAAAGGGGCAGGCACGACAGCCCACCCCCTTCTTCTGTTCAAGAATACTTCAGCCGGAAGCGCGCGCCGCAAGGCGCGTCCCCCTAGCCGCGTGCGCGAATAACCTGCAATAACGGCAGCAGAGCCGCCATCTCGGGGCCCCGTTCCATACCGGTCAGCGCCTTGCGCAGCGGCATGAACAGGCCCTTGCCCTTGCGGCCGGTCGCCTCTTTCACGGCGCTGGTCCAGCTGCCCCACGTCTCACCATCGAACGGGCCTTCGGGCAGCAGCGCGACAGCCTCGGCAATGAACGCGCGGTCTTCGTCGTCGATCAGAGGCTCTGCCCCGTCGCGGCACAGCGCCCACCACCCCTTGAGGTCACCCAGAGTCGTAATGTTCTCGCGCGCCATAGCCCAGAACGGCTCGGCCAGATCGGCGGGAACACCCGCATCAGCGACAGCATCGGCCACATCAGCCAGCGGCAGCGTCTGCAGGTGTTTTGCGGTCAGCGGGAACAGGTCCTGCACATCAAACTTGGTCGGGGCAGCACCAAAGCGGCTGACATCGAAGCCGTCGATCAACTCGGCCATTTCCGCGCGCAGTTCAACCGGATCGGACGACCCCAACCGCGCCATCAGGCTCAGCAGCGCCATCGGCTGCACCCCCTGCTCACGCAGATCGCGCAGCGCCAGCGTGCCCAGACGTTTCGACAGCGCCTCGCCCTGCGGGCCGGTCAGCAGCGAATGGTGCGCAAAGCGCGGGCAGGTGCCGCCCAGCGCCTCGATGATCTGAATCTGCGTCGCCGTGTTGGTCACGTGGTCCGAGCCGCGCACCACATCGGTCACGCCCATCTCGGTATCATCCACCACCGACGCAATGGTATAGAGAACCTGACCGTCGCCCCGGATCAACACCGGATCAGAGACCGAGGCCGCGTCGATCGAGATATCGCCCAGAATCCCATCGGCCCACTCGATCCGCTCATGGTTCAGCTTGAACCGCCAGACCCCGTTGCCACGTTCAGCCCGCAGCGCCTCTTTCTCGGCCTCCGACAAAGCCAGCGCCGCGCGGTCATAGACCGGCGGTTTGCCCATGTTCAGTTGCTTCTTGCGCTTGAGGTCCAGCTCGGTCGGCGTCTCGAACGCCTCATAGAACCGGCCCATCTCGCGCAGCTTGTCCGCAGCCTCGGCATACCGGTCCAGCCGCTCGGACTGGCGTTCAACGCGGTCCCAATGCAGGCCCAGCCATTCCATATCCTGCTTGATCGCATCGACATATTCTTCCTTCGACCGCTCGGGGTCGGTGTCGTCGATGCGCAGGATGAAGGTGCCGCCGGCCTTGCGGGCGATCAGATAGTTCATCAGGGCGGTGCGCAGGTTGCCCACATGGATGTAACCGGTGGGCGACGGGGCGAAACGGGTGGTGGTCATGGGAGTCTCCTGTTGGCGCGGCTCTTGTCACAGGATGGATGAATTGTCCAGCCGATCACCGATGGCCCAGCGCAGGCCGAGATCGCGACATAAACAAAAATTAACACGTAATGTTCAACCACACAGACTATGTGACCGGGGTATAAGGTGGCGGCAGGCCCAGACTGACCTACCTCAACCCATTATGCTCTGACAGGGAGAAAGAAGATGACCATCAAGATGACCCGCCGCGCGGCCCTTGGTACGGCGGCGGCTTTGCCTTTTGCAACAGCCGCAGCCCCGGTTCTGGCCGCAGGGGCTGAAACCAAGGCGAATTCGACCATCGCAAAGTCGTTTCAGCTGGGGGATTTCACCGTCACCACCCTGCTGGATGGCAGCCTGCCCCGCGACGGGGCGAAAGAGATTTTTGGCGGTGGCGCATCGGATGAAGAATTCGCCAAGGTTTCAGCCGAGAACTTCATTCCTGCCGATCAGGCGCATTTCTTCTTCACGCCGACGCTGGTCAATACAGGGTCCGAGCTGGTTCTCTTCGATACCGGCCTTGGACAGGGCGGCATTCAGACCGCTCTGGCTGACGCTGGCGTGACGCCGGATCAGATTGATGTGGTCGTGATCACCCACATGCATCCCGACCATATCGGCGGCATGACCACCAATGATGCCGCCACCTTTGCCAATGCGCGCTATGTGACCGCCGCGCCCGAGTATGACTTCTGGTCGGCGCAGGATGCCGGTAACCGCGTCGGCGATCTGGTCGCCGCCAAGGTCACGCCGCTGGCCGAAAAGATGAGCTTTATCGGCGACGGGGGCGAGGTCGCCTCGGGCATCACCGGGGTCGCGGCGTTCGGCCATACGCCGGGCCACATGGTCTATCATCTGGAAAGCAACGGCCAGAGGCTGGTGCTGACCGCCGATCTGGCCAACCACTATGTCTGGTCCTTCGCCCACCCTGAATGGGAGGTGCGCTTTGACATGGACAAAGCCGCGGCCACCCAATCTCGTCGCAATGTGCTGGGTATGCTGGCCGCCGACAAGGTGCCGATGATCGGCTATCACATGCCCTTCCCGGCCGCAGGCTTCGTCGAAACCCGCGGCGACGGGTTCCGCTTTGTCCCGGTCAGCTATCAGATGATGGGCTGAAGCTTAATATCCGGGGTCCGGCCGCACTTCTGAGCCATCCGTAAAGCGGGACAATCGAAAGGCGGCCGGATCAACACAAGGGACAGCTTGCGTCACCAGATCGGCGACAAGCCGCCCTGCACCGGGGCCAATACCAAAACCATGGCCCGAGAACCCGGTTGCGATGAACAGCCCCGGTATGGTTTCGACATCGGAAATCACCGGAATGGCGTCCGGCGTAACGTCAATCATCCCGGCCCAGCTCTGCACGATTTCTGCAGCCTGCAGCGCCGGAAAGGCCTTGCGCGCATTCGACCATGACTGACGCAGCGCCTTTTGCGAGGGCTCAGGGTCCAGTACCCTGCAATGCTCGAACGGGGTCACATCGGTTGGCAGCCACCTGCGATCCTGCCGCGCCTCGGTCAGCCAACGGTGCGACAGGCGGAACCGCAGGGATCGCCACTCCTGACGAAACGCAGGAAGGAATTGCCGGGCCAGCCGGAAACTGTCGGGCACGATATCGACGGTGTTCTCGTGGCCAGACGCGATCGTGCAGCCGCCGTCGGCACGCTTGCGAATGGCGAAATCATCGGTCCAAAGCGCGGGACCGGGGCTCGGCTCGGCCGGAGACGATCGCATCACAGTGTTCAGGACCTTGAGCTGTGGCAGCTCAATCCCCGCATTTCCCGCAAAAAGGCGCGACCAGGCACCGCCTGCCAATACCACGTGGCTGCACGTGACACGGCCTCGTTCGGTGAACACGCCTGCAATGCGCCCGGCTTGCACATCAACGCTGCGCACAGCGCAATTCGTCATGATGGCGGCCCCGCGATCCCGCGCAGCCTCGGCAATGGCCGGGGCGGCCCATTGCGGCTCGGCCCGCCCATCCTGTGGCATGTAAAGCGCGGCGTTCAGGTTCAGGGTGTTGTCTGGCAGCAGCGACTGCAACGCAGCCCCATGGACCATCTGCGCGCCCGTTTGCAACCCTTCCACATTGGCCAGCCACCGCGTCAGGTTTGCCTCATCACGCGCACCTGAGGCACCAAACAAGATGCCGGATTGTACGTACCCGGTTCTGCGCCCAATGCGTGCGTCCAGCCGCTGCCAGATTTGAACTGCCTGCGTCATAAGCGGGATTTCACGCGGGTCCCGCAGACCCAGGCGAACCCATCCCCAATTCCGCGAACTCTGTTCAGCCGCGATCTGGCCCTTTTCGCAGATCAGGACGGAAATCCCCCGCTCGGCCAGTTCCAATGCTGTTGAAACACCAATAACACCGCCGCCGATGACGACGACATCTACATGCTTGGGAAGGGTCAGATCAGAGTCGACAGGCGTCGGAGTCGGGCCAGGCATCAACCGCTCGGGATTAGGTCATTGGACCCGCATCCAGCCTCAGAAAACCTCTGCTGACAACTTGGAACAGGCGCACACCCATGGGTTTGCGCCAACCTGTGGCCAATCGGCCAAAGCGCGGGTCATTGGCCTATGTTCAGGCCGGAATCTTCAGGCCGCGCCGGACAGCTGCGCCCATTTCTGGCGCAGGGCAGAACCAAGCCCAGCGTCTTCCTGCGCAGCCGTGGATTCTTGCGGCTGCAGCGCCGGAAACTCGGCGCGCGCCGGCTGTGTCTCGACCGCAGGTGCGGGATTTTCCTGCTTCAAAAGATCGGCAATTGAGGCGTCCAGCGCTTCTTCATCCAGCTCGCAGGGCGCGGATTCCATCGGTCTCAATTGCATCGGCGCGTGAAGCGGCTTGTCGTACCAATAGTCCATATTAACACCAATACCTTTACGAACATCCCAAACACGGATGCTTTGCCCCAGTTCGACAACCCCGGCATTGGCCCCCTAACACAGACCAAACCATCAGATTGCGTCATGCTTGCCGCACTTGTGGCAAACCCCTGTCTCAAATGTGGCGAAAAGTGGGCCAGGAATCAAGATAAACACGGGTCCATGTCCCGTAGCGCACAGTATTTACTGCATAATTCTGGTCCAATGCGGCTATTGTAGGAAATTGGTAAACAATCCCCTCAGATACGGCCTCAGCTGCGGTCACGCCAGCGATTCACGATGGGATAGCGGCGATCCAGCCAGAAGGCGCGCGGCGTCAGCCTTGTACCCGGCGCCGACTGGAACCGTTTGTATTCGCTGATATAGATCAGATGCTCGACCCGCTCTGCCTCGGCCTTGTCGAACCCGGCGGCAACGCAATCCGCAACCGAACCGTCCTGATCCACCAGAATGTCCAGCAGCGCATCCAGCACCGGGTAATCCGGTAGGCTATCGCTGTCTTTCTGATCCTCACGCAACTCAGCACTGGGTGGCTTGTCGATGACGGACGGGCGGATGACCTCGCCCTCGGGCCCCATCATCCAGTCGCGATGATTGGCATTGCGCCAGCGGCAGGTCTCGAACACGCGCGTTTTGTAGAGGTCTTTGATCGGATTATAGCCACCGTTCATATCACCGTAGATCGTGGCATAGCCCACCGCGATCTCGGATTTGTTGCCCGTGGTCAGCAGCATCTCACCAAACTTGTTCGAGATCGCCATCAGCAGCAGCCCACGCAGACGGGATTGGATGTTCTCCTCGGTCAGGTCCTCATCACGCCCCTCGAACAGAGGGGCCAGCGTGTCGGTCACCGCAGCCCGCCCCTGTGAGATCGGCACAAAGTCATAATGCACGCCCAGCGCCTTGGCGACGGCCTCGGCATCATCCAGAGAACTTTGGCTGGTGTATTCCGACGGCAGCATCACACAGCGCACATTCCCGGCCCCGATAGCATCCACGGCAATCGTCGCCACCAGCGCCGAATCGACGCCGCCAGACAGGCCCAGAACGACCTTCTTGAATCCGGTCTTGCGCATATAGTCACGCAAGGACAGCACCATGGCGCGATAGTCCTGCTCCCATGCGTCGGGTTGGGGCACCACCTCGCCGGGCGCGATCCGCCAGCCATCCTCGCCGCGCAGCAGGTCGACATGCTGTACCGTTTCGTCAAAAACCGGCATCCGAAACGCCAGCTCTCCGCCCGGGTTCAGACCAAAGGTGGCACCGTCAAAGACCTGATCATCCTGCCCGCCGACCATGTTCAGATAAATCAAGGGCAGCCCCGTTTCGACCACGCGCGAGACCATGTGGTTCAACCGGATATCGTATTTGTCGCGGAAATAGGGTGAGCCATTGGGGATCAGCAGGAACTCGGCCCCCGTCTCTTCCAGCGTCTCGGCAACGTCCTCATGCCAGCCATCCTCGCAGATCGGGCTGCCGATGCGGATATTGCCCACCGCATAGGGACCGCCCATCGGGCCAGCATCATAAAGACGCACTTCGTCAAAGACTGTTTCATTGGGCAGATGGTGTTTCAGAACCTTGCTGACGATCCGTCCGCCTTTCAGGATCAGATAGGCGTTGTAAAGCTTGTCATCCTCAAACCATGGCCCCCCGATGGCCAGAGCGGGACCTTCGGCGCATCGTTCGGCCAGCACCTCAACAGCCGCCATCGCCGCCCGGTGAAACACCGGTTTCCGCACCAGATCCTGCGTGTTGTACCCGGTGATGAACATTTCGGGCAGTGCCACCAGATCGGCCTGCGCGTCGCGACCTTCGGCCCATGCGGCGGCAGCCTTGGCGGCATTGCCGTCTATGTCACCCACGGTCGAGTTCAGCTGCGCCAGCGTGATACGGAAACGATCGGCCATTTTGCCCTCTTGCCTTCGTCAGTCTTTCAGGGATTTAGCAGATCACAGCGCGAGTAAAAGGCAAATGCGGCAAAAGCCGTTGCCCTGTCCTTGGCGGTATCTTAGTTTTGCGGCGAAAGAACACTTCAGTTCCCCCGCAGGCAGGTACACCGATGAACGCAATCCGCACCTCTATCGCCGCAACAGTACTTACCCTCGTGGCGCAGGTCGCTGCAGCCCAGCAAGATGGTCAGGTGATCATTGCAGATGACGATGTGGGCGGCGTCTATGAAGGGACCTTCCAGAACGGGCTGAGGCATGGAACCGGCACTTACCGTCTGCCAAGCGGGTTCGAATATGCAGGCGAGTGGGTCGAGGGCGAGATTCAGGGCCAAGGAACGGCGCGCTATGCAAATGGCGCGGTTTACGAGGGCAGCTTTGTCAAAGGCCGCCCGGACGGGCGCGGCAAGATTACCTATGCGGACGGACGCACCTATGAAGGTGAGTGGTCAGCCGGTGCGATCAATGGAACGGGTGTGGCCGAATACACCAACGGTATGCGGTACGAGGGTGGCTTTGAAAACGCTAAACGCCACGGCAAGGGCGTTCTGACCGGGCCCGACGGCTATGTCTATGACGGGGACTGGGTGCAGGGCAGTAAAGAAGGCACCGCCAAGATCACCTATGCCGATGGCAGCACCTATGAAGGCGGCGTGAAAGACGGCAAACGCCACGGCACCGGCGCGCAGAACATGGCTGACGGGTTCACCTATACCGGCGACTGGGTAGAGGACACGATGACCGGAACCGGTCGTCTGGTCTATGCCAATGGTGATGTTTACGAAGGCGTTCTGGCTGATGGCAGGCGTCAGGGCGTTGGCAAGGTCACTCATGCCAATGGCGCGGTTTACGAGGGTAATTTCGCCGGCGACATGCGCAATGGGCAGGGCACATTCACGGGAACCGACGGGTTTCGGTATTCCGGCGAATGGCAGAACGGTCAGATTCAGGGCTTGGGCGAAGTGACCTATGCCGACGGCTCGGTCTATATTGGTGACTTCCAGGATGATCTGCCGCACGGAACGGGCCGCACCACCTATCCAAATGGCACAGTTTATGATGGCGAATGGGTCGCCGGTATTTTTGAGGGGTCAGGCACTGCGACCTACCCCAATGGAACCGTCTACAAAGGCCAGTTCAGGAACGCGCGCAGCCACGGCAAGGGCGTGCTGACATTTGCCAACGGCTATCGCTATGACGGCGACTGGGTGGATGGTGTCCGGCATGGAACGGGCAAAGCGACATTCCCCGATGGCACCACCTATGAAGGCGATTTTGAAGACGGCAAGCGTCAAGGTCAGGGGACATTCACGCGGCCCGGCGGGTTCAGCTATACTGGTGCTTGGGTAGATGGCAAGATCACCGGCTTCGGCACGGCGACTTACGAAACCGGCGATGTCTATGAAGGCCATTTTCTTGAGAATAAGCGCCATGGCGACGGCACCATGCGCTACGCAGGAGGTGAGGTGGAAACAGGCGTCTGGGCAAATGACACGCTGGCAAGCGAAGCCGAGGCCACGTCAGACCCTGCCCCTTCTGCGGCCGAGCCAGATGCAGCGGATCCTGCAGCCGATACCGCCAACACGGATACAAATGACGGCTAACCAAGCCTACCAGGGGATCGGTTTACCGGCCCAATCATAGAACCCGCCAGAATCTGCCGGGGCAAGACCATTGATTACCCCCAGCAGATTGGCGGCGGCGTCCTCGGGTTCGACCGCCGGGTGTCTGCCTAGATATTTCTTCGTAAAGGCGGTTTTTACCGTTCCAGGGTGCAGAGCAACACAAACGGCTTCATTGTGCGTGCGCGCAAGCTCGATCGCGGCCGTATGGACAACCTGGTTCACCGCAGCCTTCGCTGCGCGATAGCTGACCCAACCGCCCAGCCGATTGTCTCCGATCGAGCCCACCCGCGCCGAAAGCACCGCAATGGTCGCGGGGCGATCCCGTGGCAGTAAGCGGTGCGCGTGGCCCAGCACCAGCGCCGGGCCAACTGCGTTCAACGCAAACTGATCCATCATCGCCTGCCCCGTCACGCTGCGCATGGATTTCTCGGGCGCCGCGCCGTTGATCTCTAACGCACCCGAGGCAACCATGATCAGGTCGTATGGGCCCTTAAGGGCGGACAATTGACGCTCGACCACATCGGGCCGGGTCAGATCGAACCCATCTGCCGAGCGTGACAGACGGGTCACCTCAACGCCTTGCTGTTGCAGTCGCGCGCTCAGGGCCTGGCCGATCCCGCCGGACGCGCCGATAATCAATGCATTTTCCATGCTGCGGGACCTAGACGGAAATCCCAGACCATCAACCGCGCATCCAAAATTCATCTCATCTGAATTTCGTTCTTTTCAATCGCGCCATGCGCTGTATAACCTCATCCTCATGATCAACCGCGCAGATATCCTTGTCGCCGACACCGCCCTTCGCGGTGCGTCGCTGCGTGGCCTACTGATCCTAATCCGCCTCTGAGCGTGCCATCCGGCGCGCCCGCTCAGAGGAGGACGCCCGCGCGCCATAGGCTTTAGGACAGAAGAAGAAAGAGTACCCCATGACCAATGTGACCGACCAAGACCGCGTCTTGATCTTCGATACCACTTTGCGCGACGGCGAGCAGAGCCCCGGCGCAACCATGACCCATGACGAAAAGCTCGAGATTGCCGAACTGCTGGACGAAATGGGCGTCGACATTATCGAAGCCGGTTTCCCCATCGCATCCGAGGGAGATTTCAAGGCCGTCTCTGAGATTGCCGAGCGATCAAAGAACAGCCGTATCTGTGGGCTTGCCCGCGCCAACTTCGCCGATATCGACCGCTGCTGGGAGGCTGTGAAACACGCGCGGCAGAACCGCATTCACACTTTCATCGGCACATCCCCCCTGCACCGTGCCATCCCGAACCTGACGCAGGACGAGATGGCCGAGAAGATTCACGAAACGGTCAGCCACGCACGCAACCTGTGTGAAAACGTGCAATGGTCGCCGATGGATGCGACGCGGACCGAGTGGGACTATCTGTGCCGTGTGATCGAGATCGCGATCAAAGCAGGCGCGACCACGATCAACATCCCCGACACGGTGGGCTACACCGCCCCAGTGGAGTCGGCCGACCTGATCAAACGCCTGATTGAGACCGTACCGGGCGCGGATGAAGTGATCTTTGCCACCCACTGTCACAACGACCTTGGCATGGCGACCGCGAACTCTCTGGCCGCTGTTGCAGGCGGTGCGCGTCAGATCGAGTGTACCATCAACGGTCTGGGCGAACGCGCAGGCAACACGGCTTTGGAAGAGGTCGTGATGGCTTTGCGCACCCGCAACGACATCATGCCGTGGCACACGGGCATCGACACCACCAAGATTATGCATATCTCGCGCCGCGTGGCGACGGTGTCGGGCTTCAACGTACAGTTCAACAAGGCCATCGTCGGCAAGAACGCCTTTGCCCATGAAAGCGGCATCCATCAGGATGGCATGCTGAAGAACCGCGAAAACTTCGAGATCATGCGCCCCGAGGATATCGGCCTCTCCGGCACCTCTCTGCCCTTGGGCAAACACTCGGGCCGCGCCGCGCTGCGCGACAAACTTGAGACTTTGGGCTTTGATGTGGGCGACAACCAGCTCAAGGACATCTTCGTTCGGTTCAAGGATCTGGCCGACCGCAAGAAAGAGGTGTTCGACGACGACCTGATCGCATTGATGACCATGGATGAGCATGACGACTATCTGCAGCTCGTCTCGATGAAAGTGACCTGCGGCACCGGCGGTCAGGCCGAGGCGACACTTGAGCTGGAAATGGACGGCAAGGATATCATTGCCACCGAACATGGCGACGGGCCCGTGGATGCAACCTTCAAGGCCATCCGTGCGATTTATCCGAACAAGGCACATCTGCAGCTGTACCAGGTACATGCGGTGACCGAGGGGACGGACGCGCAAGCCACTGTCTCGGTGCGTCTGGAAGAGGACGGCATGATCGCCACCGGCCAGTCGGCCAATACCGACACGGTTGTGGCCTCGGCGAAGGCTTATATCCACGCGCTGAACCGCCTGATCATGCGCCGTGAAAAGGCAGGGCCCGGTGCCGATGCGCGCGAGATCAGCTACAAAGACCTGACCTGATCAAAGGGGAAAGGCTCCCGCACCCGCGGGTGCCCGGCTGCGCCGAACCCCCTTGCGGCTTTGGGCCCGGCAGCGCGCCAAAGGCGCCCTGCCGGCCCCAACGCGTTTGACGGCATCTTTGATGCTGGCAAACGGGGCGGGAGCATTTCTGGCCGTTTGGCACCTGCTCAGAATTTTTCAAACAAACCCGAAAGGCGGCCCATCTCGTCTTCAATCCCAAAGGGCGCGTTCAGCACGAACATACCCGAACCCACCATCCGATGCCCCTCGCGCGCCGGAGGGAACCTCACCTCATGGCAGGTCGCCTTGGGATAACCCGCTGATTTCAAGGCCGAGATCATGGGCCTGTGCCGTCCATCCGTCAGGATCGGATACCAAAGCGCGATCACCCCAACATTCCATTTGCGATGCAGCTTGGCGATCACCCCCGGAATGCGCTCGTAATCCGTCTTCACCTCATAGCTGGGATCGATCAGCATCATCCCCCGCCGCGGCGTCGGTGGCAGCAGGGACTGCGCCAGCTCAAACCCGTCCTGCTGGTAGACCTTCGCAACATAGGGCGACAACGCCAACGAAAGCGCCGCATGCTCCTGCGGGTGCAACTCGGCAAAATGCAGGCTGTCCTGCGCGCGCAGCAGATTGGCCGCAATCAGCGGTGAGCCCGGGTAGGACACCGCGCCGTGACGGCTCTGTACCTCCTCCAACACGCGCGCCATCGGATGACCCGCGCCAAACCACCCCTCGCGCTGCGCCCGCGCGATCCCGGCGGCCGCTTCGCCAGTGCGCACGGCCTCGGCTGCATCAAGGCGATACAGACCGCGCCCGGAATGCGTCTCGATATAGGTGATCGGTTTGTCTTTACGGGTCAGATACCCAAGCACCCACGCCAATAAAGCGTGCTTTTGTACATCAGCCAGATTCCCGGCGTGGTAAATGTGTTGATATGAGAGCATTTTGCCTTCTAAAGTCCCTATCAATAAGGCGGAAAGGTGCTGATTGTCGCGGAATCAGCCCTTTAACCGGGCGAGATGGCACCCTATAAGGCATCCGTCCCGGAACCGTCGAGTCGCGGGCAGTGGAAATTCTGACAAACGGGATCAGTAAAAATATGGGCATCTTTGGCAATCTGGGCGGCCTGTTCTCAGCGGATATGGCAATTGACCTTGGGACAGCGAACACGCTGGTCTATGTCAAGGGGCGCGGTGTGATCCTGTCTGAACCGTCGGTTGTGGCCTATCACGTCAAGGATGGCGTCAAAAAGGTCCTGGCCGTGGGCGAGGACGCGAAGCTGATGCTGGGCCGAACGCCCGGCTCGATCGAGGCGATCCGTCCGATGCGCGAAGGCGTGATCGCTGACTTTGACACTGCCGAAGAGATGATCAAGCACTTCATCCGCAAGGTGCATAAACGCTCGACCTTCTCGAAACCAAAAATCATTGTCTGCGTCCCTCATGGTGCGACACCGGTTGAAAAACGCGCGATCCGCCAGTCGGTTCTCTCGGCTGGTGCCCGCCGCGCGGGCCTGATTGCCGAGCCGATTGCGGCCGCGATTGGCGCGGGCATGCCGATCACCGATCCGACCGGTAACATGGTCGTTGATATCGGCGGCGGCACGACCGAGGTGGCGGTTCTGTCGCTGGGCGACATCGTTTATGCCCGTTCGGTTCGTGTGGGTGGAGACCGGATGGACGAGGCCATCATCTCATACCTACGCCGTCAGCAGAACCTGCTGGTCGGTGAATCCACCGCCGAACGCATCAAGACCACCATCGGTACAGCCCGTATGCCCGACGATGGCCGGGGCCAGTCGATGCACATCCGCGGGCGCGATTTGCTGAACGGCGTGCCCAAGGAAATCGAGATCAGTCAGGCTCAGGTGGCCGAGGCGTTGTCCGAACCCGTGCAGGCGATCTGCGAGGCGGTGATGACCGCGCTGGAAACCACGCCGCCCGATCTGGCCGCCGATATCGTCGACCGGGGCGTTATGCTGACCGGAGGTGGCGCGTTGCTGGGCGATCTGGATCTGGCGCTGCGCGAACAGACCGGTCTGGCTGTATCGATTGCTGACGAAAGCCTGAACTGTGTGGCTTTGGGCACCGGCAAGGCGCTGGAATACGAAAAACAGCTGCGCCACGCGATTGACTACGACAGCTAAGGCGCGCACCCTGAAGGCGTGAGAATTCGGGCGAGAGCAGCACGGGAAGGTAACCTGTGGCAAAGGACCGATCACAACGCGATGAATACACAACCCCCTTGCGCCGTCTGCTGCTGGGGATTGTCGTGCTGTGCCTGCTGGCCATCTTTCTGGTCTGGCGCATCGACAGCCCGCGTGTGGAACGGTTCCGGGCGCAGGTTGTGGATACAGTGGTGCCTTCGATGGAATGGGCGATGGTGCCGGTCACGGCTGCCGTCAATCTGGTGCGGGACTTCCAAAGCTACCAACGCCTGAGCGAGCAGAACCAGGAGTTGCGCAGCGAGTTGCGCCTGATGCGCGCGTGGAAAGAGGCCGCGCTGCAGCTGGAGCAGGAAAACGCCCGTCTGCTGGACCTCAACAATGTGCGGCTCGACCCCCGGCTGACCTATGTGACCGGGGTGGTGATGGCGGACAGCGGCTCTCCGTTCCGGCAATCGGTGTTGTTGAACGTGGGGGAACGTGACGGGATCGTCGACGGCTGGGCCACGATGGACGGGATCGGTGTGGTCGGGCGTATCTCGGGCGTTGGCGCGGATACGGCGCGGGTGATCCTGCTGACAGATGCCTCGAGCGCAATACCGGCGACCATCCAACCCTCGGGGCAGACCGCGCTGATTGCCGGGGATAACAGCGCGTCGCCGCTGGTGCAGTTTCTGGAAAACCGTGAGCTGGTGCGCCCCGGTGACAGGGTTGTGACCTCGGGCGATGGCGGCGTCTTCCCCGGCGGGTTGCTGATCGGCCAGATCGCCGTGGACCCCGGCGGGCGGCTGCGGGTGCGCCTCTCGGCGGATTTCGAGCGGCTTGAATTCCTGCGGGTGCTGCGGTTCCAGTCGGCCCAGCCCATCCGCGACCCCGGCGGCATCGTCGGCCCGCGCCAGCCCGAAGCAGCACTAACCGCACCGGAGGCCACAGATGGATAGGCCATCCTCGCACCTCTGGATGAAACGCGGGCTGTATCTGGCGCTGGCGGTGCTGGTGATGTTCCTGCACCTGCTGCCGCTGGATTCGAAACCGGATCGCTGGCCGTTTCCCGATATCCTGATGGCGCTGACCTATGCCTGGGTGCTGCGCCGCCCTGAATATGTGCCGATCCTTGCGATTGCCTTTGTGATGCTGATGGCCGATCTTCTGCTGCAACGTCCTCCGGGGTTGCTGGCGGCGCTGGTCGTGTTGGGCGCATCGTACCTGCGCACGGCAGCACCGGGGATGCGCGACAGCGGGTTTGTCAGCGAATGGACGACGGTTGGCGCCGTGATCACAGCAGTTTTTGTGCTCAACCGCGTCATTCTTGCTATTCTTTCAGTGCAACAGGCAGCGCTGGGGCCGGTGGTGATACAGGTGGTTCTGACAATTGCGATATACCCGCTGATCGTTCTGCTCAGCCAGAGCGCGTTTGGCGTGCGCCGCAAGTCGGTTGCTGACAACACGACCGCAGGGGCACGGGCATGAAGCAGCGCAAGCCCAAATCCCAAGGCCTCGCCTACAAACGCCTGCCGCGCCGGGCGCTGGTGCTGGGCGGGCTGCAGGCGGCCTTCATCGGCGGGCTGGCGGCGCGGATGCGCTTCATGCAGGTCGATCAGGCCGACGAATACCGCCTGCTGGCCGAGGAAAACCGCATCAATATTCGTCTGATTCCGCCGACGCGCGGGCGGATTTACGATCGCAACGGGCAGATCATCGGGCAGAACTCGCCGTCCTACCGCATCGTGATCGTGCGCGAGGATGCCGGTGATATCGACAAGGTCATCGCCAAACTGTCCGATCTGATCCCGCTGAACGAGGATGAGATTGAGAGGGCGCGCACCGAAATGCGCCGTTCGGCCCCCTTCCTGCCCGTCACATTGGTCGATCAGGTGACGTGGGAGGATATCTCGAAGGTCGCCGTAAACGCGCCGGCCCTGCCCGGGGTCACGCCAGAGGTCGGCCAGACGCGGCAATACCCGCGCTATGAGGATTTCGCCCATATTGTCGGCTATGTCGGCCCGGTCAGCGACTATGACCTCAGCCAGATCGAAGACCCCGAACCGGTGCTGCGCATCCCCCGGTTCCAGATCGGCAAGGTCGGTCTGGAAGCCAAGCAAGAGATCGACCTGCGTGGCAGGGCCGGTTCAAAGCGGGTTGAGGTCAACGCCACCGGTCGCGTCATGCGCGAGCTGGACCGGCAGGAAGGCCAACCCGGCGCGGATCTGCAACTGTCCGTCGACGCAGATCTTCAGCAATATGCGCAGGCGCGGCTGGCCGGAGAAAGCGCCGCCGCTGTAGTCATTGATTGCGAAACCGGCGATCTGCGGGCGATGGCCTCGGCCCCGAGTTTCGACCCCAACCTGTTTGTGCGTGGCATCTCGGTCGCGGACTATCAGCTCCTGACGCAGGACAAATACCGCCCGCTGGCCAACAAGACGGTTCAGGGCACTTATCCGCCCGGATCGACCTTCAAGATGGTCACCGCGCTGGCCGCGCTTGAGGCCGGTGTCGTTGGTCCCGGCAACACCGTCTATTGCCCCGGCCACCTCAAGGTCGGCAGCCGCCGCTTCCACTGCTGGAAACGCGGCGGTCACGGTATGGTTGACCTCAACACTTCGCTCAAGCGCAGCTGTGACGTTTATTACTATGACGTGGCGATCAAGGTCGGTATCGACAAGATCTCCGAGATGGCGCGTACCCTTGGGCTGGGCATTAAGCACGACATCCCGATGTCTGCCGTGCGTGCAGGGCTGGCCCCCAATCAGGAATGGAAACAACGCACCCATGGTGAGGATTGGCTGATCGGCGATACAGCCAACGCGTCGATCGGGCAGGGTTTCATGCTGGCCTCGCCGATGCAACTGGCCGTGATGACGGCAAGGATCGCCACCGGGCGCGCCGTCACGCCCCGTCTGGTCCGGTCTATCGATGGGGTCGAACAGCCAACCGGTGCAGGTGAGCCGCTTGAGATCAGCCCGGCAAATCTGAACTACATCCGCGAGGCGATGTGGTCTGTCTCGAACGACCGGCGCGGGACGGCTTATCGGAGCCGCATCATCGCCGATGATTTCCGCATGGCTGGCAAGACCGGCACCAGTCAGGTGCGCAACATCACCAAGGCCGAGCGCGCCGCAGGTGTGATCCGCAACGAGGATCTGCCATGGGAACGCCGCGACCACGCGCTGTTCGTCAGCTTCGCGCCCTATGACAATCCGAAATACGCCATCGCCGTTGTGGTCGAACATGGCGGCGGCGGGTCCAAGGCCGCCGCGCCGGTTGCGCGCGATATCATGCTGCAAGCGCTCTATAACGGCACACCGCCGCTTGAGGCCTATCCGACCGCTGATCGCGAGCGCATCAAGGAACAACAAAAACGGCTTGAGGGCGACCGCCGCCCCAAAGCGCGTCCTGACGCAAAGGACCGCGCATGAGCTATCTTGAATATGCCGTCAAATCCACGCCCTCGGGGTTCCGCAAATTCCTCTATATGAACTGGCCGCTGACGCTGCTGCTGATCAGCGTGGCGAGCGCCGGGTTCCTGATGTTGTTCTCGGTCGCGGGCGGATCGTGGACGCCGTGGGCCGAGCCGCAGATGGAGCGGTTCGGGCTGGGCCTGACAGTGATGTTCATCATCGCGCTCGTGCCGATCTGGTTCTGGCGGAATATGTCGGTCGTGGCCTATCTGGGGTCAATCGGCTTGCTTGTCATAGTCGAACTGTTCGGCACCATCGGCATGGGCGCGCAACGCTGGATCGACCTTGGGTTCATGCGGCTGCAACCCTCCGAGGTGATGAAAGTGGCGCTGGTCATGGTGCTGGCCGCCTATTACGACTGGCTGCCCGCACATAAAACCTCACGCCCGCTATGGGTGATCATCCCGGTCATCCTGATCCTGATCCCCACCTTCATGGTGTTGCGCCAACCGGACCTCGGCACCTCGATCCTGCTGCTGGCCGCGGGCGGAGGGCTGATGTTTCTGGCCGGTGTCCATTGGGCCTATTTCGCCGCCGTGATTGCGGCGGGGGTTGGCCTGATTGCCACAGTGTTCAACAGTCGCGGGACGGAATGGCAATTGCTTAAAGACTATCAATTCCGCAGGATTGATACGTTTCTGGACCCCTCAACCGACCCGCTGGGCGCAGGTTATCACATCACCCAATCCAAGATCGCGCTGGGCTCGGGCGGCTGGAACGGGCGCGGTTTCATGCAGGGCACCCAGTCGCGGCTGAACTTCCTGCCCGAGAAACACACCGATTTCATCTTCACCACCCTGGCCGAGGAATTCGGCTTTGTCGGCGGCATCACCCTGCTCATCCTCTATGGTCTGATCTTGGTCTTCTGCATGGTCACGGCGCTGGCGACCAAGGATCGGTTCTCGTCCCTTGTGACGCTGGGCATTGCGCTGAACTTCTTCCTGTTCTTTGCGGTGAATATGTCGATGGTCATGGGGCTGGCCCCGGTCGTTGGTGTGCCGCTGCCGATGGTCAGCTATGGCGGCTCGGCCATGCTGGTGCTGATGGCCGCCTTCGGTATCGTGCAAAGCGCCCATATCCACCGCCCCCGCTGAAAGGTCCTCCATGCCCGTAAACGTCCTGTTCTCTGCCCGTCCCGGGTTGTGGCCGGAATATGAAACGCTGCTGCGCAAAGGGCTGGCCGAGGCCGGGCTGGACTTTCATCTGGCCACCGACATTCCGTCCGATCAGGTCGACTATGTGGTCTATGCCCCGAACGGAGGGGTGCGGGATTTCACGCCGTTCACGCGGCTGAAAGCCGTACTCAGCCTCTGGGCCGGGGTCGAGAGCATTTCCGGCAATGAAACCCTGACCGTTCCGCTGGCGCGCATGGTGGATAGTGGGCTGAAACAGGGCATGACGGAATGGGTGGTGGGCCATGTGCTGCGCTATCACCTTGGGATGGACCGCCATATCACGCAGCAGGACACAACGTGGGAGCCGAACGCCCCACCGTTGGCCCTGCAGCGCACGGTCTGCGTTCTGGGTCTAGGCGAATTGGGTGAGGCTGCGGCACGGGCGCTGGCCGCGTTGAATTTCGATGTCATTGGTTGGAGCCGCACCGCCAAGGACATTCCCGGCGTGACCTGTCTGCATGGGGCAGATGGCCTGCGGGGCGCGTTGTCACAGGCGGAAATCCTTGTGCTGTTGTTGCCGGACACGGCGGCCACCACAAATATACTGAATGCTGATACGCTTGCCCTGCTGCCGAAAGGCGCCTGCATCATCAACCCGGGCCGGGGGCCTTTGATTGATGATGATGCCCTGCTGGCGGCCCTGAAGTCAGGACAGGTCGGCCACGCCACGCTGGACGTGTTCCGCACCGAACCCCTGCCGCCCGAGCATCCCTATTGGGCGCAGCCAAACGTGACAGTGACGCCGCATATCGCCTCGGAGACCCGGCCCGTAACCGCCGCTCAGGTCATCTGCGAGAACATTCGCCGAGGTGAAGCGGGCGAACCCTTTCTCCACCTCGTCGATCGTGATCTGGGCTATTAGGCCGCGATCAGCCCGCGACCTTTCAGAAGGGCTTCGACCCCCGGAAGACGCCCGCGGAAGGCCAGATACAGGTCCTCGGCCTCGCGCGATCCACCGGTGGACAGAATGTTGTCCTCCAACGCTTTGGCGCGTTCGGGATCAAAGGCACCGCCCGCTTCCTCGAACGCTGCAAACGCATCCGCATCCATGACCTCGGACCACATATAGCTGTAGTATCCCGAGCTATAGCCGTCGCCCGCAAACACATGGGCGAAATGTGGCGTCGCGTGGCGCATTCCGATGGCCGAGGGCATTCCCAGATCGGCCAGAACCTCTGCCTGCTTGGCCATCGGGTCCGCGGGTGCGGCCCCGTCATGGAAGGCCAGATCAACCAGAGCCGAGGCGACATATTCCACCGTCTGGAACCCCTGATCGAAATTGGCGGCCTGCAGCACCTTGTCCAACATCTCTTGCGGCATCGGCGCGCCGGTCTCGGCATGGGTTGCGAACTCGGCCAGTACCTCGGGCACTTCCAACCAGTGTTCGTAAAGCTGGCTGGGCAGTTCCACGAAATCCCGCGCCACCGAGGTGCCCGAGATGCTTTCATAGGTCACGTTGGACAGCATCTGATGCAGCGCATGGCCGAACTCGTGAAACAGGGTGCGGGCGTCGTCATAAGACAGCAGCGCCGGATCGCCCTTGGCAAAGTTGCAGACATTGATCACGACCGGAGCCTGCGCCTTCGGGAACTTCGCCTGCCCGCGCATCGCGCTGCACCACGCGCCCGAGCGTTTTGAGCCGCGCGCGAAGTAATCGCCGATGAACACCGCGATATGCTGGCCGTCGCGTGTCACTTCCCACGCGCGGCAATCGGGGTGATAGAGCGGCACGTCCAGCGGTGCGAACTCCAACCCGAACAGGCGGGCCGCGCAGGCAAAAGAGGCCTCGATCATCCGGTCCAGTTGCAGGAACGGCTTCAACGCGGCTTCATCGAGATCATGTTCGGCCTTGCGGCGTTTCTCGGCATAGTAGCGCCAGTCCCACGCTTCCAGCGGGCCGTTGACGCCATCCTCTTGCATCATCGCGGTCAGCACCTCGGCATCTGCGTTGACGCGGGTTTTGGCGGGCTGCCACACATCCATCAACAGATCACGCACGCGATCCGGTGTGCGGGCCATCTCGGTCTCAAGCTTGTAGTCGGCAAAACTGTCATACCCCAGCAGATTGGCACGTTCCTCGCGCAGGCGCAGGATTTCAGCCGCAATCTCTCGGTTGTCGGTCTCACCGCCATTTGCCCCCCGCGCGGTCCACGCGCGATAAGCCTTTTCACGCAAATCCCGACGGGGCGAGAATTGCAGAAACGGCACGATGATTGACCGCGACAGGGTCACGACGGGGCCATCCGCCCCCTTCTCCTGCCCCGCAGCGCGGGCGGCATCCACAGCAAAATCCGGCAGGCCCTGCAGGTCATCCTCGGTCAGGTCCATGAACCAATCCCGCTCATCGGCCAGAAGGTTCTGGGTAAAGGATGTGCCCAGCGAGGCCAGCCGCGCCTTGATCTCTTGCATCCGCGCGTCGGCCTCGCCTTCCAGCGCAGCGCCGGCGCGGACAAATCCGCGATGCGACAGCATCAGAACCCGCGCCTGCTCGTCCGTCAGGCCCAACTCGCCCTTGCGCGCCCACAGATCGGCCACCCGTTGAAACAGCGCCTTGTTCGATGAAATGCCCGAGAAATGCGCCGCGAGTTTCGGCGAGAACTCTCGCTGCAACTCCTCACGTTTGGGATTGCTGTCCGCGCCTGCGACCGTGAAGAACACCGACAGAACCTTGTCCAACTGCTCGCCAGCGGCTTCCAGCGCCTCGATCGTGTTGGCAAAGCTGGGCGCCTCGGGGTTCGCAGCGATTGCGTCGATCTGCGCGTTATGCGCCTGCAGCGCCTGTTCCAGAGCAGGGGCGAAATCACCGTCCGAGATCTCGGCAAACGGGGCGAGTTCGAAGGGCGTGGTCCAGTCGGACAGGATCGGGTTGGTCATGCGGGTCTCCTTTGGTCTTTACCTAGGAAACCCACCCCCAAGGGTCCAGTGCGCGCGGTGAAATTACCCGCCCGCACCGCAGATCGGGCAATCGGCGCGCTGCGATAGGGTGATCTTGCGGCTTTCGCCATAGAGCGCGTCATAGATCAACATCTCGCCCCGCAGGGCCTGCCCCGCACCGGTGATCACCTTGATCGCCTCAACCGCCATCATCGAACCAACAACACCGGGCAGAGGGCCAATCACGCCCGCCTCGGAACAGGACGGGGCCAGGCCGGGGGCCGGGGCCTCGGGGAAGATGCACTGATAGCAGGGCGCGCCGCTGGCGGGATCAAAAACGCTCAGCTGCCCTTCCCATTGCGACAGCGCGCCCGAGATCAGTGGTTTGCCCAGCGCAACTGCCGTCCGGTTGGCCAGATAACGGGTGTCGAAATTGTCGGTGCCGTCGAGGATCAGATCGAAATCGGCGAACAGGTCTGCGGCGATCTCGTCGGTCAGCCGCCGGTGATAGGGCAGGACAACCACATTGGGGTTCTGCGCTTCCATCGCCTGCTGGGCCGAAAACACCTTGGGCATCCCGATATCCGTGTCGCGGTGAATGACCTGCCGCTGCAGGTTGGCGTTCTCGACCTCATCATCGTCGATCACGCCGATCGTGCCCACGCCCGCCGCAGCCAGATATTGCAACGCCGGAGCCCCCAGACCGCCAGCGCCGATCACCAGCACCCGCGCCTGTTTCATCTTCTTTTGCCCCGGCCCGCCCAGCTCGCGCAGGACGATGTGGCGGGCATAGCGTTCCAGCTCGGTCTCGGTGAACTGATCTGAAGGCATCTTGGGCTCCTTAGCCTCGGCGGTTTCCGCTCGGTTTCGCAGCGCTTTCACGCCCCGACCATAAAGCAGAACCAGCACCGCAGAGCCAGCAAGGATCAACCACATCGCTGCAGAGCCGCCAGTTGCCTGACGCAAGGGGTTGCCTTCGGGCAAAACCAGTTGCGCGACGATCACCCCGGCCAGCAGCGTGCCAATAGACACCATCCGCGCATTGCGCGACACACCGGCCATCCAGCCCACGCCCCACAGCCCGGCGGCAAGGATCAGAACCAGCAGCATCAGCCGCGCCCGGTCGAACCAAAGCCACCCGTGCCCCGGTCGGTCTCGGACAGGGCATCGGTGGCCTCGAAAGTGGCCTGCACCACGGGGGCGACGACAAGTTGGGCGATGCGCTCTCCGTGGGTGATTTCGAACGAATCCTGCCCGGTATTCAGGACGATCACCCCAAGCGGGCCGCGATAATCGCTGTCGATGGTGCCGGGCGTGTTCGGCAGGGTGATGCCATGCTTCAACGCCAGACCCGAGCGTGGACGCACCTGTACCTCAAACCCTTGCGGGATTTCGATCCGCAAACCTGTCGGCACCAAAGCGCGGTGCCCAGGGGCCAGCGTGATCGAGGCCTTGCCCGGCAGGTTGGCCCGCACATCGGCCCCGGCAGCCCCCGATGTTTCGTAAGAGGGCAACGGGATCGAAGGATCAGACCCATCCTCACGGATCACACGAATTGCAACCATCCCGACACCCCTCGTTCTTTGCGGAAATCAATCGGCCAAAGTCGCCGCTATCTTCTGCGCCAGCCGATCCGCCACGGCGTCCTTGCCCATGCGCGGCCATTCCTCGGCCCCTTCGTCCGAGATCAGGATCACCGCATTCTCGGACCCGCCCATGATACCCGTTGCCGGGCTGACATCATTGGCCACGATCCAGTCACACCCTTTGCGCGCGCGTTTGGCGGTGGCGTGTTCGATGACATTGTCCGTTTCCGCCGCGAAGCCCACCACCAGCGCGGGGCGGCCCGTCTCCATCCCGGCGACGCGTTTCAGGATATCCGGGTTCTCGGCAAATTCCAGCGCCGGTAACCCGTCGCGGCTTTTCTTCAGCTTCTTGTCTGAGGCCGTGGCCACGCGCCAATCGGCCACCGCCGCAGCAAAGACACCTGCATCGACAGGCAATGCAGCCTCGACCGCATCGGACATTTCTTGCGCCGTTTCGACCGCGACAACTTGCACACCCTCGGGCGGCGCAACATCGGCTGGGCCGGTAACAAAAACCACCTCGGCGCCCAGCGCCGCCAGCGCCCGCGCCACCGCTGTGCCCTGCGCGCCCGAGGACCGGTTGGCGATATAGCGCACAGGGTCAATCGGTTCATGGGTCGGGCCAGACGTCACCAATACGCGCTTGCCCTGCAAGGGGCCGTCGCCAAGCTGCGCCTCTATGGCTGCAACAATCTCAAGCGGTTCCGACATGCGGCCCGGGCCGAATTCGCCACAGGCCATGTCGCCCTCATTCGGGCCGACAAAGCGGACGCCATCGGCCTGCAGCTGCGCCAGGTTGCGCCGCATTGCCGGGTGATCCCACATCCGCACATTCATCGCGGGCGCACACAGAACCGGCGTGTCGGTCGCCATCAGCAGGGTCGAGGCCAGATCATTGGCCAGCCCCCCCGCCATCTTGCCCATCAGATCGGCCGTCGCCGGGGCCACCACGATCAGATCGGCCGAGCGCGATAGCTGGATATGCCCCATCTCAGCCTCATCGGTCAGGTCAAACAGATCGCGATAAACCTTTTCTCCGGCCAGCGCCGACACGGACAGGGGCGTCACGAATTCCTCAGCCGCGCGGGTCAGAACCGGCGTGACGGATGCCCCACGCTCGCGCAGACGCCGGATCAGATCCAGCGCCTTATAAGCAGCGATTCCGCCACCGATAATCAGCAGAATGCGTTTGGATGCCAGCATCTCTAGCCCTTCCCGTCCCGGTCGACCCCGACATTAGGCAAGGCGGTCGGGCAGTTCCAGCAGTTAATTCTGAGTCTCGAAGGCCTTGCAGGGGTCCTCGCGCTCGACGGTCGGGCTGTCGATCACCGCGTCAAACTCACCATTGATAAGCCCATCTTCGGACTGCCCCAATACAAAGACCTTCAGGCCCGGACGCAACCGCGCAAGGAAAGTTGGAATGCCGCGGTCCTTGCGGGCATGGCCGTTGCCCGTGATCACCGCAATCGGCCCGCCGGTTTCATCGGTCGCCCGCAGAATAGCGCGGGTCAGCACCGCATCGCGCAACCTCTGGATCGCCACCATCTGCGGTAAAGCTTCTACGGGCAGCGCGTGACAATGGGCTGCAAGCTGATCAGCTTCCCGCGCGGCCTGATCCTCGGGCGACAGCGGAATGGTCAAGCCATAGCGCGCAGCATCCGCGCCCAGCGCGGTGGCAGCACCACGCTCCATCGCGGCACGGGCTGCAGCACGAGGGACCATGGCCCCATAGACCGGCGCGTTCGAAGCCTGAAAAACCGGGTAATACATGCTGAGCGGCGGCCAGCCGGATTCAGCCCAGCGTAGAATGCGAGACAAGTCCTCGGGGTTCGTGGCCGCCTTTTGCGCCAATCGCTGAGCGCCTTCCTCTGTCACCATCTCCCAGACCACACCCGAAGGGTTGATGGCTTCGATCGCCTCTTTCTGGACAACGTGGTGACGGGGGTTATCGTGGATTTCGCCAAGAATAACGACGTCGGCGGCCTGCATAGCCTCGCGCACATCCTGAGGGATCAGGTCAGCCGAATACCCGGCACGAGGTAAGACCGTGAACAGCACACACGCTACGAAAATCGCAATTTGTTTCATGCGAAGAAGTGTTGCACCTCGCGCGATTGCGCTTCAAGGTTCTTGCGCATCTTTATGAAGGCTGCGGCTTCAAGCTGACGCACCCTTTCTTTCGAGAGCCCAAGCTCTTGGCCCAAGCTTTCAAGGGTGCGCGCCGGTTCACGCAGCTTGCGCTCGCGCACGATGAAACGCTCTCGATCGTTCAGCGCCTGCATCGCGGTCACCAACCAATCGCGCAGTTGCTCGGTGTCGTGGCTGTGTTCAACGGTTTCAGCCGCCTGTTCGCGGTCGTCTTCCAGCGCATCAATCCACTCGCGCCCGTCTTCATCGGTCGATTGCACCGCATTCAGCGAGAAATCGGACCCGGCCAGCCGGCCTTCCATCATCTCGACATCGCGCAGCGGCACACCAATTTCAGACGCAATCATCTGATGCAGTTGATGGCGATCCAGCTCCTGACCCTCGGTCGCGGCTTCTCGCTCAAGCCGGGCCTGAACCCGGCGCATATTGAAAAACAGAGATTTCTGAGACGATGTCGAGCCGGTGCGCACCATGGACCAGTTCCGCATCACATAATCCTGAATGCTGGCCTTGATCCACCAGACCGCATAAGTCGAAAATCTTACACCGCGATCGGGATCGAATTTGTCAGCGGCCTTCATCAGGCCCAGACCGGCCTCTTGAATCAGATCATTCATCGGCGCGCCATAGCGCTTGAACTTGGCCGCCATCGAAATCGCAAGACGCATGTATGCGGTGATCAAACGGTGCAACGCCTGTTCATCTCGTTCATCGCGCCACGCATAGGCAAGCCTTAGCTCGGTTTCGGCATCCAGCAGTTCGGCCTTCATCGCCTGCCGGGACATTGAAAAATCATGTGCGTTGTCCAGTGCCATGCAACTCTCCCTTTTCCACCGGCTTTTGGCCGGGCTTGTCATGCCGACTTAGGGTCGATACGCAGGGCAAAACCGGGTGGATCACCAGAAAGGTAATAAAAGTGCACCCTAATTTAACCTTTGTGCTGGGCGGCGCGGCTTCTGGCAAGTCGCTTTTCGCTGAACAACTATCTGTTTTAACAGGGAAAAGCCGCGTTTATCTGGCGACATCACAAGTCTTTGATGACGAGATGCGCCTGAAAGTTAGGCAACATATTGCACAAAGAGGCAGCAGTTGGGAGACAATAGAGGCCCCGTTTGATCTGTCGCCCGAACTGGCAAGGCTGACATCAGATCAGGTTTGCCTGATCGATTGCGCCACCATGTGGCTGACCAATCACCTTCTGGCCGAAAATGATCTTGAGCGGGCCCGGTCCGCGTTGCTTGCTTCGCTGAAAGACTGCGCGGCACAGATCGTCATTGTCTCTAACGAAGTCGGCCACGGGATCGTGCCCGACAACGCCCTGTCGCGCCGCTTTCGCGAGGCGCAAGGGCGGCTGAACATTGCGCTGGCCGCGCAGGCCGACCGTGTGGTGCAGGTGACTGCTGGGTTGCCCTTGGTCCTGAAAGGCGCCCCCCTGTGACCCGCCTGCATCTGGTACGGCACGGGCCGACCCATGCCAAAACCATGGTCGGCTGGTCCGATCTGCCCGCCGACCTGAGCGACACCGCTGCGCTTGGCCGCCTGTCCGCGCATCTGCCGGCACAGGCCATCGTGATCTCATCCGATCTGTCCCGCGCCGCCGACACAGCCAGCGCCATTCAAGGCGCGCGCACACGACTGCCCCACCGCGAAGACCTGCGCGAGATTAACTTCGGCAGCTGGGAGCTGCGTGGCTTCAGAGAAATCGAGGCCGAAGACCCCGAACTGTGCTTTGCCTATTGGGACAATCCGGGCGAGGTCCGCCCCCCGAACGGCGAAAGCTGGAACGAGGTCCGCGCGCGGGTTGATACAGCCATCGATACGCTGATTGCTGCCCATACCGGCCACGATCTGATCATCGTGGCCCACTTCGGCGTGATCCTGACGCAGGTGCAACGCGCCCTGAATGTCGACGCGCAAGAGGCGTTTGGCCACCGGATCGACAACCTCTCGGTCACCGAGATCACCCATCACGGTGATCGCTGGTCCGTGGGTCGGATCAATCACCGACCGTGATGGGGCCGCGCACAAATCTCTGATTTACCAAGGCCGCGCCATCCGACATCGTTCGCGGATGACCTATGACCTTTTCATCGGCGACCGCCTGTTCTCCAGTTGGTCCATGCGCGGATGGCTTATGCTTGAGAAGTTCGGCCTGCCCTACCGCACCCATATGATCGGCCTCTATTCCGGCACGATGGCGGCGGATATGGAACCGCTGGCCCCTGCCCGCCTCGTCCCGGCGCTGCGGCTGCCAGAGGGAACCGTGGTTGGCGAAAGCCTTGCCATGGCCGAAACACTCGCCGAGCGCCACCCCGAAGCCGGGCTGTGGCCCACAGATCCCGCCGCCCGCGCGACCGCCCGCTGGCTGTGCGCCGAGATGGTTGCGGGATTCTCAGCCCTGCGGGGCGAATGCCCGATGCAACTGCGCCAATGCTGGCAAGGATTTCAGCCCTCTCCAGAAACCCTGTCTGACCTGCAGCGAATCGAGACCCTTTGGGCGTACGCCCGAACCCTCTCAGGCGCTGAAACCGGCCCGCTATTCGGGGCCTATTCCCTGGCGGATGTGTTCTACACCCCGGTCGCCGCGCGGATCATCGGTTATGGCCTGCCGGTGACCGACACCAACCGCGCCTATTGTCTTGAGCTGCTCTCCGACCTGTCGGTCCGGCAATGGCGCGCGATGGGTCTGACCGTTTCGTATGATCCGTTTCCCTATCCGCAGAATGGGCCCGTGCAGGACTGGCCGGTTGGCGGAACCTCTCGGCCCAAGGCCCTCGCCTCGGGTCCATCAGTCAACTCAACCTGCCCCTATTCCGGCAAACCCGTCACCGACTACCTCGAACTCGACGGCCAAATCTGGGGCTTCTGCAACCCGTTCTGCCGCGACAAAACCGTGGCCGACCCGGGGGCATGGCCAAAATTCACCGCCATGGTGGCAGACGTTAACCATTCCTAAACCGCAACCATGGCAGCAACGTCCTGTTAACCACGAAACAGGATTGCCATGGTCGCCCGCGCCCATACCGTAGCCTTTCAAGGCGTAGACGCCCGCCCGGTCGAGGTGCAATGCGCCGTTTCACCGGGCCTTCCGGCGTTCTCGATCGTCGGCCTGCCCGACAAGGCCGTGTCCGAGGCGCGCGACCGGGTGCGCAGCGCGCTCAGTTCGATGGCCATTGCCCTGCCGTCGAAACGGATCACCATCAACCTGTCCCCCGCCGACCTGCCGAAAGAGGGCAGCCATTTCGACCTGCCCATCGCCGTCGCCCTGCTGTCCGCGCTGGACATCATCCCGACCGACGCCGCCGAAGGGGCCGTGGCATTGGGAGAGCTATCGCTGGACGGCTCGCTGGTGCCGGTCGTGGGCGCCCTGCCCGCTGCCATGACCGCCGCCGCCGAAGACCGCGCGCTGCTCTGCCCTGCAGCATCCAGCGCCGAGGCCGCATGGGTCGATGCAACGCAGGTGATCGGCGCGGCCTCACTGGGCGATGTGGTCAAGCATTTAACCGGCCAATCCGCCCTGCCCGCTGCCACACCGGGCGAAGTCAGCCTGTCGCCCTCTGCACGCGATCTGCGCGACGTCAAAGGGCAGGAACGCGCCAAACGCGCGCTGGAAATCGCCGCCGCTGGCCGTCATCACCTGATCATGATCGGCACACCCGGTTCTGGCAAATCCATGCTGGCGGCCCGGCTGCCCGGCATCCTGCCGCCTCTGACACCGGTCGAGGCCTTGGAGACCTCGATGATCCAGTCCCTCTGCGGTTTGCTGGACGAGGGCGGCATCAGCCGCGCCCGCCCCTTCCGCGAGCCACATCACACCGCGTCGATGGCCGCCATCGTCGGTGGCGGCAAGGGCGCAAAACCCGGTGAGATTTCGCTGGCCCATAACGGCGTTCTGTTCATGGACGAATTCCCCGAATTCCCGCGCACCGTGCTGGAAACCCTGCGCCAGCCCATCGAAACCGGAGAGGTCATGGTCGCCCGCGCCAACGCCCACGTCAAATACCCCTGCCGGTTCATGCTTGTGGCTGCCGCGAACCCTTGCAAATGCGGCTATCTGACCGATCCCGCCCGCGCCTGTTCCCGCGCTCCGGTCTGTGGCGAGGACTATCTCGGTCGTATTTCAGGTCCATTGATGGATCGGTTCGACCTGCGAATCGAAGTGCCGCCGGTCAGCTTCACCGACCTTGATCTGCCACCTTCAGGCGACAGCTCCGCCACCGTCGCCGCGCGGGTCGAGGCCGCCCGCGCCCTGCAGGCCGACAGGTTCCGGGACATGCCAGGCACGCGGCAGAACGCCGACCTTGAAGGCACGTATCTGGAAGATTGCGCCGCCCCGGACGCCGAAGGCAAAGACCTGCTTTTGAAGGCCGCAGAACGGTTCGGCCTGTCAGCCCGCGCCTTTCACCGCATCCTGCGGGTCGCCCGAACCATCGCTGATCTGGAAGGCGCACCAGACATCCGCCGCCCCCATGTCGCCGAGGCCCTGAGTTATCGCATCAGCGCCAAGGTCGGCGGTTAAAGCTTCGACTCAATCGCTTGCCAGATTTTTTCGGCGATGTTCTCGCCGTTGAACCGTTCCAGCTCCTGAATGCCGGTGGGGGACGTCACGTTGATCTCGGTCAGGTAGTCGCCGATGACGTCGATGCCGACGAAAATCTGGCCCTTCTCTTTCAGTAGTGGCCCAATGGCGGCGCATATCTCCATGTCGCGGTCGGTCAGACCAATCTTCTCGGGCCGCCCGCCCACATGCATGTTCGAGCGCGTCTCACCCTCGGCTGGGACCCGGTTGATGGCACCCACGGCCTCGCCATCAACTAGAATCACCCGTTTGTCGCCATTGCGCACGTCGGGCAGGAATTTCTGGACGATCAGCGGCTCGCGGGAAAACCCGGTGAACAACTCGTGCAGGGAGGTCAGATTGCGATCATCCGGTCCCAGCCGAAACACGCCAGCGCCGCCGTTGCCATAGAGTGGTTTGAGGATGATATCCCCGTGCTTCTCCTTGAACGCCTTGATGGTCTGCAGATCGCGCGCAATCGACGTGGGTGGGGTGAGATCAGGAAAGTCCAAAACCAGCAGTTTCTCGGGATAGTTCCTGACCCAGAACGGGTCATTCACCACCAGCGCCTGCCCTTTCAGGCGATCCAACAGATGGGTCGATGTGATGTAATGCATGTCAAACGGTGGATCCTGCCGCAGCCAGACAACATCAAAGTCGGCCAGATCAACCTCACGCTCGGGGCCAAGAACCGCCGGGTCGCCCGGCACCCGTTGCACCGTCATATCGTGACCGCGCGCTGTAATCCGCCCCTCCTGATAGGCCAACTGGTCGGGCCCGTAGAAAAACAGCTCATGCCCACGGGCCTGTGCTTCTTCGGCCAGACGGAACGAGCTGTCGGCATTGATATCCACGGCCCCGATCGGGTCCATCTGAAAGGCGATCTTCATGGCGTATCCCTCAGTTCTACGCCCGATACATGGCGCACAGACCTGACGGGTTCAATGGCGATCAGCCGTGACCAAAGGCGTTTTCGATAATTTCAACCGCGCCAGAGCCATCGACCAACGCCGCGTCAAAGCGCACATTGGTCAGTTGTCCGCCCGGTTCATGTTCCAGAAACTGGGCTGCTGACGCGTAAATCCGGTCGATTTGCCGGGGGCTGATCCGCGCCGCCGCCGTTGCGAAGCTTGTGCTTTTCTTAACTTCGACGAACACGATCCCGTCCGCATTCCGCGCGATCAGATCAATCTCTCCACCTGCGCCGCGCCAGCGACGATGGGCAATCAAAAACCCACGCCTTTCATAGTCAGAAGCGACGCGAAGCTCCGCCGCCTGCCCCGCATGATAAGAAACCGAGCCCCGAACCGATCGCCGCATGATGTCATCCCTTTCCCAGCTTCAGGGCCTTTTGATAGATCGGCCTGCGCGGCAGGTTGAACATCTCTGACACCAGATCTGCCGCGTCGCGCACCGAATGGCTTTCCAGCGCCCGTTTCAAAGCCTCTTCTACGTCAGACTCGTTAACAGTTTGCGAATGCGCGCGATCCACAAGCAGGACGATTTCGCCCTTCACCGTCGCGCCCTGATACTCTGCCGCCAGATCAGCAAGCGTTCCGCGCCGCACCTCTTCGAATTTCTTCGTCAGCTCACGGCACATCGCGGCCTGCCGCTCGGCGCCCAGAACATCTGCCAAATCCTCAAGGCTTGCGGCCAGCCGCTTGGGGGATTCGTAGAACACCAGCGTTCCGGGAATGTCGCGCAGCGCCTCGATGCGCGACCGCCGTGCGCCTGAGGCATTGGGCAGAAAGCCCGCGAAAAAGAACGCATCCGTGGGCAGCCCCGCCAATGTCAGCGCCGCCAGGGCCGCCGAGGGGCCCGGGGCGCAGGTGACGGCAAAGCCTGCCTCAGCCGCCTGCCGGCCCAGATCATAACCCGGATCGGCGATCAGGGGCATCCCGGCTTCAGAGGCGTAGGCAACCGACTGCCCCGCCTCAAGCGCCTGAAGAATCTTGCTGCGCGCGCCCGCGCCGCTGTGGTCATGATAGGCCAGAATCCGGCGACCCTCGAGCGGTACGCCATGGATTTCCATCAACCGGCGCAGGCTGCGGGTATCTTCGGCGGCGATCATGTCCGCCGAGGCCAGCACATCCAGCGCCCTGAGCGTAATGTCGCGCGCGGCCCCGATAGGAGTGGCAACAAAATACAGGCCCGCGGCCAATCTGATCTTTTGGAAATTCAAAGCTGGACCCTCAGAGCGTGACGTTTATTATCGCGGATCGTTAGACCAAGGTGCCCTCAGACGCCGGATCAGGGAGTTTTCATTTAGATGTTTACCGTTTGCAAGCCCACCCGCAAACTGGCGAAATCCGCCATTGCTCTGGCCACGGCCGCATTTCTGGCCGCCTGTGAAGTGGGCGGCATTAGCGGAGGCCCGTCGATCGATACCTCTGATCCTGTGCCGGTGGCCCTGCTGGTGCCAAGCGGATCGCCACAGGCAGGTGATGCGGCGCTGGCACGAAGCCTTGAAAACGCGGCGCGTCTGGCAATGGCAGATTTGCAGAACGTAAAGATTGACCTGCGGGTTTACGATACCGCCGGAAACGCCGGCACCGCGTCAACGGTGGCCCAACAAGCTGTCGCCGATGGGGCCAAGATCATCCTCGGCCCGGTATACGCGCAGGCGGCAAACGCCGCCGGCCTTGCTGTGCTGAACAACAATGTCAACGTGCTGTCATTTTCGAACAACACCGGCATCGCCGGTGGCAACGTTTACGTTCTGGGACCTACATTCCAGAACACGGCCAACAGATTGGTCAATTTCGCCGGTCGTCAGGGCAAAACCGGAACAGTAATCGTGCACAGCAACGACCCTGCGGGTCAGCTTGGCCAGTCCGCAATCGCAACAGCGCTTGGCAGCAGCCGGGTCAAGAATGCTGGCACTGTGGGGTATGACCGGTCTCAGCAGGGCGTCATCAACTCGGTGCCGACGATCAAGGCAACCGTAGATGCCAATGCCGCCGATTCGATTTTTATGACCGCGACCACGGCGGGCGCGTTGCCTCTGTTCAGCCAGTTGCTGCCCGAGGCGGGCGTCTCACCGGCGAGTGTTCAGTATATCGGTTTGACGCGGTGGGATATTCCATCGCAAACGCTGGACCTGCCCGGAGTACAGGGGGGCTGGTTTGCCCTGCCTGATCCGGCCAAAGCTCAGGCGTATCGCCAGCGTTACAACAACACCTATGGCGAGGCACCGCACCCGATCAGCGGTCTGGCCTATGATGGGATCGCCGCCATCGGCGCGTTGGTCAGCCAAGGCAAATCCAACGCGCTGACCGGTGCCGCACTGACACAGAATGCCGGTTTTCAGGGCGTTGGCGGAATCTTCCGCCTGCGGTCGAACGGGACAAACGAACGCGGTCTGGCGGTTGCCACGATCCAGAACAAACAGGTGGTTGTGATTGACCCTGCTCCACAAAGCTTCTCTGGCGCCGGATTCTGAGCCACCGGCGCAGGCGACCATGCCTGACAACAAGCTAATCTGCCCCGCTGACCGGATATTTGACAGCGTCAAAGTCAATGCCGAACTTTCCGCCATCGTTGAAAGCGGCACGGACAACTCTGCCCTGCGTGCGGAGACCGTTCGCATTCTGCGAGAGGCCCAAAAGGCGGGACGCGAGGCCATTGCAGACGCGTTCGCCCAAGCGCCATTTGATGCGCGCCCTTTGACCCGGTCCTATACCTACCTGACAGACCAATTGGTCTGTACAGCCATGCGCGTCGCAAGTGAAACGCTGCACCCGCTGGCTACACCAACACAGGGCGAAAAGATCGCCGTTCTGGCCGTCGGCGGATATGGTCGGGGTGAAATGGCACCGTCGTCTGACGTCGATCTGTTGTTCCTGACGCCTTACAAGATCACCGCCTGGGCCGAGAGCGTGATCGAATCCATGCTCTATATCCTGTGGGATCTGCGACTGAAGGTTGGGCATTCGTCACGCACGATCAAGGACTGCCTGCGGCTGGGGGGTAATGATTTCACCATCCGCACCGCGATGCTGGAACAGCGCTATCTGGCTGGCGACGCCGCGCTTGCTGCAGAGCTTGAGACCCGGTTGAAGGCGGATCTGTTCAAAGGCTCTGAGCGCGATTTCATCGAAGCCAAGCTGAAAGAGAGGGAAGAGCGGCACCTGAAGCAAGGTCAGCGCTATATGGTCGAGCCGAACGTCAAAGAGGGCAAAGGCGGCCTGCGCGATCTGCAATCGCTCTATTGGATCGCAAAATATATCTATGGCGTTCAGGATGTGGCCGAACTGGTGCCGCTGGGCTTGTTCACGCCGGAAGAGTTCGAAGGCTTTGTTCAGGCCGAAGATTTCTTGTGGGCCGTGCGGTCTCATCTGCATCTGGTTACCGGGCGGGCAACGGAGCAACTGACCTTTGACCTTCAGGTCGAGGTGGCCGAGCGGATGGGATACAAGGACCGGGCCGGGCGACGCGCGGTCGAGGTGTTCATGCAGCGCTATTTCCGCGAAGCCACGCGCGTGGGCGAGTTGACCCGAATATTCCTGACAAAGCTGGAAGCGGCCCATGTCAAAAGCGCTCCGTTGCTGGAGCGTCTCTTTCGCCGCCGCCCGCGCGTGAAAGCCGGATATCAGGTTGTACATGGCCGCCTGGATGTCGCCGACCCGGACACTTTTCTGACCGATAAGCTGAACCTGTTGCGGCTGTTCGAAGAGGGGCTGCGCACAGGTATGCTGATCCACCCCGACGCCATGCGGTTGGTGGCTGCCAATCTGCATCTGATTGATGAAGACATGCGCAACAACAAGGAAGCGCGGCGCATCTTCCTTGACCTGATGCTGAAACACGGCAACCCCGAGCGCGCCCTGCGACGGATGAATGAACTGGGCGTTCTGTCAGCCTTCCTGCCCGAGTTCGAGCCCATCGTGGCGATGATGCAGTTCAATATGTATCACAGCTATACGGTGGACGAGCACACGATCCAGTGCATCGTCAACCTCGCCCAGATTGAACGCGGTGAGTTGATCGAGTCACTGCCGCTGGCCTCATCGATCCTCAAGGAAGGCGTCAACCGCAAGGTGCTGTATGTGGCGCTGCTGCTGCATGACATCGCCAAGGGACGGCCCGAGGATCACTCGATCCTTGGCGCGCAGATCGCGCGCAAGGTGGCCCCACGTCTGGGGTTGAACAAATCGGATTGCGAGACAGTGGAATGGCTGGTGCGCTATCACCTGCTGATGTCGGACATGGCGCAGAAGCGCGACATTTCGGACCCGCGCACCATCCGGGACTTTGCCAAAGCGGTCGAAACGGTCAAACGGCTGGACCTGCTGACAGTTTTGACCGTCTGCGATATCCGCGGCGTTGGCCCCAATACGTGGAACAACTGGAAAGCCACCCTGCTGCGCGCGCTACATGCCGAAACCAAACGCGCACTTGAAACCGGGATGGAGGACCTCAACCGTGCCAATCGCGGCGCGGGCGCGAAAAAGCTGTTGCGGGCCGAGTTGGCGGACTGGTCCAAGTCTGATCTGAAAACCGAAACCGGGCGGCATTACGATCCCTATTGGCAAGGCTTGAACCTTTCGACCCATGTCGAGTTCGCCGAGATGCTGAAAGCGCTGGAAGACAGCGGCGATCCCGGTGAGATGGAGATTCGCCTGCATCCCGACGAAGACCGCGACGCGACGCGCGCCTGTTTCGCCATGGGTGACCACCCGGGTATCTTTGCCCGCATCGCAGGGGCCCTGGCGCTGGTAGGCGCCAATGTGGTCGACGCGCGCAGCTATACGACCAAGGATGGCTACGTGACCGACGCGTTCTGGATTCAGGACGCCGAGGGCCGCCCCTTCGAATCCAGCCGCCTGCCGCGTCTGACGCAGATGATCCACAAGACGCTGAAAGGCGAGGTGGTGGCCCGTGACGCCCTAAAATCGCGCGACAAGATCAAGAAACGCGAGCGCGCCTTTAACGTCCCAACCCATATCACCTTCGACAATGACGGGTCCGAGATTTACACAATCATCGAGGTCGACACCCGCGACCGCCCCGGTCTGCTCTATGATCTGGCGCGTACGCTGGCTGCGGCCAATGTCTATGTCGCCAACGCCGTCATCGCGACCTATGGCGAGCAGGTGGTCGATACCTTCTACGTCAAGGATATGTTCGGCCTGAAATACCACTCGGACAGCAAGCAACGCGGCCTTGAGGCCAAGCTGCGCACCGCTATTACCGAGGGCGCCGAGCGCGCCGCCTCATGAAGCAGATCCGTCTGTTCTCGGGGTTTTTCACGGTAGGGTTCTGGACGCTGGCCAGCCGTATCCTTGGGTTTCTGCGGGAAATCCTGCTGACCGCCTATATCGGGCCGGGCCCGGTGATGGACGCCTTTGTCGCCGCCTTCCGCCTGCCCAATATGTTCCGCCGTTTCTTTGCCGAGGGTGCGTTCAACGCAGCCTTTGTGCCGATGTTCTCCAAGCGGCTGGAGGGTGACGAGAACGCCGAAGGCTTCGCACAAGACGCCTTCAACCTGCTGGCCGTTGCCGTATTGGCGCTGGTCGGTCTGGCGATGGTGTTCATGCCCGCACTGGTCTGGATCACGGCCGAGGGGTTCTATGGCGACGAACGCTTCGATCTGGCCGTGGACTATGGCTATGTCGTCTTTCCCTACATCTTGTTCATGTCGCTGGCGGCGTTGTTTTCCGGCGTGTTGAACGCCACGGGCCGGTTCGCCGCCGCCGCCGCCGCGCCGGTTCTGCTGAATATCTTCGCCTGCTCCGCCCTGATCTTCGGGGCGCTTTCAGGTGGTGAGGTCATCCGCTGGCTGATCGCCGTCATCCCCGCCGCAGGCGTCGCTCAGCTGGCCCTTGTCTGGATCGCAACCGAGCGCGCGGGCATCCGCATCCGCCCCGGCCTGCCGAAACTGAGCCCCGAGATGCGGCGCATGGTGCGCATCGCGGTGCCTGCCGCTTTGGCCATGGGGGTGACGCAGGTCAATCTGGTGGTGGGGCAGTTGGTGGCCTCGAAAACCGAGAAAGCCGTGAGCTGGCTGTTTGCGGCAGATCGCCTGTATCAACTGCCCTTGGGTGTGGTCGGTATCGCCGTGGGCATCGTCCTGCTGCCTGATCTGTCCCGTCGCCTCCGCGCCGACGACAAAGACGGCGCGCGCAATGCGTTTTCCCGGGCCGGAGAATTCACGCTGCTGCTGACCATCCCCTCGACCGTCGCCTTCCTGATCATCCCCGTCCAACTGGTCTCGGTCCTGTTCCAGCGCGGCCAGTTCACCGCCGAGGATACCGCAGCCACCGCGCTGGCCGTCGCTATCTATGGCATCGGCCTGCCCGCGTTCATGCTGCAAAAGCTGCTGCAACCGCTGTTCTTTGCCCGCGAAGACACGAAATCTCCGTTCCGATACGCCGTTGTTGCGATGGTTGTGAATGCCGCTCTCGCCTTTGGCCTTTATCCCGTCGTCGGCTGGATCGCGCCCGCCATCGCGGCCTCGATCGCCGGTTGGGCCATGGTTCTACTGCTTGCCATCGGCGCGCGGCGGTTCGGGGACGAGGCCCGTTTTGATGCGCGGTTCAAACACCGGGCATGGCGGATCGTTGCGGCCTCGGCCGGGATGGGCGTCGTCCTGTTTGCTGCGATCCACCTGTTCGGCTGGGCGTTTGACCTGTCTGGCCTGCGCTACCTCGCCTTACTCCTTCTGATCGCAGCGGCGGGTGCGGCCTACTTCGCCCTCGGTCACGTGTTCGGGGCCTTCAAACTGTCGGAATTCCGCACCGCGCTGCGCCGGGGGTGACCCGCCTAGTCGCGGCGTATCCTGCCCAGAATCCGCGCCCAGCCGCCCGGTGCCAGAAAGAACGACAGGCCAAACCCGGTGCCAAACCCGGCCAGATCGGCGACCCAGTCCGAGGTGCCCCCGAAAAGCAGGCCAAACAGGAGTTGGATACCCATCAGCACGGCAATCAGGCTGAACGCACGGGATTGATTTGCACCAACCAAAGACAGATTTCGCCAGAGCAGCCATGTGAACGCACCGATCAACCCGTAAACGGGCGGGAACCCTCCGACCAGCGGATAGGCCGGGTCCAGCAGCACCGCATAGGCCAGCGCTCCACCCACGCCGGACAGCACAAAGATGATCAGCATGGCGACGCTGCCGAACACCTCAGCCACCATCTTGCCCATCGCCAGCACGAAAACACAGACAAAGATCGCCTGCGTGAAATTGGCCGAAACAAAGGGATAGGTGACAAAGCGGATCACATGCTCGAACGGCCAACGCCCGTTTTCCACCATCCAGTCGAAGATATCGGGCGAAAACGTGTATTGCTGCAGCGCGTCCAGCCGCCAGCCCAACGCAGACGGCCCGCCAAGGATGCCGCGCGTGCCCAGTTGCAGGACTACCTCGATCCCGATGATGAACAACGTCAACGCCACCACCACAGGCGGTAGAGGGTTCACGGGCGGGGTATAATGCTCACTGCTCATTGGGCTGGCCCTTCGCGGCTGTTGACGTCCCTTGGCCTCATGGGTAAGCGACGGGGACTGATTTTTCCAGACGGGAGTTCCCTTCGATGACCGAGACCCAATTCACGCCGCGCGTGTTCTCCGGCATCCAGCCTTCGGGAAACCTGCACCTTGGTAACTATCTGGGTGCGCTCAAGCGTTTTGTGGACATGCAGGGTGCGGATTTTCAGACCATCTACTGCATGGTCGACCTGCACGCGATCACCGTCTGGCAAGACCCGGCCCGCCTGCGTGAAAAGACGCGCGAGGTCTGCGCAGGCTTCATAGCCGCCGGTCTCGACCCCGAAAAGTCGATCCTGTTCAACCAGAGCCAGGTGCCCGAGCACACGCAACTGGCCTGGATTTTCAACTGCATCGCCCGGATGGGCTGGATGCAGCGGATGACGCAGTTCAAGGACAAGGCGGGCAAGAATGCGCAAAACGCCTCGCTGGGCCTGTTTGCCTATCCGGCACTGATGGCGGCAGATATTCTCATCTATCACGCCACCCATGTGCCCGTAGGCGAGGATCAGAAGCAGCATCTGGAGCTGACCCGCGACATCGCGATCAAGTTCAACCACGACTATGGCGTCGAATTCTTCCCGGTGACCGAACCCGTCATCGGCGGCCCCGCGCCGCGCGTGATGAACCTGCGGGACGGGTCGCGCAAGATGTCGTCTTCGGACCCGTCGGACATGACGCGGATCAACATGACCGATGATGCCGACACCATCGCCAAGAAAATCCGCAAGGCGAAGACCGACCCGGATGCCCTGCCCTCGGAAATCGATGGCCTGTCCGAACGCCCCGAGGCGCGCAATCTGGTGAGCATCTATGCCGCTCTCAGCGATCAGACGGCGGAGCAGGTTCTGGCCGAGGTCGGCGGCAAGCAATTTGGTGAGTTCAAGCCGATGCTTGCGGAACTGGCGGTCTCGAAACTGGCCCCGATCTCGTCCGAGATGGCCCGGTTGATGGGCGAAGAGGCCGAGATCGATCAAATCCTCGCCCGCGGCGCAGAACGTGCCCGTGCGATTGCGGCTCCGATACTGCAGCAGACCTATGAGATTGTCGGGATGGTGGGCGCAGGCAAGCCCTGACCCTTTCGCAAACAGAACGCCGCCCCGATCAGGGCGGCGTTTTCTTTTGGCTCAGGCCGCCTTTGCACGCAGGGTTTCGTGCACGATGGCTTCTGCAATGTCATGCGGGCTGATCGCCTCGGCCCTGGCGCGGGTCAGAATGCGATCCATGGTCTGCTCCAGCGCCTGCAACCGGTGGTTCACCCAATCCTCACGATCGGCCACGCGCAGAATCTCGGTGGCGACATTGATGATCCCACCGCCATTAGCGACGAAATCCGGCGCATAGAGAATACCCCGGTCGTGCAGCAGCAGCGCGTCGCGGTCCTTGGCTAGTTGGTTGTTCGCACCACCGGCCACAGCACCAACCTGCAACAGCGGGATGCTGGTTTCATTCAGAATACCACCGATGGCGCAGGGGGCGAAGATGTCGGCCTCAACGCCATAGATCGCATCCGGTGCGACAGCCTGCGCGCCGAACCGCTCGGCCACGCGCGCGGTTTGCTCGGCGTTGATATCGGTGACGATCAGGCGCGCGCGCGCGTCATGCAGAAACTGGCACAGATGCTCGCCCACATGGCCCAAGCCCTGAACCGAAACGGTCAACCCGCCCAGATCGGCCAGCCCGAACCGGTGCTGCGCGGTCACCCGGATCGCGTTGAAAATCCCGCGCGCCGTGATCGGAGAGGGATCGCCACTGGCAAAGGCACCATCCGCCAGCCCGGCGACGAAATCCGCCTCAGACCCGATATGCGCCATGTCGGCCGGGGTCATGCCCATATCCTCGGCGGTCCAGTAAAGCCCGTCGAGGCTTTGGACCACGCGCCCGAAGGCTTTCAGCAGCTCGGGCGTCTTGTCGGCGCTCGGATCACCAATGATCACCGCCTTGCCTCCGCCCAACGGCAGGTCAGCGGCAGCGTTCTTGAACGTCATGCCCCGCGCCAGCCGCAGCGCATCCTGCAGCGCCTCGGCGGGATGGCCATAGGGCCGCATCCGCACACCACCCGCAGCCGGACCGCGTTGGGTCGAGTGGATGGCGACATAGCCCAAAAGACCAAGCTTGCTGTCTTTGAATTCAACCACGCGCTCGTGCTCGGGCGCGTCTACGATGGTGATGTCCATGCGTCTCCTCCGGAATCTCCAGAAGAGTTTGCCACCTTTGCCTGAGGGGTTCTCGCCATTATCTGGCTGGTTATTGTCATATGTTAGTGATATTCTCCATGATATTGCACAATTGTAGATACTTTCCCCATGGATACCATAGACACCAAAATCATCCGCGCCCTGCAAAAGGATGGGCGCATGACGGTCATTGATCTGGCGGACCATGTTGGCCTGTCCCCGACCCCCTGCGCGCGGCGATTGGAACGTCTGCAGCGCGATGGCATCATCACCGGCTATGCCGCGCAGGTGGATCCAGAACAATTGGGCTTTGGCGTCACTATCTTCGTCTCGGTCGAGCTGGAAAAGCAGGATCGCAAGGCCATTGATGCGTTCGAAAAGGCGATCCGCCGCTGTGACGAGGTGATGGAGTGCTACTTGATGACCGGGTCGCGGGATATTCTGCTGCGGGTAGTGGCAAAGGACCTCACTGCCTTTGACGCTTTTCTGGAACATCGGCTGATGCAGATTCCCGGGATCCGCAACCTCAGATCAAACTTTGCCCTGCGTACGATGGTCAAACGCGGAACGCTGCCGCTGCATCACGGATAATCTGCTGGACCTTGCCTCGGCCCCAACCTAGGTTTCCCTCGAACCGAGGGAGGGCACAATGGCAGTCGGCACAAACATCCGCACCTATTTCGATGGTCAATGGCATGACGGAGACGCTCCGATCATGCGCGCGGCAGACCATGGCGCTTGGCTGGGGTCGTCTGTCTTCGACGGCGCGCGGTTCTTTGAAGGGCTGACCCCCGATCTCGACGCCCATTGCGCGCGGGTGAACCGGTCCGCCGAAGCGCTGATGCTGGCACCAAACGTCACCACAGAACAGATGGTCGAGCTGGTGCACGAGGGGCTAGAGGCCTACGCCCCCGGCACAGCCGTCTACATCCGGCCGATGTATTGGGGGATCGACGGGGATCCCACTGCGATTATCCCACAGGAAGACAGCATCGGCTTTGCGATCTGCCTCGAAGCGATCCCTATGGCGCCCGAGACGGCCTCGGCCACGCTGACAACCACGCGGTTCCGCCGCCCGGTACTGGAATCCGCTGTCGTCAACGCCAAGGCCGGATGCCTCTACCCCAACAACGCAAGGATGCTGGCCGAGGCGCGGTCGAAAGGGTTCTCGAACGCTCTGGTCGCCGATGCGATGGGCAACGTTGCCGAAACTGCAACCGCCAACATCTTCATGGTGCGCGATGGCGAGGTCTTTACCCCCATCCCCAATGGCACCTTCCTTGCGGGCATCACCCGTGCCCGCCACATCAAGAACCTGCGCGCAGACGGTGTAACCGTGCACGAAACCGTCCTGAGCTTTGACGACTTCCACAACGCGGATGAGGTCTTCATGTCCGGCAACATGAGCAAGGTCACCCCCGTCACCGCGCTGGACGACACGCAGTATCAGGTCGGTCCCATCGCCCGTCGCGTGCGCGAGATGTATTGGGACTGGGCGGCCAGCTAGTTGCCAGTGCCCCCGCGCTGGGGCATGATCGCGGAAACAAACCGGGGACAGATATGCGCAAATTCCTTGTGGTTCTGGATGACAGCCGCGAATGCCTGAACGCGATGCGCTTTGCGGCTATGCGTGCGGCGCATACGGGCGGAGGGGTCACGATCCTGTCGGTTATCCCGCCGGATGAATTCAACCACTGGATCGGCGTTGCCGAGGTCATGCGTGAAGAGGCGCGCGAACGTATTCACGCCCATTTCGAAGTGTTCGCCAAATGGATGCGGGACAAGCAAGGGGTCGAACCCGAACTCGCCATCCGCGAGGGCGACCCGGTGCCCGAGATCATCGCCCATGTCCAGTCGGACCCGGAAATAGGCGTTCTGGTGCTGGGTGCCGGAACTGACAAGAAAGGTCCCGGGCCGTTGGTGACGCAGCTGACGCGTAACTCGGGCAGCCTGCCGATCCCGATTACCATCGTGCCCGGTGATCTGAGCAAGGAAAAGCTGGAAGCCATTACCTGAGGGCCGCAGATGGGTGCGCAACTGCAATTCTGGTTCGACTTCGCCTCGACCTATTCCTATCTCAGCGCGATGCGGATCGAGGCCATGGCCTCGGATCAGGGTGTCGAGGTCGCGTGGCAACCGTTTCTGCTGGGACCGATCTTTGCCGAACAGGGGTGGGACAACTCCCCGTTCAATATCTACCCCGCGAAGGGTCGGTATATGTGGCGGGACATGGAGCGTCTGTGCGCCGCGCGCGACCTGCCCTTGCAACGACCCGATGCGTTTCCACAGAACAGCCTCAAGGCGGCGCGTCTCGCGTTGACGATAGACGCGCCCGACCAGCGCGCGGCCTTTTCCCGCGCGGTTTATACGGCGCAGTTCGGCGTGGGTCAGGATATCTCGGACTTGCAGGTTCTGGCCGGGTGCCTGTCGCTTGCCGGTGCCGCGCCAAACCTCATGGACCGTATGGGCGACCCGCAGATCAAGGCGGCCCTGTTCGGACAGGTCGACCGCGCCAAGGCACTGGGCATCTTCGGTGCACCCAGCTTTGTCGCCGGGGACGAGCTGTTCTGGGGCGATGACCGCCTTGCGGACGCAATTTCTCAGGTTGCAGTAATTTAGAACGGTTCCAAATCTTGACTTCGCCCGCGCGGGCGCGCATATCAAGGTCACCTCAAACGGAGCCGCGCCATGTTCATCCAAACCGAATCCACGCCCAACCCGGCCACGCTGAAATTCCTGCCCGGTCAGACGGTTCTGGAAGCGGGCACCGCTGACTTCCCAAGTGCCGAGACCGCCGAGAAGTCGCCCTTGGCTCAGCGGATTTTCGGGGTAAACGGTGTGACCGGCGTGTTCTTCGGCAATGATTTCGTCACCGTTACGAAGTCGGATGACGTTCAGTGGGATCACATCAAACCTGCTATCCTCGGTGCAGTGATGGAGCACTACCAGTCGGGTCAGCCGGTCATGGCGGCCGATGCGCAGACCGCCTCGGGCCATGCCGAACACACTGGCGAAGACGCCGAAATCGTCAACCAGATCAAAGACCTGCTGGACAGCCGGGTCCGCCCTGCGGTGGCGCAGGACGGTGGCGACATCACCTTCCACGGCTTTGATCGCGGCGTGGTCTATCTGCATATGCAAGGTGCCTGCGCGGGATGCCCGTCCTCGACGCTTACGCTGAAAATGGGCATCGAAAACCTGCTGCGCCACTACATCCCCGAGGTGACCGAGGTGCGCCCTGTTGCGGTCTGACCCAACGATTCTTGCATTCGACACATCGGCCGCGCATTGCGCGGCCGCTTTGTTGTGTGGCGACCAGATCGTCGAAACCGTGGCCGAACCGATGACCCGAGGGCAGGCCGAGAGGCTGATGCCCCTGCTCGAAGAGCTGTTGACCCGGAACAGACTCAACTGGCAGAGCCTTGATGCGATTGGCGTGGGCGTCGGCCCGGGCAATTTCACCGGTATTCGAATATCGGTCTCCGCCGCGCGCGGTCTGGCGCTGGGGCTCGGGATTCCGGCGGTTGGCGTCTCGGGGTTTGATGCGCTGGGTGAATTGGCCGCTCCGGGCCAGATCCCCGCCATCCCCGCGCCGCGAGACCAGGTCTATGTTCAGCCAGACGACACTCCACGCCTGATCGCGCGTGATGAGGCCGAAGGGCTGGGCCCACTGTTCCTGTGTGCCGCCCCCGACCAGCAGGCCTACGCTATCGCCCGGCTGACCGCGCGCCGCTGGCAGGCAACGCAAACGGCGCCCGCCCCGCTTTATGTCCGACCCGCTGATGCCGCGCCGTCGCGCGATGTGCCACCGGTTCTGCTGGACGAATGACACCCGAAACCCTTGCCCAGATCCACACGGCAGCGTTCACGCAGTCCCGCCCGTGGACCGCGGCGGAATTCACCGACCTGCTGGCGGGGCGCTTCACCCATCTTGTTGGCGACGACCGGTGTTTTGCGCTGTTTCAAGTCATCGCGGATGAGGCAGAGCTGCTGACCATCGCAACCCATCCCGATCATCAAAGGCAGGGCCTTGCCCGTCAGGCCATGGCAAAATGGCACGCTCAGGCGCAGCACCTTGGGGCCACACGCGCCTTTCTAGAGGTGGCCGCCGACAATGAGGCAGCCATCGCGCTGTACTCAGACTGCGGGTACGAACCTTGCGGGCGGCGACGTGCCTATTATGCGCGCAAAACTGGCCCAAATGTGGACGCGATTGTCCTGGAGTGCCTGCTAATCGGGAAATAATCGATCTTTTTGACCAAATGATCAAAAATCAATTGACCGAAGCTGTTGCAAACGTCCTTAATTCCCGCCATCACAACAGGTATGCTCGCTCTGAGTGGGTGATGGGGCGGTCAAGCCCCGGACCGATAATAGCCAACGGGAGTAACAGATGAACCTTATGAAATCCTTGATGGGCGCCGCGGCGGCGGTTGCACTGACAGCTGGCGCCGCTCTGGCCGAACCGGCCCTGATCTTTGATCTTGGCGGCAAATTCGACAAGTCGTTCAACGAAGCTGCACATAACGGCGCGTCACGCTGGGCCGAGGAAACAGGCGGAACCTACCGCGAGATCGAAATGCAATCCGAAGCGCAGCGCGAACAGGCCCTGCGCCGCTTTGCCGAAGCGGGTTCGAACCCGATCATTACCATGGGTTTCGGCATGGCCGATCCGCTGGCCGCCGTGGCGCCCGACTATCCTGACACCACTTTTGTTGTGGTCGACGTGACATGGCTGGATGCACCCAATGTGCGTCAGGTGGGCTTTGCCGAACATGAGGGCTCGTACCTGGTCGGCATGATGGCCGCGATGGCTTCGGAATCCGGCACCGTCGGCTTTATCGGCGGCATGGACGTTCCGCTGATCCGTCACTTTGGCTGCGGCTATGCACAGGGAGCCAAGGCGGTGAACCCCGACATTAACGTGGTGGCCAACATGACCGGCACCACCCCCGCCGCCTGGAACGACCCGGTGAAGGGTTCGGAACTGACCAAGGCGCAGATCAGCCAGGGTGCTGACGTTGTTTATGCTGCGGCGGGCGGCACCGGCGTTGGCGTGCTGCAAACTGCGGCTGACGAAGGCATCCTGTCGATCGGTGTGGACAGCAACCAAAACCACCTGCATCCCGGCAAGGTTCTGACCTCGATGCTGAAACGTGTGGACGTCGCCGTTTACGAAGCGATGAAGGCCGGCGAGAACGTTGAAACCGGCGTGTTCGTCATGGGGCTGGCCGAGGATGGCGTGGGCTTTGCGATGGATGACAACAACGCGTCGCTGGTGTCGGACGACATGAAAGCGGCGGTCGACAAGGCCCGTCAGGACATCATCGACGGCAACGTCTCGGTTGTCAGCTATTACGAGAACGACAGCTGCCCGGCGCTGCAGTTCTGATATCACGCGGGGCGGGGGGCTGACCTCCGCCCCGTCTCCACTCTGCCGCGTGCGGCCCTTTCGGCAACCCAAGGACAAGACATGACCGTCCCCGCCATTGAGCTCAAAGGGATTTCCAAAGCCTTTGGGCCGGTTCAGGCCAACAAAGACATCTCCATCAGCGTCGCCCCCGGAACGATCCACGGGATCATCGGTGAAAACGGTGCGGGCAAATCCACGCTGATGAGCATCCTCTATGGCTTCTACAAGGCCGACAAAGGTGAGATCTGGATCAACGGATCAAAGACCGACATCCCTGACAGCCAGGCGGCCATCGCCTCGGGCATCGGGATGGTCTTTCAGCATTTCAAACTGGTCGAGAATTTCACCGTTCTGGAAAACATCGTTCTGGGTGCCGAAGATGGCGGGCTGCTGGCCCCCTCGCTGGCCAAGGCGCGTAAAGAACTGAAAGCGCTGGAAGAAGAATACGAGCTGTTCGTCGACCCCGACAAGCGTATCGACGAGATCGGCGTCGGCATGCAGCAGCGGGTCGAGATCCTGAAAGCGTTGTACCGCAAGGCCGAGATTCTGATCCTCGACGAACCCACTGGCGTGCTGACTCCTGCCGAGGCGGATCAGCTGTTCCGCATCCTCGACCGTCTGCGGTCCGAGGGCAAGACCATCATCGTGATCACCCACAAGCTGCGCGAGATCATGGAAAACACCGACACGGTCTCGGTGATGCGGCGTGGCGAGATGACGGCGACCGTGAAAACAGCTGACACCAACCCGCAGGAACTGGCCGAACTGATGGTGGGCCGCAAGGTACTGCTGCAGGTCGACAAAGTGCCCGCGCAGCCCGGCAAACCGGTGCTGGAGATCGAAAACCTCAGCGTCACCGATTCCGCCGGGGTCGAGCGCGTCAAAGGTATCAACCTAACCGTCCGCGCGGGCGAGATTGTGGGCATCGCCGGGGTCGCTGGGAACGGACAATCCGAACTGCTTGAGGTTCTGGGCGGGATGCGCCCGGGGCATGGGACGATCCGGCTGAACGGTGAACCGCTGGCCCTGCATGGCGCAGGATCTGACGGTCAGGCGCGGCGGGCGCAGGGCATTGCGCATGTGCCCGAAGACCGCCAGCGCGAGGGTCTGATCATGGATTTCCACGCGTGGGAGAACGTGGCCTTCGGCTATCACCGCGACCCGGCCTATCAGCGCGGCATCTTCATGGACAACGCCGCCCTGCGCGCCGACACCGAGGCCAAGATCGAAAAGTTCGACGTGCGCCCCCCGAATGGCTGGCTGACCGCCAAAAGCTTCTCGGGCGGCAACCAGCAGAAGATCGTCGTCGCGCGTGAGATCGAGCGCAATCCCGATCTACTGTTGGTGGGCCAACCCACGCGCGGCGTGGATATCGGAGCCATCGAATTCATTCACAAACAAATCGTCGCCCTGCGCGATCAGGGCAAGGCGATCCTGCTGGTCTCGGTCGAGCTGGAGGAGATCTTCTCGCTGTCCGACCGGATCGCGGTGATGTTCGACGGACATATCATGGGCGAACGTCTGCCCGCCGAGACGGATGAAAAGGAACTGGGCCTGCTGATGGCCGGTGTTGCGGGAGAGGCCGCGTAAGATGGAAAAAATGCCCAAATGGGCCGATGTGGTGCTGATCCCGCTGATCAGCCTGCTGTTGGCCACAATCCTTTCGGCAATCGTCATCCTCGCCATCGGAGAAGACCCGATCGAGGCGGTCAACCTGATGGTCACCGGCGCGTTGGGCTCGACCTATGGTTGGGGCTATACGCTGTATTACGCGACCAACTTCATCTTTACCGGTCTGGCCGTGGCGGTCGCCTTCCACGCGCGGCTGTTCAATATCGGCGGCGAAGGTCAGGCTATGCTGGGGGGCTTGGGCGTTGCCATCGTCTGCCTGTCGGTGCCGTGGCCGCACTGGACCATCGCCCTGCTGGCTGCTTGTGCCGCCTCGATGATCTTTGGCGCAGCATGGGCGGCCATTCCGGCCTATCTGCAGGCCAAGCGCGGCAGCCACATCGTGATCACCACGATCATGTTCAACTTTATCGCGGCCGCCTTCCTCAACTACATGCTGGTCAACGTCATGCGCCCGCAAGGTTCGCAAGACCCGGCCACCGCGCGCTTCCCCGAAGCCGTGCATCTGCCCACCTTCCAGTCGATGTTTTCAACCGCGGAAAACGTGATGTTCCGCGGCGCGCCTGCGAATATCTCGTTCTTCGTGGCGATCCTTGCCTGTTTCGTGGTCTGGGCGCTGATCTGGCGCACCCGGCTGGGCTATGAAATCCGCGCCTATGGGCATTCGGAAACCGGGGCGGTCTATGCCGGTATTTCTCCGGTCCGGATCACCATCATCGCCATGCTGATCTCGGGCGCGCTGGCCGGTCTGATGGCCATCAACAACGTGATGGGTGAGGCGGAGCGGCTGGTCCTGAACTCGACCGAGGGGGCCGGGTTCATCGGCATTGCCGTCGCCTTGATGGGGCGATCGCATCCGTTCGGCGTGTTCTTGGCCGCGATCCTGTTCGGGTTCCTGTACCAAGGGGGTGCCGAACTGGCGCTCTGGACGTCAATCCCGCGCGAGTTGATCGTGGTCATTCAGGCGCTGGTGATCCTGTTTACCGGAGCGCTGGACAACATGGTGCGGATGCCGCTTGAAAAGCTGTTCCTGGCTCTGCGGAAGGGGTCGGCCTGATGGATATCTTCCTGACACTCATCCAGGTTCTGGATTCCACCATCCGTCTGGCGACACCGCTGCTGCTGGCCTGTCTGGCCGGGCTATATTCCGAACGTGCGGGCATCTTCGATATCGGGCTCGAAGGCAAGATGTTGATGTCGGCCTTCTTCTCGGCGGCTGTGGCAGCTGTTACCGGCTCGGTCTGGCTGGGCCTGTTGGCGGGGATTGCGGCCTCACTGGTCCTGTCGGCGCTGCACGGGTTTGCCTCGATCACGTTCCGGGGCAATCAGCTGATCTCGGGCGTAGCCATCAACTTCCTCGCCTCAGGGATGACCGTGTTGGTCGCCCAAAGCTGGTTCCAGCAAGGCGGGCGCACTCCATCCCTGTTTGGCGGCGGGCGGTTCGAATCCGCCGAATTCCCCTATGCCATCGGTCCCGAGGACGCAGAACTGACCGGGAAACCGGTGTCCGAACTGATGTCTGAGGCCAACGTCCCGCACTTGGTCTATTCCGAGCTTCTGTCGGGCCATTCCATTCTGGTCTACGTGGCCTTCCTGATGGTGCCGCTGACGTGGTGGATTCTGTTCCGCACCCGTTTTGGCCTGCGCCTGCGCGCGGTAGGTGAGAACCCGGCAGCCGTCGACACTGCCGGTGTCTCGGTCGTGGGTCTGCGTTACGCGGCTGTGGCGATCTGCGGTATCCTGTGCGGCATCGCCGGGGCCTATCTGGCCACCGCCCTGCAAGCCGGGTTCGTGAAAGAGATGACTGCCGGGCGCGGGTTCATCGCGCTGGCCGCGCTGATCTTTGCGAAATGGCGGCCCTGGCACGCCATGTGGGCCTGCCTGCTGTTCGGTCTGCTGCAAGCCGTTGCCCTGCGTTTCCAGAACATCGATCTGGGCGGCGTCGTGATCCCGGTGCAGGTGATGGACGCCCTGCCCTATATCCTGACCGTGGTGATTCTGGCCGGGTTCGTGGGCAAGGCCGTACCGCCGCGCGCCGGGGGTGAACCTTACGTGAAAGAGCGCTGATAAGGCCAGTTCAGGACTGCCCTGCAGTCCTGTTTGCTGCAAAGCGGCATACAGAGTTGATTTTGTATGCCGCAACCGCTCTAAGGGGGTATGGACATGCCCCGCCACAGCTTTGCAGCCCCGGCATCCAAGGCCCAAGTTGTTGCGCGTGCTACGCCTGTTGAGTTTTACGTTATCACCGGTTCTGCTCCGTTGCGCGGCGCGGCCTGTCCCGTTTAGAAGAAGTCATGCAGATATACCTCCCGATTGCCGAAGTCTCCGTGAACGCGTTTCTGCTGTTTGGGCTGGGTGGCATGGTGGGAATCTTATCGGGCATGTTCGGGGTCGGCGGCGGCTTTCTGATGACGCCGCTTTTGTTCTTCATCGGCATCCCGCCAGCAGTTGCCGTTGCGACCGAAGCCAACCAGATCGTCGCCTCGTCCTTCTCGGGCGTTCTGGCCCATTTCAGGCGGCGAACGGTCGATCTGAAGATGGGAACGGTGCTGCTGATCGGAGGGCTGATCGGGGCGGCGCTGGGTGTGGTCCTGTTCAACTATCTCAAAAGCCTTGGACAGGTCGATCTGCTGGTCAAGCTTTGCTATGTGGTCTTTCTGGGCGTCATCGGCAGCCTGATGTTTGTCGAAAGCCTGAATGCGCTGCGCAAGTCCCGCAAGGGTGGCGGTACCCCGCCAAAGCGTCGTCAGCGCGGATGGATTCACGCAATGCCGTTCAAGATGCGGTTCCGGACTTCGGGGCTTTATATCTCGGTCATTCCGCCGGTCATGGTGGGGCTGTTCGTCGGCATCCTGTCGGCGATCATGGGCGTCGGCGGCGGATTTATCATGGTGCCTGCGATGATCTATCTGCTGGGAATGCCCACCAAGGTCGTGGTCGGAACCTCGCTGTTTCAGATCATCTTTGTGACGGCGTTTACCACCATGCTGCACGCCACAACAAACTATACGGTCGACGTGGTGCTGGCTGTTCTGCTGCTGGTCGGCGGCGTTGTGGGCGCGCAGATCGGAACGGTGATTGGCGCGCGGATGCCAGCGGAACAGCTGCGGGTGCTGCTGGCCGCGCTGGTGCTGGTGGTCTGCGGCAAACTGGCGCTGGACCTGCTCCTGCAACCGGCGGAACTGTATTCGCTGGGCGATGCGGGGGGGCACTGAGATGTTGCGCCTGATCGCCGCCCTCTGTCTGATCTGCCTGCCGGTTTACGCCGCCGAGGAACAGGTTGTTCTGGGGCTGTCTCAGGACCGGGTTTCGATCACCGCCAATTTCGACGGCTCGGAAATTCTGGTCTTTGGCGCCGTCAAACGCGAGGCCCCGATCCCCGAAGGCCCGCCGCTTGAGGTGATCGTCTCGGTCGTGGGCCCATCCGAACCTGTCACGGTGCGCCGGAAGGAGAAGAAGTTCGGCATCTGGGTCAACACCGACAGTCTGGTCGTCGATCTGGCCCCCAGCTTCTACGCGGTCGCCACCAGCGCACCGTTCCGCGAGGTGCTGACGAACACCGAAGACCTGCGTTACAAAGTGTCGGTTGAACGCGCCATACGATCGGTCGGGGCGGATATGAGCATTGAAAGCGCGCAGGATTTCGCAGCCGCTGTCATTCGCATCCGCGAGACTGAAGGGCTGTATTCCATCCGCGAAAACACCGTGGCGGTGGACGAACAAACCCTGTTCCGCACCTCGATCGATATGCCTTCGGACCTGACCGAGGGCGACTATACCGCGCGCATTTTTCTGACCCGTGGCGGCAACGTCGTATCCACGTTCGAAACCTCGATTGACGTGCGCAAGGTCGGGCTGGAGCGGTTCCTGTACAATATGTCCCGCGAGCAGCCGATCTGGTACGGGCTGATGTCGCTGGCCATCGCCATAGCCGCCGGCTGGGGGGCGTCGACGGCGTTCCGTCTTCTGCGGGAAAACTAGGCGCTATCCGCGACCGATATAGGGCATGGTCGTGGCCATCACCGTCATGAACTGCACATTCGCCTCGGGCGGCAACTGCGCCATGTGCAACACTGACCGCGCCGCGTCAGCAACATCCATGGTCGGGTCGGGTGTGCGCCCCGCTGCGATGGTGCTGTCGACCAGGGCCTGCACCATCGGCGTGCGTGCATTGCCAATGTCGATCTGACCACAAGCGATACCAAACGCGCGCCCATCCAGCGACAGGCTGCGCGTCAGCCCTGTAATGGCGTGTTTGGTTGCCGAATAATGCACCGAGTTGGGACGCGGCACATGGGCGGCAATCGAACCGTTATTGATGATCCGTCCACCCTGCGGTTGCTGCGCCCGCATCGCGGCAAAGGCCGCACGAGCACACAGGAACATCCCGTTCAGGTTCACATTGACCGAGCTGAACCAGTCCTCCAGCGCGATCTCGTCAATGGTGCCACCGGGCGCGAAGATACCCGCATTGTTGAACAGGACATCCAGCCGACCGGCTTTCGTGGTGAACGTCTGGAAGGCGCGGTTCACCGCATCCGGGTCGGTCACATCCACGACCAGCGGGATCGCATTGTCCCGCCCCTCGGCCATCGCGTGCAGCTTGTCTGCGCTGCGCGCCAGCAGGCCGACGCACCAGCCTTCAGCCAGAAACAACTCGGCCGTCGCGCGGCCTATGCCCGAGCTGGCCCCGGTGACGATGATCGTTTTCATGTCTCTTCCGCCTCCAATGTCAGCGATGGCGCGGCCACGGCCCGCAGGTCATCAACGCGCAGCGGGTGCGTCGGCTTCGACAACCGATTGCGCACCACCCAGACCAGCCGCTCTTGCGCACGGGTTATGGCGACATAGGCCAGACGTTTCCACAGCGGCTGCCCCGCCTCGGTCCGGCCCATGCGGGCGGCGGCGTAGATATCCGGGGCAAACACCTGAACTGTGTCCCATTGCGATCCCTGCGCCTTGTGGATCGTCACTGCTGCGCCATGCAGGAACGTCGCCCCCATGCGGGCGGCGTAGGGGATGAAGGGTTCCTCTTCGTCCGGCTTTTCAATCTGCACGATCGAGGCCGCGCTGACCTGCGGGTCTTCGGCCCCCATCACATGCAGGCGCGAAAACCCCGGCTTGCGACCGGGGCCCAGATAGATGACCTGCGCGCCCTTGATCAGGCCACGAGCCTCAAGGTCCAGCCGTTTCTTGCGATGTTTCAAGGGCAGTTCGATACCGTCGCAAATCAGCGGCTCGCCCTCCAGCAACTCGGTCTCGGGCGCGCCGTGGACGTTTCGGAAGGCTTGAATCAGGCGAATCCGGGTGGCGTTGCGCCAGACCAGAACCGGGCTGCGGGCCATCAGATCGACTTCGACCCGCTGACCCCAGACCACGCGGTCATCCTTGCGGGCGGTGTCCTCGATCAGCCGCTCGAAATCCTCGAACCCCATCGCCGGATCAGACAGCGCGTGGGCGAGGTCCAGAATCGGATTGCCCGCCGTCTGCCGATGCACCCGATGCAAAATCTGTTTGCGCGGTTCGGGCAGGGTATCGAACACCATCGACCCGGATTGATTCACAGGCGCCAGCTGCGCCGGGTCGCCGAACAGCAGCAGCGTCGGGAAAATCTCTTTCAAATCGTCGAACTGCCGGTCATCCAGCATCGAGGCCTCATCGACAAAGCCAATATCCAGAGGCTCCTCGCGCCGTTTCCAACCGGTGATGAAATCAGACCCGCGTAATCCGGCAGCGGCCAGCGCGCCGGGGATGGATTTGTTGTTGGCATAGAAGGCAGCCGCCCGATCCAGCGCCTCGTCGGTCAGGCCTTCGATCTCGGGGCGTTCATCATTGCCCGCCAGCCACTCGGCGATGCGTTCATATTCCGGGTCGTAAACCGGGGTATAGAGAATGCGGTGAATCGTTGTCGCGGGCACCCCGCGCAGGCGCAACACGCTCGCCGCCTTGTTGGTCGGCGCAAGGATCGCAAGGCTGCGTTTGTCGCGCGATTTGCGGCTTTCGAAATCGCCCGAGATCAGGTTAACGCCGGACTCGGCCAGCGCCTTGTAAAGCTCGGCCAGCAGCAGGGTCTTACCCGACCCCGCCTTGCCGATCACCGCCATCACACCCGATTGCCCCCCGCCCGGCAGCTTTAGCAAGGCATCGTCGTGGAGGTCGACACCAGCGCTGCGCAGCATCTCGGCGATGTTGTCGAAAGCGGCTGCCTGATCTTCGGAAAAGGTGACTTGGGGCAAGGACATGGCGCGACCCTACAGGGACGCGCCGCCCGCCACCAGACACCGAATGCGATTTAGGCCGACATTGCAAACCGATGCTGCGCGCCGCTGCCAAAGGCGGTCTTGAACCACAGGCGAGACAGCTCACGCGGGATGCCCGCACGGGCCGCGACGCGGTTGCAATCGTCCGCCGAATAAGGCCACAGACCCACCGAAATCTGATCCCGGCCGGACCCTTCCGAACCCAGCACCACCGGCGATGAGCCGATCATGCGGTAGATCCGGATCATGCGCGCATCAAAGACACCAGCGATATGGGTCAGGCCAAACCCCTCCATCACCTCGCCACCGCTGAGCATGATCGCACCAGCCGTATGGGCGCTGGCGGTGCGCGAGAGGCAAAAGCGCGTCACCTCCCAGATCATCGGGCTGCAGATGGGGCTGCCGCCGGTCAGATGGCCGAACACCTCGTTCACCATCACCGGGCCCGTGGTGGGCAGGATTCGCATCGAGCCGCCATGGCTGCCATCCGCCTCTTCCCAGATCACATAGAGCGGATTCAGATCATCATACTGATCCCGCTCCTCGCCCTTTTCATTCACCTTAACGTCCCAGCCCAGGCGAGTTTTGAACTGATCGGCCCGGTCCCGAAACATCCCCTTGGCCAAAACTGGAAATTTATGCAGCTCGTCCGCATACAAATAACGCAACATGACGTGTTCCCCTTGTCGTCCATTTGGAACAAAGGGGGTACGAACACGTGGTTAATTTACGATGAGAGCAACGTACGGTGATTAAACGACTATTAAGCCCCGGCTGAGCGCGGTGGCGATGGCGTGGGTCGTATTCTGCGCGCCAAGTTTTGATCGCGCGCTTTCGATGTAAGCGCGCAGAGTATGCTCGGAAATCGAAAGTGAATGCGCCACCTGCGCGCGGCTATAACCCAGCGCCAAAAGCGTCATCGCATCAATCTCGCGTGGCGAAAGCCCGCGCACGGTTTCAGGCTGCCGATTTTTGGCGAATTCCAGCGCTTTGCGATTCAGGAAATGCGCGACCAGAATCAGATCGCGACCATAGGCTGTGATGAAAGCCTGCCAAGCCGTATCATCGCAAGTATGGTTTACAGTGAACAGGGCAAACTGTCCGCTCGGGCCGCGGAGCGGGATCGAATATCCTTGGTTACCGACACCGTGTGCAAGTGCATCCTCCAGAAAGGCGCGCACTGCTTTCCCTGACCAGTTCAGCTGCTTCCAATCCACGGCGTGAAAGCGTTGAAAACACCCCAGTATTACCGGATCAATACGATGGTAGTTTCTGTCGCGGTATCGCGCATCCCATGCATCTGAATAGGTGGTGAAACCATATTGATCACCGGCCCCATCCACCCAGTGATATGTGACATGATCAATATTCAGCCGGTCCCTTAGCTGGACCGAAACGCTGGTCAGCTCTTCAAGCGTGCTGGTGCTTTCCAAATCCTCGAGGATCCGGCTCAAGTCGAATTGTGTTGCCATTCGCGCGCGCGCGTGCCTCGTCTTTCAAGGACGCAATCTCGGCCGCAGCGATCAACCTGGTGTCATCAAGCTGTTCGGCAAGCGCAGTTAAACCATTCGCCACCGCAAAGGCGTTGAGGTCCGACAATACGTCCAGTATCCACTCATTTTGCGCCATCAGGGTGTCCCCGAAATAGTTAACGAAGGGTTAACATAACCATATCATGCGGAGACTATTTCAGCCTACTCACTGCTTTCTACTCCCCAAAAATAGTGGGTCATGGGATACTAAGCCCTTGATAAGACTACCGACGCCATAAACGCAAAACACCCGCGCGACTAAGACAGGTCGCACGGGCGCAAGATTGCAGCGTTTCAGTCGCGCGTGTTAATCGCGCGCCGCCAGAACCTCATCCAGAGTCCGCATGCCAGTGTGCGGCGCCTGCACAAGCACGGACATATTGCCGGGCTTATGTTCGTTCCGCATCATTTTCATATGTGCCTCAGGCAGCTCCTTCCAGCTGAACACCTCGGACATGCAAGGGTCCAGACGCCGCTCGACCATCAGCTGGTTCGCCGCAGCCGCCTGCTTGAGGTGCGCAAAGTGCGATCCCTGCAGGCGCTTCTGGTGCATCCACATATAACGCACGTCGAAGGTCAGGTTATAGCCGGTAGTACCAGCGCAGATCACGACCATGCCGCCCTTTTTCACCACGAAGGTCGAGACGGGGAAGGTGCTTTCGCCGGGGTGTTCGAATACCATGTCGACATTCACACCCTTGCCGGTGATGTCCCAGATCGCCTTGCCGAATTTGCGGGCCTCTTTGAACCATTCAGCATATTCCGGGGTGTTCACCGTGGGTAGCTGACCCCAGCAGTTGAAATCCTTACGGTTCAGGACGCCCTTGGCCCCCAGCCCCATGACAAAATCACGCTTGCTTTCGTCCGAGATCACACCGATCGCGTTTGCGCCCGCCGTGTTGATCAACTGGATCGCATACGACCCCAGACCACCCGATGCGCCCCAGACCAGAACGTTCTGACCGGGTTTCAGATCATGCGGTTCATGCCCGAACAGCATCCGGTACGCGGTGGCCAGCGTCAGCGTGTAACAAGCGCTTTCTTCCCAGGTCAGATGTTTCGGGCGCGGCATCAACTGCTGGGCCTGCACATTGGTGAACTGCGCAAAAGACCCGTCCGGCGTCTCATAACCCCAGATGCGCTGGCTGTCCGAATACATCGGATCACCACCGTTGCAGTGTTCGTCGTCGCCATCGTCCTGATTGCAGTGGATCACGACCTCATCGCCAACTTTCCAGCGCGTGACCTTCTCACCCACGGCCCAGACAATGCCCGAGGCATCCGAACCCGCGATATGGAAAGGTTGACCGTGACCATCAAACGGGCTGATCGGCTTGCCCAGCGAAGCCCAGACGCCGTTATAGTTAACGCCTGCGGCCATCACCAGAACCAGCACCTCATGGCTGTCCAGCTTGGGAACGTCGACCACCTCAAGTTGCATTGCGGTGTCAGGTTCACCATGACGCTCGCGGCGGATCGCCCACGCATACATCTGCTTGGGAACATATCCCATCGGAGGGATCTCTCCCATCTCATAGAGGTCTTTTTCGGGCGCATCGTACGACGCGATGCCACTGTCGACGTCCAAAGCCATGCTGGCCTCCTATAACTCATCCATTGCCGCGCCGCAGAATCGCGGCTGTCACAAGATGGAATATTGGCCGTCACGAAATAATGCAACAGTTTTTGATATGTTTTTTGTAATTTTATGACCCAGCAGTCGCAGAAATGCTTGCTGCGCCTGCATCGTCGCGCGACGGCGGGGCCGGTTCAGAGGCTGCTGCATAATAAGCCAACAACTCGGGCCGCTGCCCGGTCGGACGCAACGTACCGTTCTCGCGCAGAAGAATCCTGCGTTCGACCAATTGATTGATCGCATCATCCACGGCCTCATCCCCGACCGTCTCAGGCCCACCCTGTTCCTGCAAACGCGCCCGAAGCGTCTCTTCTTTCATCTCGCCTTCCTGCTGGATCAGGCGACAGGCCGCCGGCAATGGAACAAAGGGCGTCGCAGCGCCGATCCGGCGCATCAATTCGCGCGCGAGATCGGTGGTCAGATCGCGGTCATGCGCTGCGCGAAATTCCTGCAGCGAGATCGGTTTTGCATACCGCACAGAGGCCATGCCGAAGCGTTTGTATCGCCCGGTGATCCGCCGCCAGATCTGTTTCAAGGTCCAGAGCGTGATAACACCGATACGGGCGCGAAAACGCCGTTCAGTGTCCTTGGCAGCGGCAGTGAGAACAGTGTCCTCCAGCACGCGGTCATAGTTCAGCGCGACCGGCACAAACACCACATCGTGGCCCTGTGGGTCCGCCGCATCGACCATGTATTTCAGCAACCCCAACTTGGGACGCCCCAGCTTGCCGCTCAGGCTCAGCCCGCCTTCTGGGAATATCGCCTGCGTCACACCCGCTTCGGTTGCGTGGCGCACGTAGCTGGCCAACACCTGACGATAAAGATCACTGCCCGATTTGCGCCGGATGAAATATGCGCCCATCGCTCGTATAAGCCGACTGAGCGGCCAGACCCGCGCCCATTCACCAACCGCATAAGACAGGGTGGAATGATCCGCCGCCAGATAGGTGATCAACACATAGTCCATGTTGCTGCGATGATTCATGACATAGATAACCGCAGCATCCGGGTCGATGTTGTCCACCGCCGCTTTGTCCTCGTAGCTGAGCCGGACATTGTAAAACGCATTGCTGAGGATCCGGGCAAATCGGATCGCCACGCTGAAATAGGCCACAGTCGAGAATGACGGAGCGATCTCGCGGGCGTAGCGCCGCGCCAGTTCCGATGCCACCGCATCAGGCACACCTTCCTGCTTGGCATGCTGCTGCACCGCTTTGCTGACCTGCGGGTCATAGATCAGCCGCTGGATCATATCGTGCCGACCAGCCAGCTTGAACGGCTGGATCGGACGCTGCAACCGCTTGTTCAGACGCGCCACAGCGCGTTCGAGCCTGCGACGAAAAAACCACCGCACCGATGGGAACAAGAAATGCGAAGCGAAAGTGACCGCGGCAAACAGCACGATCAGCACAAACAGCCAAAGCGGTAGTTCCACGGTCTGAGTCATCTGCGCACAGTGCCATCAATCTGGATCGCTCACAATCTGAAGAAACCCTGTTATGCCGCGACGCAGCGAATTGACATATGCTGAAAATTACTATTTATCACCTATTGACGTAATTTTGTTGCTCACTGACCCACGAGGCCCACCCGATGACGCAGACGCAGAAAGACCGCCCCTGGCTGATCCGAACCTATGCCGGGCATTCGACCGCCCAAGCGTCGAACGCGCTCTATCGTGCCAATCTGGCGAAAGGGCAAACCGGGCTTTCGGTGGCTTTCGACCTGCCGACCCAGACCGGGTATGACAGCGACCACACGCTGGCGCGCGGTGAGGTCGGAAAGGTGGGTGTCCCCGTCTGTCATCTGGGCGACATGCGGATGCTGTTCGACCAAATCCCGCTGGAGCAGATGAACACCTCGATGACGATCAACGCGACAGCGCCATGGTTGCTGGCGCTTTATATCGCCGTTGCCGAGGAACAGGGCGCGGATGTGTCCAAGCTGCAGGGAACGGTTCAGAACGATCTGATCAAGGAATACCTGAGCCGCGGCACCTATGTCTGCCCGCCGAAACCGTCGTTGAAGATGATCGCGGATGTGGCCGAATATTGCTATTCCAACGTGCCGAAATGGAACCCGATGAATGTGTGTTCCTATCACCTGCAAGAGGCCGGCGCGACGCCCGAACAGGAACTGGCCTATGCGTTGGCGACCGCCATCGCCGTTCTGGACGAGCTGCGCCCCCGTGTCCCGGCCGAGGATTTCCCGGCGCTGTGCGGGCGGATTTCGTTCTTTGTGAACGCGGGCATCCGGTTTGTTACCGAAATGTGCAAAATGCGCGCCTTTGTCGATCTTTGGGATGAAATCCTGCAACAACGCTATGGTGTCGAGGACCCTAAGTTCCGCCGATTCCGCTATGGCGTTCAGGTGAATTCTCTGGGTCTGACCGAGCAGCAGCCCGAAAACAACGTCTATCGCATCCTGATCGAGATGCTGGCCGTGACTCTGTCCAAGAAAGCCCGCGCCCGCGCCGTGCAGTTGCCCGCATGGAACGAGGCGCTTGGCCTGCCGCGCCCGTGGGATCAGCAATGGTCGATGCGGATGCAACAGATTCTGGCCTATGAAACCGACCTGTTGGAATATGGCGACCTGTTCGATGGAAATCCGGCGGTTGATGCCAAAGTCGAGGAACTCAAGGAAGGCGCTCGGGCAGAGCTGGCAAATCTGGAGTCGATGGGCGGGGCCGTCGCCTCGATCGAATACATGAAGTCGCGGCTGGTGGATTCGAACGCCGAGCGTCTGAACCGGATCGAACGCAATGAGACGATAGTGGTCGGAGTAAACAAATGGACCGAGGGTGAGCCCTCGCCCCTGCAGACCGAAGATGGCGGCATCATGGTGGTCGACCCCGCCGTCGAGCAGGACCAGATCGGGCGTCTGAACGACTGGCGCGCGGGGCGCGACCAAGCCGCCGTTGCCGCAGCTCTGCAGGACCTGCGCGAAGCAGCCGCGACCGGGGCGAATGTGATGGCCCCATCCATCGCTGCGGCCAAGGCGGGCGTCACCACTGGCGAATGGGCCGAGGAAATGCGCAAGGCCTACGGAACTTACCGAGGCCCGACCGGCGTTTCAGGATCTGTCTCGAACAAGACCGAAGGGTTGGACGATCTGCGCGCCGCGGTTGACGCCGTCAGTGACAAGCTGGGGCGTCGCTTGAAGTTTCTGGTCGGAAAGCCGGGGCTGGACGGGCATTCCAACGGGGCCGAACAGATCGCCTTCCGCGCCCGCGATTGCGGCATGGATATCAGTTATGAGGGTATTCGCCTGACACCCGAAGAGATTGTCGCCGCCGCACGCGCAGACAACGCGCATGTCATCGGTCTGTCTATCCTGTCAGGCAGCCATTTGCCTCTGGTACAGGACGTGATGAACCGCCTGCGCGAAGAAGGCCTGAGCGACATCCCCGTGGTCGTCGGCGGGATCATCCCCGATGAAGATGCCGATGCGCTGCGCGCCATGGGCGTCGCCAAAATCTATACGCCCAAGAATTTCGAGCTAAACGCCATCATGGACGATATCGTTACGTTGGCCGACCCAAAAAATATGGCTGCAGAGTAAGGGCACCCAGACCAAGCCGAAAAAAGCAATAGACCATTTCCCAATTTCGATTTACCAAAGCCAGCGCCTTGGGATTAAATCGGACGGGAAAAAGAATGGCAATTGATCTTGAAAAAATGTCGCGCAAAGAACTCATCGATTTGCGTAATGACATCGAAAAGGCAATGAAGCGCGCCGAGGCACGCGAACGTAAAGAAGCATTAAGAGCTGCGGAAAAAGCGGCTGCTGAATTCGGGTTTTCGCTGTCTGAATTGTCGTCAGACGGCCCGAAGTCCGGGAAGACACCAAAAGCCAAGCCGAAATATCGTAACCCCGACAATGCCGAACAAACCTGGACAGGTCGGGGTCGCAAACCGCGCTGGGTGCATGATGCGCTGGATGCCGGCACCGATCTTGCAGACCTTGAAATCTGAACCGGGGCATTTGCGAAAATGACAATACATATTGGCGCCGAAAAAGGTGAAATTGCCGAAACCGTTCTTTTGCCGGGCGATCCCTATAGGGCAAAATGGGCAGCCGAGACATTTTTGCAAAACGTAAGACAGGTCAATAACGTACGTGGCATGCTGGGATTTACCGGCACCTGGAATGGGAATGCGGTAACCATTCAGGGCAGCGGCATGGGTATGCCCTCGCTCTCAATCTATGTTAACGAATTGATCCGGGATTACGGGGCGAAAACGCTTATTCGCATCGGGTCCTGCGGAGGTATGCAGGACAGCGTCAATGTGCGGGATGTCATCCTCGCGATGACGTCGACCACGCTAAGCACCCCATCGCGCGGCATCCTGAAAGAGCTGAACTTTGCCCCCTGCGCGGATTGGGGCCTGCTGCAGGCCGCGGCACGGGCGGCAGAAACCAAAGGCACGCGTACCCATGTCGGCGGTATCTATTCCTCGGATGTCTTTTATGACGAACGCCCGGACCTGAACGAGCAAATGGTGCGCCACGGTGTTCTGGGTGTCGAGATGGAAGCGGCCGAGCTTTATATCCTTGCGGCGCGCCATAAATGCCGTGCGTTGGCGGTCCTGACGGTCTCGGACCACCTGCTGACTGGCGAAGCGCTGCCGTCATCTGATCGAGAACGCAGCTTTGGCGACATGGTCGAAATCGCGCTTGAGGCGGCTTTCCCAACCACTTGACACGCCCAAACACTAACGCCCATGCGTGCGATCATAAGCATTGCGCGCAGGGCTGCGCCAGCCCGCCAATGCGCCATCGGCAGGCGCAAAAACCTCGACCAGCAAAGGGTGGCATGGCGCGGTATCCGAGGAATGCTCGGATGAGCAGTCACCACCCGGGCAGGCACTGAGATTCCCCAGCAGATCAATCTCGGCGAAGAATTCCAGATAGTCACCAGGCCGAACAGGCGAGGCCTTCATAAAGTACTGACCGGTATCGCGGGTGAACCCGGTACACATGAACACGTTCAGAACATCATGTACGGCCGGTTCCGCCTCGGCCAGCGGGATGGCCAAATGATCTGCCAAAGCACGGGTCAGGTTTGAATGGCAGCAATGATGGTACTGGGTCCCGGCAAGCAAATTGCCTGTATATGGATCGCAGCGCGTACCAATCACATCATGGACCGAACCGCCGAACGCATCGATGCCATACCAGCCCAGCGTATCCGCAACGATGGTCGCCATCGGGCGCATATGCGGAAAGCTCGACCACATCTGCTCGCCCGTTGTCAGATGCGTGCCATGCAGCGCACGTGTCTTGCCGGAATAGAATCTTTCGGACAGGTCATTCAGATTCCAGAGATTGAGGTCGCCAACCTGCGGCCCCTCGACCGAGGTGATGCGAAAGAAATGCCCGGCAGGCACTTGGAAACAACGCGCGTCACGCGCTGGAACCAACACTTCGTCTGTTTTTTGCGCCGTTTCCCGAGCCGCCTGGTACAGCGCCAGAGGGGGCTTGGGCAACCCATCGGTGGGGTAGCAAATAACAGGCGCGACCACACGGCGGGCGTCCGCGTCATTCGGCGGTTGAGGGGTGTTCTGAGAATCTGTCATGGCTCGAGATTGACCTAGTTCGTGATGACGTAAAAGCCCAAAGCCATGCAGAAACAGACTTAACCGATCACAACGCGTGCACCATGTGGCGATTTAAAGCCACTCAAATCGGAAAAACCTCAAGAGTGCTTGGAATGCTCCCCCTAGACAAGGGTCCCGCTCGCATCAGATGCGCGTCAAAGCTGACTGCTGGCGCTTTGGATAACGCTTCTTCTTTTACATCACAGGTCATAGTTTTAGGACATACGGGGTACCTCACCACGCTGCATCCATTCGGATGCGCAGGCTAAGTGCGCCAAGTTATCTTCCACATCCTTTGTCAGGTCCTGTTTCGCGGTCGTCGTACAGGCAAGAGCGGAGCGTCACACAATATCAGTTTATCTGGGTGAGCAGGTTTGCAAGGTACCCACCGGCACCCGGAGCTCGCTCAAAGTCAATCAGCGCAAAAGCCCGTTGGATATCAGCCCTGCCCCTTGAGGCACCGCGTGGGTTCTTCATCTGATTGTGAAACGGCACCACAGAAACTGCAGCGCCATTGATGCGCATCGCGGTGCTGTCGCCACCGGCATTCGCGCGTCAGCGACGAGGTTCGGGAGCGCCAATAGAAGTAGGCAATAACACCGGCAGCAAGCAAAAGCAGAAGGACTGGCATCCTTCTGCTTTGCCGATTGTCAGCAGTTTTTCAAGACCGGACAGAGGTTTTAGGCGGCACGCGCGTATTCGAACAACTCCGGCGCGTCCTCGAAAGCTGGAACCTTAGGTTCGGGTGTGTAATAAGCCCACGCCTGTTCCAGGAGCTCAAGGGCTTTGGCCGCATCGGTTTTCTTTTTGTCTGCGCTCATCGAAGTGATCCCGTAATGTGTCATCACTCCTCCCCAACGCAAAGATATTCGGACCGGATGCCGGGCACATCAGATCTTTTTGCAGGCGGGGTATGCTCAAAATACATACAAGGCCAGCAGATACCTCTGCCAGCCCGATGCTTTGCAAAGGTTATGCAGCCATGCAGGCATTTGCCTTCGCGGCTTGCGCGTCAGTCACACCATTTCCGGGAACGAAGACTTCGGTTTGCTTCCCATTCTGAAGGACGTACTGGGTGGTAAAAGACCCCTCAATCCCGGCTTGGCTGGCGCAATCCACTTGCTTAAAGGCGAACTCAGCTCGACTGCTGTTCGATCCACTACATGCGGAAAGAGCACTGATCGATGCGACAGTCAGAACCTTGATTGGTGTTTGGGGCATTGATGTTCTCCAGCCATTCAATACCCGCAGAACACGAATAAATCCGGGGCGCTTCAGCCCCGGATTTCTTCTTCGACCTGAACTGTGGTTACACAGCCCGCTCGACCATCATCTTTTTGATCTCAGCAATCGCTTTGGCCGGGTTCAGACCCTTGGGGCAGGTTTTGGCGCAATTCATGATGGTGTGGCAGCGATACAGCTTGAAGGGATCCTCAAGCTCATCCAGTCGCTCACCTGTGGCCTCATCACGGCTGTCGATAATCCAGCGGTAGGCGTGCAGCAGTGCGGCGGGGCCAAGATAGCGGTCGCCATTCCACCAATAGCTGGGGCACGAGGTTGAGCAACTTGCGCACATGACGCATTCATACAGACCGTCCAGCTTCTTGCGATCTTCGATGGACTGTTTCCACTCCTTCGCCGGGCGGTTGGTCTTGGTTTCCAGCCACGGCATGATGCTGGCGTGCTGCGCATAGAAATGCGTCAGGTCGGGGATCAGGTCCTTGACCACGGGCATGTGCGGCAGCGGGTAAATCTTCACGTCGCCCTTGATCTCGTCCATCCCATAGATACAGGCCAGCGTGTTGATCCCGTCGATGTTCATCGCGCAGGACCCACAGATCCCTTCACGGCACGACCGACGGAAGGTCAGGGTTGGGTCGATCTCATTCTTGATCTTGATCAGCGCATCCAAAACCATCGGGCCGCAGGTGTCCATGTCGACGAAATAGGTGTCGACACGCGGATTTTGCCCATCATCCGGGTTCCAGCGATAAATCTGGAACTTGCGCACGTTGGTCGCACCTTCGGGTTTGGGCCAGGTTTTTCCGGTCGTAATCCGGGAATTCTTGGGGAGGGTCAGTTGTACCATAAGTTCCTCTCCTTAGAACGTGCGCGCCTTGGGCGCGATTCTTTTAAGGCTGATGCCACCTTCATCTTCGGTGGTCAGCGGATCAACGATGACAGGGCGATAGCTGAGGTCAACCTTGTTGCCCTCGACCCGGCTGACGGTATGTACTCGCCAGTTTTCGTCGTCACGCTCGGTGAAATCCTCATGCGCGTGCGCGCCGCGGGATTCTTTGCGGGCCTCTGCACCGACAATAGTGGCCAGCGCACTTGGCATCAGGTTGGTCAGTTCCAGCGACTCCATAAGGTCGCTGTTCCAGACAAGGCTGCGGTCCGAGACTTTCAGGTCGTCCATCTTGGCAGCGATGGCAGTCATCTTCTCGACGCCCTCAGCCATGGTTTTCGACGTCCGGAACACAGCCGCATCCGACTGCATGGTCTTTTGCATCTCAAGCCGCAGATCAGCCGTCGGAACCGCACCGCTTGCGTTGCGCACCGCATCAAACCGGTCAAACGCCTTATCGACCGATGTCTGATTCAGCACTGGGTTGGGTGCATCCGCATCCACGACCTTGCCCGCCCGGATCGCCGCCGCGCGGCCAAAGACCACAAGGTCGATCAGCGAGTTCGACCCAAGCCGGTTGGCCCCGTGGACCGACGCGCACCCGGCCTCACCGACGGCCATCAGGCCGGGGACCACAGCGGTGGGATTGTCCTCGGTCGGGTTGAGAACCTCACCCCAATAGTTCGTTGGGATACCACCCATGTTGTAGTGAACTGTCGGCAGAACCGGGATCGGCTGCTTGGTCACGTCGACCCCAGCGAAGACCCGTGCAGATTCCGAAATACCCGGCAAACGCTCGGCCAGTGCCTCGGCGGGCAGGTGGCTCAGGTTCAGGTGAATGTGATCACCGTCCTCCCCGAGCCCGCGGCCCTCGCGGATTTCCATGGTCATCGAACGGCTGACATAGTCGCGCGGTGCCAGGTCCTTATACTGGGGCGCATAACGCTCCATGAACCGTTCGCCTTCCGAGTTGGTCAGGTAACCGCCCTCGCCCCGCGCGCCTTCGGTAATCAGACAGCCCGAGCCGTAGATGCCGGTCGGGTGGAACTGCACGAACTCCATATCCTGCAGCGCCAGACCCGCGCGGGCCACCATGCCACCACCATCACCGGTGCAGGTATGGGCCGAGGTCGCGCTGAAATAGGCGCGGCCATAACCGCCAGTCGCCAGCACCACCATCTTGGCGTTGAAGACATGCATCGTGCCGTCGTCCAGTTTCCAGCAAACGACGCCCTGACACTGTCCATCATCGGACATGATCAGGTCGATGGCAAAGTATTCGATATAGAACTCGGCGTTGTTTTTCAGCGACTGGCCATACAGCGTGTGCAGGATGGCGTGGCCTGTCCGGTCCGCAGCCGCGCAGGTGCGCTGCACAGCGGGACCTTCGCCAAATTCCGTTGTGTGCCCACCAAATGGGCGCTGATAAATCTTGCCTTCTTCGGTGCGGCTGAACGGCACGCCATAGTGCTCAAGCTCGTAAACGGCCTTGGGAGCCTCACGCGCCAGATACTCCATCGCGTCTGTGTCACCCAGCCAATCCGAGCCCTTGACGGTGTCGTACATATGCCATTGCCAGTGATCCGGGCCCATGTTCGACAGCGACGCGGCGATCCCGCCCTGCGCGGCGACCGTGTGCGAGCGGGTCGGAAACACTTTGGTCACACAGGCCGTACGCAGCCCTTGTTCCGCCATGCCCAGCGTGGCGCGCAGCCCGGCCCCACCGGCACCAACAACGACCACGTCATATTCATGCGTTTCGTATTCGTAAGCAGCCATTTCTTTCAGCTCCGGGAATTAAAGGGCAATGCGCGCGATGGCGAAGAGGCCAGCCGCGGCCGCGCCGTACGACAGGCAAGTCGTCAGGATGATCAAGACTTTTTCCATGGTCCCGTGGACATAATCCTCAAGCATCACCTGCGCGCCTTCGGCAAAGTGTTTCATGCTGACCACAAGGGTCAGCGCGGCAACAATCGCCGGGAACGGGCGCGAGTAATAGTCCAACACCACGTCATACGGCTGACCCAGTACCGGGCCGAATGTGAAAATGAACAGCGGAACAAGGATCAGCAATGCCACCGAGCTGACCTTCATCCGCCAAAAATGAGCAGTACCTGCCTTGGCCGACCCAAGACCCGTCGCGCGTTTGCGGTCCGTCAGATAACGCATAAGTAAACTCCTTTACGCGACAATCAGCAGGGTGAGCAGGGTCAGAACGACCGAGCCGATAACAACCGCCCAGCCCAGCTTCATCGCAGTCGGCAGATCCAGCCCCACCGCATTGTCCCAGATCAGGTGCCGGACACCGGCCAGTGTGTGGTACCACAGCCCCCAAAGCGACAGCGCCATCACCAGATCGCCCAGCACCGATGTGAGCCACCAGTTCGCCCGTTCGAACGCTTCGGGAGAGGTCGCTGCGGCCAGAAACCACCAGACGATCAGGAGTGCCGCAACAATGAGCGCATTTCCGGTAATACGGGTCAGGATGGACGTGACCGACGTCAACTGAGGACGATAGATCGACAGGTGCGGCGAAAGCGGGCGATTGCCCCGATTTACATCGGCCATGGCGGCTCCTTTTCGGTTGGCTACCGAACGTTTTACTGTTTTTTGCGACACTGTCACGCGCTGCAGGTGCAAAAAGCGTTAAATCCAGCGCAAATCGCGCGATAAAATCTGTTTGTGATCACGACCACATTTTGCGTGATCACAAATCGCATTCAGCGCCGCCAATGTTAGCGTTTTCAAGGGAAAAGCTATGTGATCACGAATCTAGTGACGACCGCGATTCAGGTCCGCCGTCTGCTGCGTCACTTCGCGCAGCAATTTTTTGCGGATACGTTCGGGGTAATCGGCGAATCCGGCGGCCGAGACGACAAAGGCACCCTCGCCCACGATAACATTCTCAAAGAAATAGGCGGTCAGGTCGGGTTCGCTTTCTTCAATGGCAATGGCGTTCACGGTCACTCCGCGATCCCGCAGTTTAGGGTGCAGTTTCACCGGCTCGACACCCTCGTTGGAAATCCCGTCGCCGGACAGATCGATCAGGTGACGGGCACAGTCTGCTACACTGTCAAAATGCGAGATTGTCATTTCAAGCGCCTCGCCGATCGCAGTCGAGAAATTGCGCCACACACGCGGATCGTTAGCCACCTGTTCGGCGAAGCTGTCCAAGGTTGCGAAGCTGTCGATCCGGGTCCATGGGATGGTGACCCGCTGGCGCGAACTGCCGGTCCACTGCACCAGCATCAGCTGAGCCTGCCCACGTACCAGCGCCTCGGATACAATGGGATCGCGCAGGCCGGCGGCCAGGCCATCCATCTGGATACGATATTCCTCGGAATCGACCGAGCCGGAAACGTCAACCGCCAAAGCCAAAGCCAAATCACAGGCATAAGCCTGCGAGGCCAGACAGAGACTGGCCACAAACGCGCGCACCATCATCATGCGACCAGCGTATCACGGATTTCGCGGACCGCGATCAATTGAATGTCAGCGGGGTTACATCGGCATCAGCGCCCAATAGTCCAGATCCAGCAACACGCCGGGCAGATATTTGCCATCCTCGTTGCGCAGGGCAAACGGTTCTCCGCCTTTGGTCGCTACCAACCGCAGGCGCACAGCCCCGACGCCCGGTACGCCTGTTTCTGCCTTGCCCAAGACCTCGGACCATGCCTTGATCGTGTCACCCGCGAAACAGGGGTTGGCGTGCGCGCCGCCATTCAGTCCCACGATCATCTGCGCGTTGGCCAGCCCGTTGAACGACAGCGCCCGCGCCATCGAGATCACGTGGCCGCCATAAATCAGCCGACCCTCGGGGCGGAACGTCAGGTCGAAATGCACTTTGGCCGTATTCTGCCACAGGCGCGTGGCCAGCATGTGCTCGGCCTCTTCAACAGTGACGCCATCAACGTGGTCGATCTGTTCTCCGACCTCATAGTCGCCCCAGCGATGCGCCTCGCCGGATTGCACAAAATCGTAGTTCGAAAGATCGAGCCCCGCGGGCACTACCAGATCACCAACATCCAGCGCCTGTTTTAATGCGGGTACAACCGTATCAGGCGCAGGTGCATCCAAATTCGATTTGCGCACCATGACCCAGCGCACATACTCAATGACCGCCTCATCGCGCTGGTTCATCCCGCGCGTGCGCACCCAGACCACGCCGGTTTTCCCGTTGGAGTTCTGTTTCAACCCGATCACCTCGGATTCCGACCGCAAGGTGTCGCCGGGATAGACCGGCTGCAGCCAGCGCCCCTCGGCATAGCCCAGATTGGCGACCGCGTTCAGCGAGATGTCGGGGACGGTTTTGCCAAAGACCACATGGAACGCCGCCAGATCATCGATCGGGCTTTGCGGCAGGCCACAATTCCGGGCGAACTCGTCCGAGGAATAGAGCGCATGGCGGGCGGGATAGAGCGCGTGGTACAAAGCGCGCTCGCCATCCGTCACAGTGCGCGGGACTGCGTGGTGCAGCACCTGCCCGATGGAATAATCCTCGAAGAAGTTATCCGGATTGGTTTTTGCCATTATTGTTGTCCCAGTTTCATGTCTGCTGTGTAGTCGGCCTGAACCTCTTTGGTCACAGCCTGCGCGCAACGCATGACGTTGTTGGCCGCGTCAAAGGCGTATGAGGGGTCACCGTACAGATCCCACCCCTTTGCCAGCGCGTCCGAGACCTTGTGACAGAAGGCCGAGGTGTCTTCCTCGGTCAGCAAACGATAAAGTTTCGCCATGTTATCCGCCCCTTACCCACCAAACGGTGACGGGCCGACCAGCCCATGAATGTAGCCCACCACGCCCAACAGCACGATCGAGCCCACAAAGAACATCGCATCCTTGCCATAAGTACCGGGTTCGCCCGGAGTCCAGTCAGGTTCGGATTTGTTGATCACGATGACCTCGACCACGGCCCAGGCCAGCAAGCCACCGAACAGGATGATCGACGCCAGATCACCATTCACCAGCAGATGCGCAAAGGCCCAGAGTTTGAAGCCGCCCAGCATCGGGTGACGCAGCTTGTGCAGCACGCGCCCCTTCTGGCCAGCAGGGCTCATGAGGAAGAAGGCGAGCAGAATCAAGAGATTGTTGAGGTGGATCAGGAAGGTCGGCGGTGCCCAGACATAGACGAAATCGGTCATGCGATAGCCGAAGATCATCAGCAAGATCGCCGCGACCAGCGCCAGCGCAACCGCGCCCTTGCCCGCGTTGCCCATGGCGGCGCGCCGTTCGGGCATCACACGTTTGAACAGATGTGCGGCCCACCAAAGCGCCACACCAAGGATCAGAAGAACAAAGCCCATGCTGGCTTACCCCGCTTGCAATGCTGTTATCGCCTCTGCTTTTGCCAGAGTTTCGCGGGCAGTTACAACGTGAAGGTTCTCAACAATTTTGCCATCGACAACAGCCACGCCTTGCCCACGCGCTTCGGTTTCCTCGAAAGCGGCGATCTGGCGGCGGGCCAGGTCGATCTCAACCTCTGATGGCGCGAAGGCTGCATTGGCGACATCGACCTGTGCGGGGTGGATCAGCGTCTTGCCGTCAAAGCCCATATCGCGGCCCTGTGCGCATTCATCGGCCAGCCCGTCGGTGTCCTTGAAGGCATTATAAACACCATCGACAATAATCAGCCCTTCGGCCTTGGCCGCCAGCAGGCACAGGCCCAGCGAGGTCATCATCGGCAAGCGGTCGGGGCGGAAACGGGTTTGAAGTTCTTTCGCCAGATCATTCGTACCCATGACAAAGCCTGCCATCAGTGGATGCGCCGCGATTTCGGCTGCGTTCAGCATGCCGCGTGGGGTTTCCATCATCGCCCAGATCGGAAGATCGCCCGTGATCGCCGCCAGCGCATCCACATCGGCGGCCGCGCTCACCTTGGGCAGCAGCACCACATCGGCGTCCATGTCGCGCACGGCTTCGGCATCGGCCCGGCCCCATTCTGTGTCCAACCCGTTGATGCGCACGATCTTGACCCGCGCCCCATAGCCGCCTGCAGCCAGCGCAGCCCTGAGCGTTTCGCGTGCGTTGTCTTTTTCGTCCGCGGCCACCGCATCTTCAAGGTCGAAGATAATCGCATCCACCGGCAAGCTACGGGCTTTGTCCAGCGCGCGGTCCCGTGAACCGGGGATATAGAGAACGGAACGATAAGGACGCTGGCGCGGGTCCATTGGCTTCTCCCAAAGAAATAATGTTGCGCGGAATGGGGCATTTTTTGACGGAAAGTTCAAGCGCAAAATCGCCGCAGCGCAGCATTTCGGCGCCGTGACGCAACGTGCGTTGCCTTAACGCGATATCGCTTTGTCGGTTGCACCCTGTTTTTGCGATGAAAACGAATGGGGTGTGAGATGCAGAAAATACTGCTGAAGATGACAATCGGTCTGGGGATCATGGTACTGGCTGCGCAGCAGGTCAGTGCACAGAACTGCGCGCCGCGAAGCGACGTGATAAAGCGATTGATCGAAACCTATGGCGAGACCCGGCGCAGCATCGGCATCGCCCGTCAAGGTGCAGTGATGGAGGTGTTTGCGTCGGACCAGAGCGGAAGCTGGACGATCACCGTGACCCTGCCCGACGGTGTGACCTGCCTGATCGCCTCGGGGCGGTCCTTTGAGGCGCTGACCGAGGCCCTGCCGCCCAACGCTTAGGTCAGGGCGTCCCAGATCAGTTTCGTGCCGGTCAATGTCAGCAACACATAAGCGATACCAAAGAACAGGCGTTCGGAGAGCATGAAATGCGCCCGGACGCCCAGCCATGCGCCAAGGATGGCGAAGGGGGTCAGCAGAAGATCAGCCAGCGCGGTGTGCCATGTGAACAGGCCCAGATAGGCGAAGGGCACGAACTTCACCGCGTTGATCACCCAGAAGACCAGCACGGTCGAGGCCTGAAACTCGGTCTTGGACAGGCGCTGGGACAACAGATAGACGGCGGCGGGCGGCCCGCCCGCGTGACTGACAAAGCTGGTGAACCCCGCAACCAGCCCCGCGAACAAACCAGCCGGGGGCGGCAGGCGGTTTGCAAAGCCACGGATCCAGCCCCTGGACTGGCCCACATGCCACACGACGAAGCCGACCGAAATTCCTCCGATCAGCAGCCGCAGCAGGTCGTCATCCGTGACACGATAAAACCAGGCACCCAGCGCAACCCCCGGCACCCCGCCCAGGATCAGCAGGCGGGAATCCGGCCAGCTCCAGCGTTTCCAATAGGGTTTCAGCGTGGCAACATCGATCACCATCAGGATCGGCAGCATCAGCGCCAAAGCCTGCCCTGGCGTCAGGATCAACGCCAGAATCGAGGATGACGCGAAGGCCACGCCCGAGCCGAAACCGCCCTTCGATATGCCGGCAAAGATCACCGCCGGGATCGCCACCGCAAAAAACATCAGATTCATTTCGAACATAGGGTGATCCGCGAATAGGCGTGTCTCGCAGGCGGTTTAGCGCAATCGGTACAGGCTGTGCAAACGGTATGCGGTGGCATGCCGCGCCGCAGGAGGCTTGCGCAGCGTCGTTTTTGCGACTAGCAAAACCGCGATTTCAAAACCGACCGGAGATAATCCAAATGGCCAGACCCAAGATCGCGCTGATCGGCGCAGGTCAGATCGGCGGCACGCTCGCCCACCTCGCAGCAATGAAAGAACTTGGGGATGTCGTTCTGTTCGACATCGCCGAAGGTACGCCCGAAGGCAAGGCGCTGGACATCGCAGAATCCGGCCCCTCGGAAGGGTTCGACGCCAAGTTGAAAGGCACGCAGTCCTATGAAGACATCGCAGGTGCCGATGTCTGCATCGTGACCGCCGGTGTCCCGCGCAAACCGGGCATGAGCCGTGACGACCTGCTGGGCATCAACCTGAAGGTCATGAAATCGGTCGGCGAAGGCATCGCCGCCAACGCGCCGAATGCATTTGTCATCTGCATCACCAACCCGCTGGACGCGATGGTCTGGGCCCTGCGCGAATTCTCGGGCCTGCCGCACAACAAGGTATGCGGCATGGCGGGCGTTCTGGATTCAGGCCGTTTCGCCCACTTCCTGTCGGAAGAGTTCAACGTCTCGATGCGCGATGTCACCGCGTTCGTTCTGGGCGGCCACGGCGACACGATGGTCCCGTCAGTACGTTATTCCACCGTCGCCGGTATCCCCCTGCCCGATCTGGTCGAGATGGGCTGGACCACGCAAGAGAAACTGGACGCCATCGTGCAGCGCACCCGTGATGGCGGTGCCGAGATCGTTGGCCTGCTGAAAACCGGCTCGGCCTTCTACGCGCCTGCCACCTCGGCGATCGAAATGGCCGAGGCCTATCTGAAAGACCAGAAACGCGTTCTGCCCTGTGCCGCTTATTGCGATGGCGAACTGGGTGTTGAAGGCATGTATGTGGGTGTTCCCACCGTCATCGGCGCTGGCGGCATCGAGCGCATCGTCAACATCAAGCTCAACGAAGAAGAGCAGGCCGGCTTCGACAACTCAGTGAATGCTGTGAAAGGTCTGATCGAAGCCTGCAAGGGCATCGATAGCTCGCTGGCATAAGGTCTGGAATTCCAGACCAAAGGGTGAATGCGCGTCTTCGGGCGCGCATTTCTCTTTTCTTGACCATAGAAAGAGAAGTTATAGTGTTCACCACCATCTTCTTGATAACACTGAGGCCCACTTTCTATGTCTTGGCTTTGTCCGCACTCTTACTTTTTTGATATGACAAACCTCAGGGCATTATCACAACAGTTCTTAAGGCCTACTCGGCTCAATGCATCGTGCGTGGGGCCGGGCTGATCCCGATATTTTTCATCGCGCTCGGAGTCGATGGAGGAAATCCAACCGTGATGGACCCGTTGCTCGCAGCCGTGATGCGAACCGCGCCACTTTTCTTGGCAGGAGGGATTTCATTCTATCTATGTTTTTTGCAGAATCGATACTTTCTGAAAAACTAGCGCAATACACGCCTGTGTATTTTTTTGTGATCACACCCCAAAAAACCGTGATCACAAATACTGAAAATCTTCTGCAATTTCCCGTGACACGTCAAAAAACTCTTTAAACTTGGCCCTTAGACACCCCTATAACGGGGTAATCGTAGTCAGACGGGACAATTTCGATGAATATTCACGAATATCAGGCCAAAGCTCTTTTGCGCAGCTATGGCGCTCCGGTCTCCGACGGTCGCGCGGTTCTGCGCGCCGAGGAAGCCAAAACCGCAGCCGGTGAACTGGATGGACCCCTGTGGGTCGTCAAGGCGCAAATCCACGCGGGGGGACGCGGCAAGGGCTCGTTCAAAGAGGTGGATGCCGGGGAAAAAGGCGGTGTCCGTCTGACCAAGTCGGTGGAAGAGGCCGCCGAAGAAGCCAAGAAGATGCTGGGCCGCACACTGGTCACGCATCAGACCGGCCCGGCAGGCAAGCAGGTGAATCGCATCTATATCGAGGCCGGTTCGGGCATTGAGCGCGAGCTTTACCTGGCTCTGCTGGTGGATCGCCAGACCAGCCGCATTTCATTTGTCTGCTCGACCGAAGGCGGCATGGATATCGAAGAGGTGGCTGCAGCGACGCCCGAGAAAATCCTGTCCTTCTCGGTTGACCCGGCGACCGGCTATCAGGCCTATCACGGCCGCCGCATCGCCTTTTCGCTGGGACTGGAAGGCGCGCAGGTCAAACAATGCGTCAAACTGATGAACCAGCTCTATAACGCCTTCGTCGAGAAGGACATGGAGATGCTGGAGATCAACCCGCTGATCATCTCGGACAAGGGCGACCTGAAAGTGCTGGACGCCAAGGTCGGCTTTGACGGCAACGCGGTTTACCGCCACCCGGATATTGCCGAGCTGCGCGACACGACCGAGGAAGACCCCAAGGAACTGGAAGCTTCGAAATACGACCTGAACTACATCGCGCTGGATGGTGAGATCGGGTGCATGGTCAACGGTGCCGGTCTGGCGATGGCCACGATGGACATCATCAAGCTCTATGGGGCCGAGCCTGCCAACTTCCTCGACGTGGGCGGTGGTGCGACCAAGGAAAAAGTGACCGAGGCGTTCAAGATCATCACCTCGGACCCGCAGGTCAAAGGCATTCTGGTCAACATTTTCGGCGGCATCATGCGCTGTGATGTGATTGCCGAGGGCGTTGTTGCCGCGGTGAAAGAGGTCGGCCTGCAGGTTCCGCTGGTCGTGCGTCTGGAAGGCACGAATGTCGAGAAAGGCAAAGAGATCATCAACACCTCTGGCCTGGACGTGATTGCGGCGGACAACCTGAAAGACGGTGCCGAGAAGATCGTGAAGGCCGTCAAGGGCTGATGCCATCCCGTTGGGTGGGCTTCGGCCCACCTTTCCCAAGATTTCGGCGGGCTGAACCCCGCCCTACAAAGGAGAACGCCAGATGGCAGTCCTCATCGACGAAAACACCAAAGTGATCTGTCAGGGTTTTACCGGCTCACAGGGCACATTCCACAGCGAACAGGCCATCGCCTATGGCACCAACATGGTCGGCGGCGTGACCCCCGGCAAAGGCGGGATGACCCATCTTGACCTGCCCGTGTTCAACTCGGTCCACGAAGCCAAGCATGTGACCGAGGCCAATGCCTCGGTGATCTACGTGCCGCCGCCCTTCGCAGCGGACTCGATCCTTGAAGCGATTGATGCCGAGATGGAAGTGATCGTCTGCATCACCGAAGGCATCCCGGTTCTGGACATGATGAAGGTCAAGCGTGCGCTGGAAGGCAGCAAGTCGCGCCTGATCGGGCCGAACTGCCCCGGTGTGATTACGCCCGATGCCTGCAAGATCGGCATCATGCCCGGCCACATTCACAAGCGCGGCTCGGTCGGCGTTGTGTCCCGCTCGGGTACCCTGACCTATGAGGCCGTCAAGCAGACCACCGATGTGGGTCTGGGCCAGTCCACCTGCGTGGGCATCGGCGGCGACCCGATCAAAGGCACCGAGCATATCGACGTGCTGGAATGGTTCCTGGCCGATGACGAGACCCACTCGATCATCATGATCGGTGAGATCGGCGGCTCGGCCGAGGAAGAAGCCGCGCAATTCTTGGCGGATGAGGCCAAGAAGGGCCGCTCGAAACCCACCGCTGGTTTCATCGCGGGCCGCACAGCCCCTCCGGGCCGCCGCATGGGCCACGCGGGCGCGATTGTTGCCGGTGGTAAAGGCGGTGCCGAGGACAAGATCGAAGCCATGCGCTCGGCCGGTATCGTCGTGGCCGAAAGCCCGGCGACGCTGGGTGAGGCTGTGCTGGAAGCGATTGGCTGATTGATGCCTGCAAAAGCGATAAATTCTGCTTTTTGCAGGCTACACACGCTCCCGGAACGCATTGCTCGTTCCGGGACAAGTCTTATTTTAGCTTGCCTTGCAAGCGTTGGCTCCCCTGCGGCAGCAGAAGAACCCACCGAAGAAAGTGAGCAGGCATTTTTGGCGGCGGCGAAGCTATGCTCAATCGGCTTCGAAAATCTCGATTCTGCGCGTGACGCATTAACCAAAGCAGGCTGGGGCGTATCTGAACGCGGCCCAGCGCCTGTAGTTGTTTCGAACCGCGTGGCATTCTCAATCGACGAGACTGATCTGGCCTACACTGTCGAGAATGCGTATTTCATGGCGGCATCTATCCTCGGAAACTCCGCGCTCGGCCCGAATCAACCAGCGTTTGTGTACGGCGACGTCCAGCTAGCATTGATTGGGGTAGAAGAAGGTCGCCAGTATTGCGCCTTCGCGGGGCCAAAATGGATCGTTTATTCTGCAATTAAAGATGGCCTTGGTGGGGGGATGCACGCCCGAACCAATATCGTTTCTTTGATACTGGGCCGCGAAGACAATGCAACGACCGCAATATCTCTGATTGAATTGGACGCATTTTTTAGGGCGTTGGGTACAGCGAAGACAGACAGTTCGGACAAAAGACTGTTTGGCGCGCCGTTCAGAGAACTCCTAATGCCCGCAAACATCACAATTTCTCCCGACTACAAGGGCGAATATGAGGAGGCAAATTAGCATGACCTTCTCTGACGCCATCCGAACCTGTTTCTCGAAATTCTTCACCTTCTCGGGACGCGCCTCGCGGCCCGAATACTGGTTCTTTTTCCTCTTCATCGTGATCTGGAGCATCATCGCAGGTTTCATCGACCTGAAGTTCTTCACTCAGGTCGCGGTGTCCGAGACCGAGACTTCGAAATCCGTCACCGCCACGTCCTCGGGGCCGGTGCAGTCCATTGTGACCCTGATCGTCTTCTTCCCGCATCTGGCCGTTTCGTTCCGGAGGATGCACGACACCGGACGCAGCGGATTTTATGCGCTGCTGCCGATCTTACTGATCCTGGGTGCCCTGGCCGTTTTGCTCTTTGGAATTGGCCTTGCCAGTCAGTTCCATGGCGGGGCTTTGGACATTCTGTTCACCCGTGCAACCCTGCTTATAGTCATTCCGACACTGATCGTTCTCACAGTGTCACCCCTCCTGGTGCTGTGGTGGCTGTCCCGCCCCAGCCAGCCGGGCACCAACCAATACGGTCCCAACCCATATGAGGTAACCCCATGACCGAACATTCGCCCAACGACCAGTTTCATGCCTCAAGCTTCATGCAGGGGCATAACGCCGAGTATCTGGAGCAGCTCTATGCCCAGTATACCCGGAACCCCGGCGCGGTGGATGCCGCCTGGGTCGAGTTCTTCAAGGCCATGGGTGATGCCACGCCGGATGTGCAGCGCGAGGCCGAAGGGCCGTCTTGGGCGCGCACCGACTGGCCTCCGATGCCCAGTGATGATCTGACCGGGGCGCTGACCGGCGAATGGGCCGAGATTGATGCCAAGGCCGCAGGTAAGAAGATCAAGGACAAGGCCGCCGCCAAGGGAGTTGCGGTCAGCGATGACCAGATCAAGCGCGCGGTGCTGGACAGTCTGCGGGCGCTGATGCTGATCCGCGCCTATCGCATCCGGGGCCATCTGGCCGCTGATCTGGACCCGCTGGGCATGCGCGCGGCCAGCACACACCCTGAGCTGGACCCAAAGACCTATGGCTTCACCGATGCCGACATGGATCGCCCGATCTTTATCGACAACGTGCTGGGCCTGCAGATGGCCTCCATGCGCCAGATCGTCGAGATCGTGAAGCGGACCTATTGCGGCACGTTCGCGCTGCAATACATGCATATCTCGAACCCCGAAGAGGCCGCGTGGCTGAAGGAACGGATCGAGGGTTTTGGCAAGGAAATCCAGTTCACCAAGGAAGGCCGCAAGGCGATCCTGAACAAGATGGTCGAGGCCGAGGGCTTTGAGAAATTCCTGCACGTCAAATACATGGGCACCAAGCGGTTCGGTCTGGACGGTGGCGAAGCGCTGATCCCCGCTATGGAACAGATCATCAAGCGCGGCGGCGCCTTGGGCCTGAGCGACATCGTGATCGGGATGCCGCACCGTGGCCGTCTGAACATTCTGGCCAACGTGATGGGCAAGCCCTATCGCGCCATCTTCAACGAATTCCAGGGCGGTAGCTTTAAGCCCGAGGACGTGGATGGTTCGGGCGACGTGAAATACCACCTCGGTGCCTCCAGCGACCGCGAGTTTGACGGCAACAGCGTCCACCTCTCGCTAACCGCCAATCCCAGCCACCTTGAGGCGGTGAACCCGGTGGTGCTGGGCAAGGTGCGCGCCAAGCAGGATCAGCTGAAGGACACTGACCGCACCAAGGTCATGGCGATCCTGCTGCATGGCGATGCAGCCTTTGCCGGGCAGGGCGTGGTGGCCGAAGGCTTTGGCCTGTCCGGCCTGCGCGGACACAAGACCGGCGGTACGATGCATATCGTGGTGAACAACCAGATCGGCTTTACTACAGCGCCGCATTTCAGCCGCTCCAGCCCATATCCCACGGATATCGCGCTGATGGTTGAAGCCCCGATTTTCCACGTCAATGGCGACGACCCCGAGGCGGTGGTGCATGCCGCCAAGGTGGCGACCGAGTTCCGCCAGAAGTTCCACAAGGACGTGGTTCTGGATATCTTCTGCTACCGCCGGTTCGGGCACAACGAGGGCGATGAGCCCATGTTCACCAACCCGATCATGTACAAGAAGATCAAGACGCATAAGACAACGCTGTCGCTGTACACCGAACGTCTGGTCAAGGATGGGCTGATCCCCGAGGGCGAGATCGAGGATATGAAAGCCGCGTTCCAGGCGCATCTGAACAACGAATTCGAGGCCGGGAAGGACTTTAAACCCAACAAGGCCGACTGGCTGGATGGGCGCTGGTCGCACCTGGACAAGAACAAGGACGAATATGTTCGGGGCGATACGGCGATCACCCCCGATACTCTGGCCGAAATCGGAAGCGCGCTGACACAGGCTCCGGACGGATTTGCTTTGCATAAGACCGTGGGCCGTCTGCTGGACCACAAGAAACAGATGTTCGAAACCGGCAAAGGCTTTGACTGGGCGACGGGTGAGGCGATGGCCTTCGGCTCGTTGCTGACAGAAGGGTACCCCGTGCGTCTGGCCGGTCAGGATGCCACCCGCGGCACATTCAGCCAACGCCATTCAGGCTTTGTCCACCAGGAAACCGAAGAACGGTATTATCCCCTCAACAACATCCGCAAAGGGCAGTCACAATACGAAGTGATCGACTCGATGCTGTCCGAATATGCAGTTCTGGGTTTCGAGTATGGCTATTCGCTGGCCGAACCCAACGCGCTGGTTCTTTGGGAAGCGCAGTTCGGCGATTTCGCCAATGGTGCGCAGATCATGTTCGACCAGTTCATCAGCTCGGGCGAAAGCAAATGGCTGCGTATGTCCGGTCTGGTCACCCTGCTGCCGCACGGGTTTGAGGGGCAAGGCCCGGAACACTCGTCCGCCCGGCTTGAACGCTTCTTGCAGATGTGCGGTCAGGACAACTGGATCGTGGCCAACTGTACGACGCCTGCGAACTATTTCCACATCCTGCGCAGACAGCTGCACCGGACCTTCCGCAAGCCGCTGATCCTGGTGACGCCAAAGTCACTGCTGCGGCACAAGCTGGCGGTCAGCACGGCAGATGATTTCACCACAGGTTCCAGCTTCCACCGGGTACTGTGGGATGATGCGCAGAAAGGAAATTCGGATACAAAGCTGGTGTCCGATGACAAGATCAAGCGCGTCGTCATGTGTTCCGGCAAGGTGTATTTCGACCTTCTGGAAGAACGCGATGCGCGTGGCATCGACGACATCTATCTGATGCGGATCGAGCAATACTATCCCTTCCCCGCGCACTCGCTGATCAACGAGCTTGAGCGCTTTAAAGGAGCCGAGATGGTCTGGTGTCAGGAAGAACCCAAGAACCAAGGCGCCTGGACCTTTATCGAGCCCAATATCGAATGGGTGCTCACCCGGATCAAAGCCAAACATACGCGTCCGGTTTATGCTGGTCGCGCCACCTCGGCCTCGCCCGCGACGGGTCTGGCCAGCCAACACAAATTCCAACAAGAAGCGCTGGTGAACGAAGCGCTGAGCCTCAAAGGAAAGTAAACGATGACGATTGAAGTTCGTGTTCCCACGCTTGGCGAATCTGTCACCGAAGCCACGGTTGCAACGTGGTTCAAGAAACCCGGTGACGCTGTGGCCGTGGACGAAATGCTCTGTGAGCTTGAGACCGACAAGGTCACGGTCGAAGTGCCCTCGCCCGCCGCGGGTGTGATGGGGGAGATCGTAGCCGCCGAAGGTGAGACCGTTGGTGTCGACGCCCTGCTGGCCACGATTGCGGCGGGTGAAGGCGCGGCCCCTGCCCCGGCGGCGGCCCCGGCCTCTGCTGCTGCGGCCCCCGCAGCGTCGGGTGGCAGCGTCGATGTGATGGTGCCCACGCTGGGTGAATCCGTGACCGAGGCGACCGTTTCGACATGGTTCAAGCGGGTCGGCGACGCCGTGGCACAGGATGAGATGCTGTGTGAGCTGGAGACCGACAAGGTCTCGGTTGAGGTTCCGGCCCCGGCTGCAGGTGTTCTGGCCGAAATCGTAGCGCCCGAAGGTGCGACCGTGGATGCCACCGCCAAGCTGGCGGTGATCTCGGGCGCGGCAGCGGGTGCTGCTGCGGCTCCGGCGGCGGCTGCCCCGGCGAATGGGGGCGACTCTGTTGGTGGCAAGGACGTGGCCAACGCGCCCTCGGCTGAGAAAGCCATGGCCGAGGCCGGTCTTTCGGCAGATCAGGTCACCGGAACGGGCCGCGACGGGCGCATCATGAAAGAGGATGTGGCAAAAGCGGTTGCAACGGCTACGGCCCCAGCGCCTGCGGCGGCTGTGCCCGCCCCCGCTGCCCAAACTCCGCGCGCACCTGTCGCTGCCGATGATGCTGCGCGCGAAGAACGTGTGCGCATGACCCGTCTGCGCCAGACCATCGCCAAGCGCCTGAAGGATGCCCAGAACACCGCCGCAATCCTGACCACCTATAACGAGGTGGACATGACCGAGGTGATGGCCCTGCGCAACCAGTACAAGGACCAGTTCGAGAAGAAGCATGGTGTGCGTCTGGGGTTCATGTCCTTCTTCACCAAGGCCTGCTGCCACGCGCTGAAAGAAGTGCCCGAGGTCAATGCCGAGATTGATGGCACCGACATCGTCTACAAGAACTTCGTCCATATGGGCGTTGCTGCCGGTACGCCGCAGGGTCTTGTGGTTCCGGTGATCCGGGATGCGGATTCGATGTCCTTCGCAGCGATCGAGAAAGCCATTGCCGAAAAGGGCAAGCGCGCCCGTGACGGCAAGCTGTCCATGGCTGAGATGCAGGGCGGCACCTTCACGATCTCGAATGGCGGCGTCTACGGCTCGCTGATGTCTTCGCCCATTCTGAACCCGCCGCAATCGGGCATTCTGGGCATGCACAAGATCCAGGACCGCCCGATGGTCATCAATGGTGAGATCAAGATCCGTCCGATGATGTATCTGGCCCTGTCCTATGATCACCGGATCGTGGACGGCAAAGGCGCGGTCACCTTCCTTGTGCGCGTGAAAGAGGCGCTGGAAGATCCGCGCCGTCTGCTGATGGATCTGTGATCATGGCAACACATGTACTCTGGCAGGCCGATGTGGCCGATTTCAGCGCCTGGCTGAAAGTGTTCCGCGAGGACAAGCCCATGCGCAAGGCTGCGGGCATCCGCGACCTGCATGTCTGGAAAGACCCCGACCAGCGCGACCATGCGGTTGCGATGTTCGAGGTGGCGGACCTTGAAAGGGCGCGCAGGTTCTTCGACTCGGAAGAACTGTCCATGCATCACGAACGTGGCGGCGTGGCCCATATTCAGGTTAAGCTGCTAGAACCGGTCTGACATCCTGCGTGTGCAGGGGCTCTCTCCTGCACACGCCGTTGCACTTACGCGTGAGCCCCGCCTGCCCATCAGCCTTGGAGATGTTAGTCCCGAACCCGGACACTCATTGAAAAAGGAAATGTGAACATGTCTTCGGAACTTTCCATTCTTGCGCTTTATGGCCTGCTGGTCGTGGTGATCATCCTGCTGAACGTCCTGACCGCCATGTCACAGGTCGGGCTGATGACGCTGGGTGGCGCGCGGGATGACATGCCGCCGCTGACCGGGGTTGCCGGACGGGTCGAGCGCACGCTGTCGAACTCGGTCGTGGCGATGGCGCTGTTTGCGCCTGCGGTGCTGATCCTTGCCGTCAAGGATGGCTTCACGTCCGGGACGCTGCTGGCGGCGCAGATTTTCCTGATCGCGCGCCTCGTCTTTGTCCCGGTCTACGCTTTGGCCATCCCGGTCCCGTTCCTGCGCACGCTTGTCTGGCTGGCAGGATTTCTTGCAACCGTTTATCTATACCTTATGGCCCTGTAAGGCCTGACTGCCGCGCCCTGACACGGGCGCGGTCGAGACACATCAAGGAGTGCCCCAATGTCCAGCTATGACGTCATCGTAATCGGAGCCGGCCCCGGCGGCTATGTCTGCGCCATCCGCTGCGCCCAACTGGGGCTGAAAACCGCCGTGGTCGAAGGGCGTGAGACGCTGGGCGGCACCTGTCTGAACGTAGGCTGCATTCCGTCCAAGGCGCTGCTGCATGCCAGTCACCAGTTGCACGAAGCCGAGCATAACTTTGCCAAGATGGGCCTGAAAGGCAAATCTCCGTCGGTCGATTGGAAACAGATGCAGGCCTATAAGGACGAGGTGATCGACGGCAACACCAAGGGCATCGAGTTTCTGTTCAAGAAGAACAAAATCGATTGGCTGAAAGGCTGGGGCTCGATCCCCGCTGCCGGTCAGGTAAAGGTGGGTGATGAGGTGCACGAGGCCAAGAACATCATCATCGCCTCGGGCTCTGAGCCGTCGGCGCTGCCCGGTGTCGAAGTGGATGAGAAGGTCGTTGTGACTTCGACCGGCGCACTGTCTCTGGGCAAGATTCCGAAGAAGATGGTGGTGATCGGTGCCGGTGTGATCGGGCTGGAGCTGGGCTCGGTCTACAGCCGTCTTGGGGCCGAGGTGACGGTGATCGAATTCCTCAAGGAAATCACGCCGGGCATGGATCCTGAAGTACAGAAGACCTTCCAGCGTATTCTCAAGAAACAGGGTCTTAACTTCGTCATGGGCGCGGCGGTGCAAAAGACCGAAGCGACCAAGACCAAGGCCAAAGTGACGTATAAGCTGCTCAAGGATGACAGCGAGCATGTGATCGACGCCGACACCGTTCTGGTCGCCACCGGGCGCAAACCCTATTCCGATGGTCTGGGACTCGAGGCTCTGGGCGTTGAGATGACACCGCGCGGCCAGATCAAAGTGGGCGCTGACTGGCAGACCAACGTTCCCGGCATTTACGCGATCGGAGACGTCACCGAAGGCCCGATGCTAGCCCACAAAGCCGAGGACGAAGGCATGGCCGCCGCCGAGCAAGTCGCAGGCAAACACGGTCATGTGAACTACGGCGTCATCCCGGGCGTAATCTACACCTGGCCCGAGGTCGCCAATGTCGGCGAGACCGAGGCAACGCTGAAAGAACAGGGCCGCGCCTACAAGGTCGGCAAGTTCATGTTCATGGGTAACGGCCGCGCCAAGGCGAACTTCGCAGCCGACGGGTTTGTCAAAATCCTTGCCGATAAGGACACCGACCGCATTCTGGGGGCCCACATCATCGGCCCCGCGGCGGGCGATCTGATCCACGAGGTCTGCGTCGCCATGGAATTCGGTGCCTCCGCCGAGGATCTGGCTCTGACCTGCCACGCACACCCGACCTATTCAGAAGCGGTGCGTGAAGCAGCACTCGCCTGTGGCGACGGCCCGATCCACTCGTGAAACTGTAAGGGCTGAAAGCGCGGGATGCGAGGCTCTGCCTCGCGCTCCGGGATATTTCTGGCCAGATGAAGACCGGATCCCCTGCTTCATCTGGCTCTAAATATCCCGGGGGAGTCGCGGCTTGCCGCGGCGGGGGCAGAGCCCCCTTTTCTACCACATGGTCTTGGCGGCGCGTGCACCCCATTCCTGATCGTATCGGGCACCGCCTTCGTCACCAGCACTCACTTCGGCCAGTATCTCGCCAACGCTCGGTAGCTGTTTGGCATCGTCACCGCCCGCCCATGTCTGCGCCCGCATCAGCGCGCGGGCGCATTGGGTGTATATCTCGGCAATTTCGATAACGATGACGGTGGCGGGTTGTTTGCCGTGCTTTTCAAAGCGGGCGCGCAGCGTTTCATCCGCCGTCAGGCGCGCGGTGCCATTGACCCGTACCACAGTGTTTGAACCGGGCACCATGAACATCAACGCCACACGCGGGTCCCGCACGATGTTGCGCAGACTGTCCAGCCGGTTGTTCCCACGCCAGTCGGGCAGCGCCAGCGTGCCGGGGTCCAGTTCCAGCACAACAGGTCCGTCATCGCCGCGCGGGCTGCCATCGACGCCTTCAGGGCCCACGGTGCTCAGCACGCAAAGCCGCGCGGTCATGATCCATTTGCGATAGAGCGGCGTCAGTTGCCGGGCCACTTTGCGCAGCGAGGGTGCGCCGGGTGTGCCGTAAAGCCCCTCGAGCGTCGTTATGTCTTCAATGAACTGCATCCGGGTCAAATCCCACTTCTCGCATCAATGCGTTTGAACCTGTTTCGATGACGTCCTCGAGCCGCTCCAGAAAGGCGTCCCGGCCAACGCCGGGTTCGATCGGGTCGAGGAAATCGACAATGGCTGTGCCGGGTTTGCGCAGGATGCCGGTTCTGGGCCAGAAGACGCCCGCGTTTGTGGCGACCGGTACGCAGGGATACCCCAGCCCCTGATAGAGCACCGCAGTCCCCACCTTGTAAGGTTTCGGAACACCCGGCGCGACGCGGGTGCCTTGCGGGTAGATCACCAGCTGGCCGGGTTCGCTGAACTCTTTGGCCACATCCTTGACCATCTTGGCCACCGCCACGCCCCTCTTGCCGCGATCAACCGCGACACAACCCAGCCGGCGGGCATACATGCCGATGACCGGGGTCCACAGAAGCTCTTTCTTCATGATGAACTTGCCATGGGGGATGGCGCTGAAGATCATGATGATATCGAGGAAGGACTGGTGCTTGGCGGCGATCACCACCTCTCCGGTCGGAGGGTTTCCGCGGATTTCGCTGCGGATACCGACCATCCAGCGGGCCAGCCACATGGTCGTGCGGGCATAGGTCATGCAGGCCCGCGCCGCTCCGCGTTTGGCGAACAGCGCGTAGGGTGCAAAGACAATCCCAAGGATCAGCATCCACGCGTAGATCGTGAACATGAAGATCAGCGACCGTATCCATTGAAGGGCCATGAACATCACGAAAGCTCCTTTAACTTGCGCCGCGCCGCCGACCATGTGGCCAGAAACGCAACCGCCGCGCCCAAAAGCGGGATCAGCACGACCAGCAGCCAGCCTGCCCCCTGAAACCCGAGCCCGGTGAGAAATCCACCCGCGTCCGAGGCTTCGGGCAGCAGCAGCACGCCGGACATGCCCAGCAGGGTGCCGACCGCGGCACCGAACAGCGCGCGGAAGGTGAACCGCCGCACGAAGGCCCCGGCGATGAAACGGTCGCGGGCACCGACGAGACGCAGGACCTCGATGATCTGGGCGTTGGCGGCCAGCGAGGCATTGGCGGCAAGGGTGATCATCGCAGCCGTGGCCCCACCGATCAGCAGGATCGAAATCCAGCCCAGTCGCCGCAGCGACATGGCGGCATCAACCAGCGGTTCGCGCCAGCGGGTGTGGTCGTCCAGTACCGCGCCGGGCACTTCGGCCCCCAGACGCAGGCGCAGACCGGCGGCATCCAGACCGGGCGGGCCTTCTATGATCTCGATCAGTTGTGGGATGGGCAGCGTCTCGAGCGGCAGGTCGGGGCCGAACCAGGGCGACAGCAGTGCCGCTTGTTCCTCGCTGGTCAGCGCGCGGGCCGAGGCGACGCCGGGGGTTTGGCGTAATACAGTCAGCGCAGCCTCGGTCTGGGCGGCGCGTTGGTCGGCGGGGGCGTTGATCCGCAGCGTGGCGGCCCCCGCCAGTTCCGAGGCCCAGCGATCCGCCAGCCGCCCCGAGGCCAGCGACAAAGCCAGCGCAAAGACGGCCAGAAAGGCCATCGCGCCGGATACGAACAGAGTCAGTTGTGCGGTAAACCCGGTGGGCGGCACGACGCGGTCGGCGCGGCTGTCGCGGCGCAGCAGGTTGCGGATATCGCCCTTGCTCATAGATCGGCCCCCGCAAGCTGCAGGCGGCGCTGAGAAATACGCAGCACCCGCGCCTGCACCTGACTTTTGGCGGCGCGGATCAGGGACAGGTCATGGGTCGCGATCAGCACGGTCTTGCCCATCCGGTTCAGCTCGACCAGCAGGCGCAGCAGGCGTTGCGACATCTCCCAATCGACATTGCCCGTGGGCTCATCCGCCAGCACCACATCCGGCGACAGGATGACGGCACGGGCCAGCGCGGCGCGTTGACGTTCACCGCCCGAGAGCTCCGGCGGCAGCGCCTCAAGACGGCTGCCCAGCCCGACCCAGCCCAGCAGTTCGGTCAGATCGTTTTGTTCGCCCGCCTCCGCCCGACCCGACACCATCAGCGGCAGGGCGACGTTTTCGGCCACGGTCATGTGATCCAGAAACCGGCAATCCTGATGCACGACGCCAATGCGACGGCGCAGCAGGGCCATCTGGTCACGGTCCAGCCGCGCAATATCCTCGCCAAAGGCGCTTAGCCGCCCCGAGGTCGGCAGCAAAGCGCCGTAGCACAGTTTCAGCAGCGTGGTCTTGCCCGAGCCCGACGGCCCGGTCAGGAAGTGGAACGATCCCGGCTGCAGCTGCAGCGAAACATCGCTCAGCAATTCGCCGCCGCCATAGCTGTAGCTGATATTTTCCAGCTCGATCACGCCTGCCCCCATTGTTCTGCTCATCTCTTGCCCGAGCGCGACGACGGTTTCAATGCCTGCTTTGATCCCCTGAACGGGTCCAATTGGCGACACTTGACCTACGATGGCGAAAACGCGCTTTGCTGTTGGGTCTTAACGGAATATCATCCCTGAAAAAACTACTATCAGGCCCGCTTGGCCGGGCAGGAGGCAGAATGCGTTTAACGTGTCCGAATTGCAGTGCCCAATATGAGGTCCCGGATGAGGTGATCCCCGATGGTGGGCGCGATGTGCAGTGCTCGAATTGCGAACACACGTGGTTTCAGGCCAAGGCAAAAGACACTGCGACGGCTGAGGCAAAAGCGCCGCCTGCGCCGGTCACAGACGAGGTCGAAGAAGTTGCCGCGCCTGCAGCCCCGGAAACACTGCCCGAGAAGCCCGAGGACGATAGCGGCCATGTAGACCCCGCCGTTGCCAACATCCTGAAAGAAGAGGCCGCGCGCGAGGCCGAGTTGCGCGAGCGCGAGGGAAGCAGTCTGGAAAGCCAAGCCGATATGGCGCTTGAAGTGCCGGAAGAGCCCAAGGTCAAACCCAAGCGCCCCGAAGCAAGTAAAACAGCGTCAGATGCGGGTCAGAAGGACGCTCTGCCCGATGTCGAGGCGATCAATTCCGGCCTGCGCAGCGATCTGACATCCGAGGATGCCGAGGAAGCCGCCCCTGTTCGCAAATCCGGTGGGTTTCTGCGCGGCTTCGCGCTTATCGTCATCATCGGGGTCATTTTGTTCCTGATCTACGGCAACGCCAATCAAATCAGCGAGGCCGTTCCGCAGGCCGATCCTGTTCTGAAATCCTATGTCTCGATGATCGATCAGGCCCGCATCTGGCTTGAGACGCAGACGGGCGGTGCGCAGAACTGAACGCGCTCAGAACCGCTCGAGCAGACGTTTGAGGTACTCTAGCTCGATCTGCGGCCGATCCGTATCGCCCGTGCGGCGGCGGATTTCATCCAGCAGCTCTCTGGCACGGCGATAGACATCTTCGCCTTGCAACAGGTTGTCATCTGTCGAGATCGACCCGGCAGACCCCGGCGTGCGGCCCAGAGGGTCCCGGTTATTGGCTTGCATATCTCCGGCCTCGGTTCCCTGACCAGGCTGGTTTTGCTGGTTCTGCGCCATCGCCTCACCCAGTGACCGCATGCCTTCGCGCAAGGCTTCCATCGCCTCGGACTGGCGGTCAATGGCTTCGGCCAGATCATTGCCCCGCAAGGCATCTTCGGCCTCGTCCATCGCGCGGCCTGCACGGCCAAGCGCTTCGCGCGCGGCCTCGCCTTCCGGTGTTCCGCCACCCGGCAGGTTCTGTTCCTGCCGCCCAAGCTCATCCCGCAGGGCCTGTTGGCGATCCGCCAATGAACCCTCCTGTCCCTGCTGGCCCTCGCCAGCCTGATCCTGGCCCTGTCCCTGACCGCCCTGACCTTCATGGCTCTCGCCCCGGCCAAGACCGCCATTGCGCCCTTCATTGCCCTGGCTTTCGCCCGATTGCGCGCCCGGGTTGAACTGTTCCTGCAGGTCCCGGAACGCCTGATCGCTGAGGCCTTGTTGTTCGCGCAGGGTTTCCGCCAGGCCTTCCATGGCCTGCTGACCCTCGGACTGGCCGCCCTGACCCTGGCCTTGGGTGACGCGCATGTTTTCCATCATCTGCTGGAACTCTTCCAGCGCCTGCTGCGCCTCGGCCATGCGGCCCTGTTCCATCAGTTCCTGAATGCGGTCCATCATCCGCTGCAGGTCGTCCTGCGTCATCTGCAGGGTTTCACCGTTGGGCCCTTGCTGGCCCTGCTGGGTCTCACCGTTCTCTTGCGCCAGACGCTGCAACTGGCGCATGTAGTCCTGCGTCGCCTCGCGCAATTCCTGCATCAGTTCGGCGATCTCTTCGTCGCTGGCGCCATTCTGCATCGCCTCAGTCAGGCGCTCTTGCGCCCGGCGCATACGTTCCAACGCGTCCGCAAGCGTTCCATCCTCAATCAGAACCGCGAGTTCCCACAGCGCTTGCGCGATCTCTTCCTGTTGTTTCGAATTCAGCGCACCGTGGCGGTCAAAGGTCTCTAACCGGCGCAGGATCACGCGCAAACGCAAATAGGCCGTGTCCGAACGGAACAGGTCTTCGGGCAGATGCGAGACCGCGCGCAGCAATTGCGACACGCGCAAAGCGTTTTCGCGCGACCACAGCAGATCACGGCGCTGTTCCGCCACCGCCGCAGCCAGCGGGTCAAAGAACCGACGGGCGGGCAAGTCGGTCAGATAGGGCTCTGCCACCGATTCCTGATCTGCCGCATCGACAGCCATCAGCGTGATCCTGACGGGCAAATGCGCCCATGGGTGCTGCGAGAAATCTTCAATCAGGTCTTCGGTGAATTCAGTCCGATCGCCGGTGATCGGCATCGGAAGTTGAACAGTGATCGTTTCACGTGGCTCGGGCTCGGTCGCCAGACCAAACTCACGGTTCACGGCGGGCAAATCAAGCTCGATCCGCGCTGTTCCCGAAACGATGCCGTAATCATCCGCTGCCGCAAAGGGCAACTTCATCTGCCCACCAGCTTCAGCCTCAGCCGCCCCCGCTGCAGCGATCTGCGGGGCAGTGTCCGGAAGGATGTCCAGCATCCAGTCGCGACCTGCCGGACCCTCGATCCGCATCTGGCCGGACCGTTCAGCGACAAATTCCTGCTCGGGATCAGTGGCAGCTTCGGTACCCAAAGGCGTCGACGTTTCGGTCAGGCTGTGGGCGCCCACCTCTCCGTAAAACCGCAGCGTGATGCGGCTGCCCTTGGGCACGCTCAGCGTGGGATCGGTCTGATCCGCCAGATAGAGCGTCGGCAAACCGGTATAGCGCGGCGGTTCAACCCACCCTTCCCAGCTGGGGCCCTGCCCGGCCTGCGCGGTGCCCGGTGTCATATCGGCAACCGAGCCAATCCGCCAGAACGAGCCAAAAAGCGCGGCCACCACCAGCGCCAGCAGCGCGGCATAACGTAGCGCATAGGGGTCACGCGACGCCAACCTCAGGTCGGGCTTGACCGGTTCCGCCTCAGCCACGCGCGCCGCCATGCGCGACTGGTGCGCCCTCCACAACGCCACAGAATCGGCATCCATCGCGCCAATCGCCTGATCATCCATCAAGGCCTGAATCGGTCGGCCCGGCAGCGTTTCATCCAACCGCACCAGCGCCTCGGTTCGGGTCGGCAGGTGGAATCGCCTGAGCCCGAGAATCGCTGTCGCAATCAACGCCAACACGCTGACGGCTGCACCCGCCCAGACGGTCTCGATCCGCACAAGGTCCTGCAAACCCAGCATAAGGGCGGCAAGCACCGCCATGAGTATCGAGAAGAAGGGCCAAAAGGCACGCATGACCTGCTCGGCCAGCATCCCGGCATGCGTAAGCCACAGGGATCCTCTTGGGATCGGCAGGTTTGATACGTCGCGCAAGGCGGGCCTCCTGATCGGCCCGCGCGCCTATCGCGTCAGAGCCACACGGGTATGGTATCGCGGTTTATGATTTCGTCAAAGCTTGGGCGTTCACGAATTACGGCAAATTGATCCCCATTCACCAGAACCTCGGGGATCAGGGGTCGGGTATTGTATTCGCTGGACATCACCGCGCCGTAAGCTCCGGCGCTTCGGAAGGCGATCAGATCACCCGATTTCAGCGGCGGCATGTTGCGCTGTTTGGCGAAGGTGTCGCCGGATTCGCAGACTGGGCCGACGATGTCATAGGGCTGTTGTTCGACACCTGCAGCGGGCTCTGCCACCGCGATGATGTCATGATGCGCTTCATACATCGCAGGCCGGATCAGGTCGTTCATCGCGCCATCAACGATCAGGAAATCACGGCCTTCACCGGATTTGACATAAATAACCTTGGACACCATCAGACCCGCGTTGCCTGCAATCAGGCGCCCCGGTTCAATTTCGATCTCACAACCCAGATGACCCAGTGTTTTCTTGATCATCGCGCCATATTCGACCGGCAAAGGTGGTGCATCGTTCGAGCGGGTGTAGGGAATGCCCAGTCCACCCCCCAGATCCAGCCGATGTATGTTATGGCCCTCAGAACGCAGGCGTTCGGTTAGCTCTGCGACCTTGTGGTAGGCCAGTTCAAACGGCTCAAGCTCGGTCAATTGCGACCCGATATGGACATCAATCCCGATCACCTCCAAGCCCGGCAAGCTGGCTGCCAGCGCGTAGACCTCGGACGCGCGCGAGATCGGGATGCCAAACTTGTTCTCGGACTTGCCGGTGGCAATCTTGGCGTGGGTTTTCGCATCCACATCGGGGTTCACCCGCACGGTGATCGGCGCAACCTTGCCAAGTTCAAGCGCAACGGCGTTAATCACCTGCATCTCGGGCTCGGATTCAACGTTGAATTGCCGGATGCCGCCCGTCAACGCCGCCCGAATCTCATCCGCTGTCTTGCCGACGCCCGAGAAAACGATCTTGTCCCCGGGCACACCTGCCGCCTTGGCACGCAGATATTCCCCGCCCGAGACCACATCCATCCCTGCGCCCGCTTGCGCCAGCGTTTTCAGGATCGCCTGATTGCTGGCCGCTTTCATCGCATAGCACACAAGATGATCCATACCCTCAAGCGCGTCATCAAACAGCTTGAAATGCCGCAGCAAGGTCGCCGTTGAATAGACGTAGAATGGGGTTCCGACCGCAGACGCGATCTCGGAAACGGGCACATCCTCGGCGTAAAGCGCGCCGTCGCGGTAGAGAAAATGATCCATGACAGCGCGCTTAGACCAAAAAGGCCCTTCGGATCAATGGATTCTGCACCAAGTCTGGCAAGCCTACTGGCGCGTCACCACGCCAACGCGACCATAGCCCGAGATCGAGATGCCCGTCCCACCGCTTGACGCCTCGGGCGCGGACCTCGGAGAGGATGACGGCTCGCACGCGGCAAGCATGACGAGGCAGAAGATCAGGCCCATGGGTTTCATATGAAGGTCTCTTTCGTTCGACGCTGTTTTCAGGGCAGATCACAGCCCCAGATAAACACCCAATCCACCGCGCCGCAGGCCAACCCCCACGCCACCGTAGGTGCCGCTGCTACCCACGCCGACACTCGCGCTCATGGTGGGTTGGATCGGTTCGCCATCAGCGCCACACGCGGCCAAGGCCACTGTAGCTGTCAGCAAAAGCACCAAATGTCGTATCCGCATCATATCAACGTCTTCCATCGCGCGATTTGGGCCCGCACCTGATCCGGCGCAGTTCCTCCGTAGGATTGGCGAGAGTTTACTGAATTTTCGACCGTAAGAACAGAAAAGACATCGTCGGTGATATCCGCATGGACGGTTTGCATATCCTCGAGCGTCAGATCGGGCAGGTCGCAGGTCTTGGCCTCGGCCATCGCCACCAGCGATCCAGTGACATGGTGCGCATCGCGGAACGGCAGGCCCAGCACGCGCACCAGCCAGTCGGCCAGATCGGTCGCGGTTGAAAAACCCGACCCTGCGGCGGCGGCGAGGCTTTCGCGGTTGGCGGTCATATCTTTGACCATGCCTTCCATCGCAGCAAGCGCCAGCATCCAGTTATCGGCGGCGTCAAAGACCTGCTCTTTGTCCTCCTGCATGTCCTTGGAATAGGCCAGCGGCAGGCCCTTCATCACCATCATCAGCGCGGTGTTTGCGCCATAGATGCGGCCCACCTTGGCGCGGATCAGTTCCGCTGCGTCGGGGTTTTTCTTCTGCGGCATGATCGACGAGCCGGTCGAGAACCGATCCGACAGCGTCACAAAACGAAACTGGGCCGAGGACCAGATCACCAGTTCCTCGGCAAAGCGCGACAGGTGCACGGCGCAGATCGAAGCCGTTGACAGGAACTCAAGCGCGAAGTCGCGGTCGCTGACGGCGTCCAGCGAGTTGGCGGCGGGGCGGTCAAAGCCCAGCGCCTCAGCGGTCATAGCGCGGTCGATGGGGAAGGACGTGCCTGCCAGCGCAGCAGCGCCCAGCGGGGATTCGTTCATCCGGGCGCGGGCATCGCGAACGCGGCTGAGATCACGGCCAAACATCTCGACATAAGCCATCATGTGATGGCCCCATGTCACCGGCTGCGCGGTTTGCAGGTGGGTAAAGCCGGGCATGACCCAATCGACCCCGGCATCGGCCTGCGCCAGCAAGGCGCGGATCAACGCCAGAAGGCCCGTTTCTGCCGCGTCGAACTGATCGCGCACCCAAAGTTTGAAATCCGTTGCGACCTGGTCATTGCGCGAACGCCCGGTGTGCAAACGGCCAGCGGGTTCTCCGATCACCTCTTTCAGGCGCGCCTCGACATTCATGTGGATGTCTTCCAGCGCGGTCGAAAACTGAAACGAACCGGACTGGATTTCTGACAAGACTGTGAGCAGGCCTTCCCGAATAGCTTCGGCATCACTATCACTTATGACGCCTGTAGCGGCCAGCATGGCGGCATGGGCGCGCGAGCCTGCGATGTCCTGGGCTGCCATCCGCTGATCGAACCCGATCGAGGCGTTGATTGCCTCCATGATCGCGTCTGGACCGGCGGCAAAGCGGCCGCCCCACATCTGGTTCGAGGATTGATCGGTCATGAAAGAAAACCCGGAGTTGATATGCGCCTGTTACGTCTGATCCCCCTTTATATGGCCCTTGCGCTGGGTGCAAACGCGGCGTTGGCCGCGGATGTCGAAACGCTGAAACCGCTGCGCGACGGCACGCTGAAACGGCTGATCCTGCACAAAGAGCCGAAAGAGGCCAAGACCATCGAATTCCAGCTGGAGGATGAGGGTGGCGTCGGCACGCTTGAGGACTATGCCGGAAAATATGTGCTGGTGAACTTCTGGGCCACCTGGTGCGCACCCTGCCGGAAAGAGATGCCGCAGATTGCGGAACTGCAGGAAGAGTTCGGTGGCGATAAGTTCGAGGTTCTTACACTGGCGACCGGGCGCAACACGCCTGCCGGGATCAAGAAGTTCTTTGACGAGAACGGCATCGAAAACCTGCCCCGTCACCAGGACCCCAATTCAGCCGCGGCGCGTGAATTTGGTGTCATTGCCCTGCCGATCACCGTGATCCTCAACCCCGAGGGTCAGGAAATCGCGCGGCTGATCGGTGATGCCGAATGGAATTCGGACAGCGCAAAGGCGATCGTGGGTGCTCTTGTAGGCGGCGAAAGTTAACACGCTTATCAAAAGGGTGCCAATGTGCTATCCCTCCCACTTGTTATGAGTGGGAGGATGTATTGTGAAACTTGTCATTAAACTCGCTACAGCGGCAATTATGGTTGTTGGACTGACCTCTGTTGCAAGCGCCAAAGATATCAAAAAAGAAAGTCAGTTTGTCGAATCCGTAGCGGGCAAAAAGCTTGTAAGCGGTTCAACCTGGCTGATCATATCCCCAGATGGGAAGATGAGCGGTGTTGGCCTGAATGATGCCAAACTCACCGGTGCCTGGGTTTGGAACAAACGCTTTTTCTGCCGCAATGTTGTCGTTGGCGACAGGGAGTTCCCCGAAGACTGTTTGAAGGTCAAGATAGAAGGCGATCAGGTGAAGTTTGTCCGCAACAAAGGCAAAGGCGATACCATCGTCTACACCGTCGCCAACTGAGATACACCGACAGCGTGATCCTGACTTCGGCATGTCCGCTTGCTGCCCCGGTTTCAAGCTGACGCGACGCCACCTTTGACACCCGTCCTCCCGCTTTGCAGTTTGGCGGCAGGAGGATGGAATGGCGCTGGAAATTCTATTGGTGCTGGTGGTCGGCGGCATTGCCGGGATCACGCTGTTGCTGCATCTGACGGGTAAGTCCCGCCTGCATCTGCTGACATCCGAAACGGCTGCAGACCAGTGGCTGCGACATTTTCCTGATGACACGGTGATCGACGTTACCGTGGCCCATGACGGCCACGCCGCGCTTGTGCGGACCGAGATCGGGGCCGGGCTGCTTTGGTCCTTCGGGGCCGACACTGTGGCGCGGCATCTGCGTGATTTCGACTGGCTCGAGACCTCTGACGGCATCGAAGTGCAGTTCCACGACTTCGCCATTCCCCGCGCGCGTATTCACCTTGAAGAGACCGAACGCCAGCATTGGCAACACCTGATGGACCCGGAATGACTGACCAGATTACCTTTCCCGACGCGGTGCAATGGGCCGTGCCCTTCTTCATCGCCGCCATTCTGGCCGAGTTCCTGTGGATCGCCGTCAAAGGCCGGGGCGGGCGGTACGAGACGCGCGATGCCGTGACCTCTCTGATCATGGGGGCAGGCAATATCGCATCCGGCTTTCTGCTGGGGTTCATCGCCTATGCGTTCTTCATGTGGCTGTGGCAGATCACGCCGCTGAACCTTGGCACGTCGATCCCGATCATCATCCTGTGCTTCGTGCTGGATGACCTGCGCTATTACTGGGTGCATCGGTTCGGGCACCGTATCCGCTGGGTCTGGGCCAGTCATGTGAACCACCACAGCTCGCAGCATTACAACCTGACCACAGCTCTGCGGCAGACCTGGACCTATACGTTCACCTTCATGATGGTGGTGCGCGCGCCGCTGATCCTGCTGGGCTTTCACCCGGCGATGGTACTTTTCGTGGGCGGGCTGAACCTGATCTATCAGTTCTGGATTCACACCGAGGCCATCCACAAAATGCCCCGCTGGTTCGAGGCGGTGATGAACACGCCCAGCCACCACCGCGCCCATCACGGGCGCAACGCGCGGTATCTGGATTGCAACTATGCAGGCGTGTTCATTATCTGGGACAAGATGTTCGGCACCTTCGTGCCTGAACAAGAGGATGACCGCGTCGACTACGGGCTGGTGCATAATATCGGCACCTTCAACCCGCTGCGTGTAGCATTCCACGAATGGGTCGGCATCTGGCGCGACGCAACGCAGCCGGGGCTGACCCTGCGCCAACGGCTGGCCTATTGCTTTGCACCACCGGGCTATAGCCATGATGGCAGCCGCGACAGCTCGCAACAGATCAAAGCCAAGCATCTGCAGCGTCATCCCGAAGATCGCGGAACGCCCGGATTTGAGCATGCCGACCTGACGATGCCCAATAAACAAGCAGAACAAGCCTGAGGATCGGCGCCGCGGCGCTCATCAGGTTGATTCTCGGGCCGAAGGCTCCATATGAGACCGAAGTTTCGTATTCGAGTAGCCCGAGGCCCCAATGACCCGTATTGTTACTATATTCACGTTTATCGGCCTCGCGGGATTGGCTCTGGTGATGTTTGCAGCGCTTGGGGCGGGCGGTCCCCCAGCGGCGCTGGCACTGGGTTTTGCAATGGCCGCGTTGGGCCTGATCGGTGCCGTGATCGGAGCGGCCGGACACGCTTGGCAATCTGTCCGCTGATCCTGCACAAGCAGAAAACCGCGGTTTCTTAACCCCAGATTCACTTGTTTGACCTGAAATCAGGGCCACTCCTTTCGTGGACAGGCTTGGATATGCGGGACAAGAAATTAGCAGACGTGCCCGAAGGCTCGGACAATCCGCTGAATGCGGCGGTGTCGTCTCGGGACCGGTCGATCGTGCAGATGGCGACCGAAGCGGTGAAGCACAAACAGTGCAAGCTTGCCTTTCAACCGGTCATGCAAGCACAAGCCCCGCAGGGAGTGGCCTTTTACGAAGGGTTCATCCGTGTGTTGGATGAAACCGGACGCGTGATTCCGGCGCGTGAGTTCATGCCGCAAGTCGAAAACACGCCCATCGGGCGCGATCTGGACTGTATCGCGCTTGAGATGGGGTTGCGTACCCTGATCCGAAACCCCGGCATCCGCCTGTCCATTAACATGTCCGCCCGGTCCATAGGCTATGCCAGATGGTCCCGTGTGTTGGACAGGTTCCTGAAAAAAGACAGCAGCGTGGGTGAGCGTTTGATTCTGGAGATATCGGAAAGCTCGGCCATGCAGGTCCCCGAATTGGTGGTCGACTTCATGGATCGGCAACAGGCGCGGGGCGTCGCCTTTGCGTTGGATGATTTCGGAGCCAGCAACTTCAGCTTTCGTCATTTCCGAGAGTTTTTGTTCGATGCCGCCAAGATTGATGGTCAATTCATCCGCGGCATTGCCCTTGACCGAGACAACCAAGCGCTGGTCCGCGCCTTGATCGCCGTCGCGAAAGAGTTCGAGATTCTGGTCACAGCCGAATCGGTCGAAACAGCCGAAGATGCGAAATTTCTGATCGCGAACGGTGTCGACTGCCTGCAGGGGTTCTTGTTCGGCGCGCCATCTGTGACGCCCCCTTGGATCCCGGAAAAACCTGCCAAAACCGGTAGTTGAGAAGAACGTACCCGATGATGAACCGCCCCGGTTGACGCTGAGACAAGCTGTCCGTTGCTGCAGTTGCAGCATTCCTGTATCCCAAAGCACACTGGACAACGGGATCGTAGGGTATTGTACTGTCCGAGAGGGTGCTCTCGGCCATTGCGTGCGACCTCCCGACAGGACCATGATGGTAAAGGATTGACTATATGACCAACGTAGTAATCGCATCCGCCGCCCGCACAGGTGTGGGCAGCTTCGGTGGCTCGTTTGCGAACACCCCTGCACATGACCTCGGCGCTGCGGTTCTCGAAGCGGTGGTGGACCGCGCCGGGATCGATAAAGGCGAAGTAAGCGAAACCATCATGGGCCAGGTCCTGACCGCCGCCCAGGGGCAGAACCCCGCGCGGCAGGCGCACATCAACGCAGGCTTGCCGCAGGAAAGCGCGGCCTGGGGTATTAACCAGGTCTGTGGCTCGGGTCTGCGGGCGGTTGCCTTGGGCGCACAACATATCCAACTGGGCGACGCCGAAATCGTTGCCGCCGGCGGACAAGAGAACATGACCCTGTCACCCCATGCCGCAGCCCTGCGCGCCGGGCACAAGATGGGCGACATGAAATACATCGACACCATGATCCGCGATGGCCTTTGGGATGCCTTCAACGGCTATCACATGGGTCAGACCGCTGAAAACGTCGCCGAAAAATGGCAAATCAGCCGCGACATGCAGGATGAATTCGCCGTCGCGTCGCAGAACAAAGCCGAAGCCGCCCAGAACGCTGGCAAGTTCGCCGACGAGATCGTCCCCTTCACCATCAAGACCCGCAAGGGCGACATCGTGATGGACAAGGACGAATATATCCGTCACGGCGCAACCATGGAGGCGATGGCCAAGCTGCGCCCCGCCTTTACCAAGGACGGTTCGGTAACTGCGGCCAACGCCTCGGGCCTGAATGACGGCGCTGCCGCGACCCTGCTGATGTCGGCCGAGAACGCGGAAAAGCGCGGCATTGAGCCTTTGGCCCGCATCGCGTCTTACGCAACTGCCGGTCTGGACCCGTCTATCATGGGTGTTGGCCCGATCTATGCCTCGCGCAAAGCACTGGAAAAGGCAGGCTGGTCGGTTGACGATCTGGACCTCGTCGAAGCGAACGAAGCCTTCGCCGCGCAAGCATGCGCCGTGAACAAGGACATGGGCTGGGATCCGTCGATCGTCAACGTGAACGGCGGCGCAATCGCCATCGGCCACCCGATCGGGGCTTCTGGCTGTCGCGTGCTGAACACGCTTCTGTTCGAAATGAAACGCCGTGATGCCAAAAAAGGTCTGGCAACCCTGTGCATCGGTGGCGGCATGGGCGTCGCCCTCTGCGTGGAGCGCGACTGAACGGTTTGATATCCGGATAGAAGAGGCGCCCCCTACGGGCGCCTTTTTTGTAACACTGGGGCCCCGCCCCGCAGATGCGGCGATATTGCCACCCGAGACGGGAAACATGGCGTGAAATAATATTGCGCAACATAAATCATAACAGTAACAACATTACCAAGACGACTAAGACTGGAGGATTCCTAAAATGGCACGTACAGCACTCGTAACCGGCGGCTCCCGCGGCATCGGCGCAGCAATTTCCAAGGCGCTCAAGGCCGAAGGATACAATGTTGCCGCCACTTATGCGGGCAACGACGAAGCCGCCGCAAAGTTCACCGATGAAACCGGGATCGCCACCTACAAATGGAACGTGGCCGATTACGATGAATCCAAGGCAGGTATCGAAAAGGTCGAAGCCGATGTTGGTCCCATCGACGTTGTGGTCGCAAATGCTGGCATCACCCGTGACGCGCCGTTCCACAAGATGACACCCGAGCAATGGCATCAGGTGATCGACACGAACCTGACCGGGGTGTTCAACACCGTGCACCCCGTATGGCCGGGTATGCGCGAGCGTAAGTTTGGCCGCATCATCGTCATCAGCTCGATCAACGGTCAGAAAGGACAGTTCGCTCAGGTGAACTATGCTGCCACCAAGGCGGGTGATCTGGGTATCGTAAAGTCACTGGCTCAGGAAGGCGCGCGCGCCGGAATCACGGCCAATGCGATTTGCCCCGGCTATATCGCAACTGAAATGGTTATGGCGGTGCCGGAAAAGGTGCGCGAATCGATCATCGGCCAGATCCCGGCAGGTCGTTTGGGTGAGCCGGAAGAAATCGCCCGCTGTGTCGCGTTCCTGGCCTCGGACGACTCGCAGTTCATCAATGGCTCGACCATCTCGGCGAATGGTGCGCAGTTCTTCGTCTAATCAACAGACCCCGAACAGAAAGCGGGCCGGTCCATCAAGGACCGGCCCTTCTTTTATCCCGTAAGATCGCGCGCGCAGCGATCAGCGGGAACCAAATAGCCAGGACCAAAGCGCCACGACTGCTTTGCTGCGCTCTTTGTGGGCGCGATGAATGGCGCTTTGGACGGCCGGGTTTGTTGTCATCTCGATCATGCTGAACCCTTTCCTATCAAGTTAAATTTGTCTTGCCCTCAACATGACCTTTGATTTTAAATTGCACAAACGAGAGTTTTCGCCACCTCAATTCAAAATTTCTTAACTGATATGCCCGACCGCCTTCCCCCTCTTACCGCGCTGCGCGCCTTTGATGCTGCCGCACGCCATATGTCATTCGCCAAGGCGGCGGAGGAGTTGAACGTGACCCCGGCTGCGCTGTCTTTTCAGATCAAGTCGTTAGAAGAGCATCTGGGGCATCCCCTGTTCCGCCGCCTCAACCGCGCCGTCGAGTTGACCGAGGCCGGACGCACACTTGCTCCGGGAACGGCGGATGGGTTTGCGGCGCTTCAGGCTGCCTGGCAGGCCACGCGCAGACTGCGGGATGAGACCAGCCTGACCGTTACCGCTGGCCCTGCCCTGACAGCAAAGTGGCTGGCGCCGCGCCTTTACGAATTCGCACGGGCAAACCCGGGGATTGACCTGAAGTTCTCGGCCACATTGCGCAACATGGATCTTGAACGCGATGATGTGGACGTGGCCATTCGCTTTGGCTACGGGCCGGATGAGGACCTGTATTCCGTTCCCGTTCGCAAGGAATGGCTGACACCGGTGATGACGCCCGATCTGGCCGAGCAATTCCCCACGCCCGAGTCGCTGCGTGAGGCGCCCTTGATCCATGACGACTCGATCAGTTTTCTGAAACCGCGCTGCGACTGGTCTGCCTGGTTTCGCGCGGTTGGACTGGATTTCGCGCCAACCCATGGGGCGCATTTTTCGAACGCGGACCATGCGATCGATGCCGCTGTGGCAGGGCTTGGCGTGGTGCTGGGACGGCGCGCCATGATCCTGAAAGACATGACCGAAGGACGCCTGGTTGCGCCCTTCAAAGTCGCGCTTGAAACTGCCGGGCGCTTTAGATTCCTCTGCGTGAAAGGGGCCGAGAGGCGGCCTCAGATTGCGGCCTTCCGCGACTGGTTCATATCCGAGATTGAAAAGACCGCGCATATATCAGATGAGTTCGAGATCATTCCCGTCGAAAAGGTGGCCATCGAATGAACCAGATAAGCGCGACCGCAATCGGCTTCGTCGCGGTGTTGCTGTGGTCTCTGCTGGCTTTATTCACCGTGGGATCGGCACCCACACCACCTTTGTTGCTGAACGCGATATGTTTTACCATTGGCGGTACGCTTGGCCTGATCTGGACCATCGCAAATGGCGGCCTGCGGCAATTGCGCCAAGTCGCCTGGCCGACCTATCTGTTTGGCACAATTGGGCTTTTCGGCTATCACGCGCTTTACTTTTCAGCTCTGCGCATGGCCCCCGCGGCTGAGGCCGGGCTGATCGCCTATCTCTGGCCTTTGCTAATCGTACTGCTGTCGGGCCTGCTGCCCGGAGAGCATCTGAAACCCGGTCACCTGATCGGGGCCTGTCTTGGCTTTGCCGGGGCGGCTGTGATCATCACAGGCGGCGGCGATGCAGGATTTCAGGCGCAACATCTGCCCGGCTATGGGTTGGCACTGTTATGCGCCCTGACATGGTCCAGCTATTCGGTCCTGTCGCGTCGACTGGGCGACGTGCCCACAAGCTCGGTTGCAGTCTTTTGCATACTGACCGCCATAGCGTCCTGGCTCCTGCATTTTGCGATGGAAGAAACGGTCTGGCCGCAGGGCGCGCTGGCGTGGACCTCGGCCATCGCACTGGGTTTGGGGCCGGTCGGTTTGGCGTTTTATGTGTGGGATATCGGGGTCAAACGCGGGGATATTCAAATCTTGGGCACCGCCTCTTACGCAGCACCATTGTTATCCACGTTGGTCTTGGTTCTGGCCGGGATCGCCGCCCCGTCCTGGGGTCTGGCGATCGCGGCCTTGTTTGTCACCGGTGGCGCAGCCATCGCTGCCCGCGCCAGCCTGACGGGTTAAGTCGACAGGCGCTCGATCTCTTCCTTCAGCCTCAGCTTTTGCTTTTTCAGCTGCGCGATATGGAGATCGTCGATACCAGGTGAGCGTTGCGCTTGTTCCACTTCAAGACCGAGAATTTCGTGTTTCTTCTTCAACTCCGTCAGATGTGCGCTCACGCTCATGGCGGTCCTCCTTCTATGGGTTTGTGAATGTCACGTAAGAAGTTGACCACATCATTTCCAGCCTGTCACGCTGCAGGCGCATAGAATCTGACATAAATCCGACAATTTCGGCTGGTCATTGCCGATCAGGCGAAATACCCGGTCAAATCCGCGCCGTCCCGCAGCACCGCCGACACCTGCGGCGTATAGCTCTCGCCGTCCTCCAGATGTCGATTCCCCGCATGCAGGATAAGCGGTGCACACAGCCGGAAAGCAGCGCGCCCACCTTTGCGCGCGCGCAAAATCACCAGCTCTGCGGCACGGTTGACGCGCGCAGACAGCGGCAGCACCTCGATCGAGCCCAGCCGGCCCGCGCAACCCGCCAGCATATCCGGCAGGCGGTCGGCCTTTTGTATCATGTGCAGATAGCCGCGTGGTGCCAGCCGGCGGGCGGCGACGTCAATCCAGTCCTCCAGCGGTGTTTCTTCACCCAACGCCGCCCTCCGCCCAGCGTCGGCGGACGGGCTATGCGCCCCTGCGCGATAATAAGGCGGGTTGGCGATAACGTGATCGAATTGCATCTGGCGCAATTCCTCTGGCAAGGCATTCAGGTCAGCTTCAATCACGGTCAGCGCCGCGTTCGCCTCGGCGTTTCGACGCGCCAATTCCGCATAAGCGGGCTGCAGCTCAACGCCAGTGGCCTGCAGGCACGGCACCCGTGCCATCAGGCACTGAATGGCCGCCCCGGCACCGCAGCCCAGCTCCAGCACCGACTGGCCCGCATGTGCCGTCACAGCGGCCGCCAGCAAAACCGGATCAACCCCGGCCCGGTATCCCGATCGCGGTTGCCACAGGCGCACGCGCCCCTCCAAAAAGTCATTGCGGGTCAGATCATTGTCGGCAAAGCGGCTCATCGGCCCAAAGGAACCTCGTTATCGCGCATGACCCGCTCGGCGCGGGTCAGGTCATCGGCGCGCACCATCAGGCGGCGGGGAAAGATTCCGATGCCGCCTTCGAGGATGCTCATGTTTACGTCCATCTGAAAGCAGTCTATATCCTCGCCCTCAAGGAGAGCTGTTGCAAAGGCCAGGATGGTCGGATCGGTGCTGCGCAATAGTTCTTTCATGGGGATGGATGTAAGGGCAAGGCGACCGGGATGTCGAGCCTTGTATCAGGAGTGTGATGGACGTCGGGACGATCTCGAAACCGCATGAGCGTCTGGCAGATATGCTGACGGATGAAATGGCAGCGGTGAACACGCTGATTCGGACGCGGATGGCGTCCGAGCACGCCCCGCGCATTCCCGAAGTAACGGCCCATCTTGTGGAAGCAGGCGGCAAACGCCTGCGTCCCATGCTGACGCTGGCTGCGGCGCAGCTGTTTGGCTATGCCGGGGATCACCACGTCAAGCTGGCTGCAACGGTCGAGTTCATTCACACCGCCACCCTGCTGCATGACGACGTGGTCGATGAGAGCGGTCAGCGGCGCGGGCGACCCACGGCGAACCTGCTGTGGGACAATAAATCCAGCGTTCTGGTGGGCGATTACCTGTTTTCCCGCAGCTTCCAGTTGATGGTCGAGACGGGTTCGCTGCGGGTTCTGGACATTCTGGCCAACGCCTCGGCCACAATTGCCGAGGGTGAGGTGCTGCAGATGACCGCCGCCACCGATCTGGGCACGGATGAGGGCGTTTATCTGCAGGTTGTGCGCGGTAAGACTGCGGCGCTGTTTTCCGCTGCGACTGAGGTCGGCGGCGTGATCGCTGGTGCGTCCGAGGCGCAGGTCAAAGCGCTGTATGATTATGGCGACGCGCTGGGGGTTGCGTTCCAGATTGCGGATGATTTGCTGGATTATCAGGGTGATAGCGCAGCGACGGGCAAGAATGTTGGCGACGATTTCCGTGAGCGCAAGCTGACCCTGCCGGTGATCAAGGCCGTGGCACAGGCCACCGCCGAAGAACATGCCTTCTGGGAGCGGACGATTGGCCGCGGTCGTCAGGAAGAGGACGATCTGGATCATGCCCTGTCGCTGATGGCGAAATACAGCACTCTGGACGCCACGCGCGCGGATGCGTTCGGTTGGGCGGCCAAGGCCAAATCCGCGCTAGAGGCGCTGCCCGATCATGAGATCCGCGACCTGCTGGGCGATCTGGCGGATTACGTGGTCTCTCGTCTCAACTAAGCAGCGTTGCCCGGCACCACCAATCGGGATGTGCCGTGCCGATCTCATAGGCGGCGAAATGGGCCGCCTTCAGTGTCGGGTAGAGCGCGAAGCAGGTTGAGCCTGAACCTGACATGCGCGTCAGCAACGCGTCCCGTGTCTCACCCAGCGCGTCAAGCACATCAATGATCCCGGGCGCGACGGAGGTTGCCGGCAGTTGCAGATTATTGCGTTGATCCTGCAACCACCCGGCGCAGTCTTCCGGCGCGTTGAAGGCCGGGATTTGTTCCGGCATGGGCGGATTATCCCGCTGCTCCAGAGCTGCAAAAACCGGCCCGGTGGGAACGGCAATGCCCGGATTGACCAACAACGCGGGCAAGGGCGGCAACGCGATCGGTTCAACCCGCTCGCCAATCCCACGCATCCGCGCGGCTGAGGCCCTCATGCAAACCGGCACATCCGCGCCGAGCGAGACAGGCACGGTATCCGCCATCCCGGTGCCCTGAGCGCTCAGGCTACGCAAGACTGCAGCCGCGTCCGAGGACCCGCCGCCAATGCCACCGCCATGGGGCAGGTGTTTGTCCAGTTGGATAAGACCGGTCCAGCCTATCGCCTCAGCCGCCTGCCAGACCAGATTGCGGGCGTCGCAAGGCACACCATCCGAAAACTCTCCGCTGATCTCAAGCGACAGCTCAGGCCCCGGCGTAAGCTCCAGCCGATCCCCCACATCGGCAAATACAACCAGCGAATCCAGCAAATGGTAGCCATCTGCGCGATGGCCGGTCACATGCAGGGTCAGGTTGATCTTGGCCGGCGCAAACGCCTTAGCCTTCATTGGCGACCTTCAGGGGCTCGGCGCCTTCCTCGACCAGTACCGCATCCAACCCGATCTCGATCTTGCGGCGGATGCGTTCGGGGTCGGCTTCGCCATCGGTCTCTTCTGGATCGATGAATGAGAGGGCGCGCTTCCACTGGAATTCGGCCTCGCGGGCACGACCTACGGCCCAGTAGACGTCACCAAGATGGTCGTTGACAACCGGATCGACCGGCATCAGCTCTACCGCGCGCTCCATATGGTCCACCGCTTCTTCGTAGCGGCCCAGACGGAACAGAACCCAGCCTAGGCTGTCGACGATATAACCGCTGTCCGGGCGCGCCGCGACCGCACGCTCGATCAACTCAAGCGCTTCATCCAACTTCTCGCGCCGTTCGACCAGCGAGTAGCCCAGATAATTCAGAACCTGCGGCTGATCGGGGTTCAGTTCCAGCGCGCGACGAAAATCGGCCTCGGCCTTGTCCCAGTTCTTGAGCCGCTCGTGCGAGATTCCACGGGCGTAGTGCAGGAACCAATTGCCGCCGATACCCTCCTCAGTCAGGTCGATCGCCCGGTCATAGGACGTGACGGCGGCGGCATAGTCCTCTTGCTGGCGACGCAGATCGGCCAGCGCTACGTGGACACCAGGCAGATCAGGGTTTTGCGCCGCCAGGTTTTGCAGCACTTCAGCGGCGGCGTCCTTGCGGTCGGATCGGCTGAGCACTTCGGCACGTCCCAGTTCCGCCGCGTGATAATCGCTGCTGTCGGGCGGCACCTGCCGGTAAACGTCGACCGCCTGATCATACTGTTCAAGCCCGTCCAGCAGCTCGGCGCTCAGCAAAATCGCGTCGATATGATCGGGGCGCAGAAACATCGCGATGCGGGCGTAGAGCAGAACATAGTCCGGTGAGGCCTCGGCGCTAAGCGCCGCCCCAACCGAAAAGAACACTTCGGCCATGCCATCGCGCGCCGACTGAACATGCGTGAAAGGCAGCGTCTGGTCATCCGACAAACGCGTAACATAGCTTTCGATGGTGGGATCGCTGCCGTTGGCAAAAACGTCTTCCATAAATTGCAGCGCGTCGGCGTTACGATCCAGCTGCGACAGAATTTCGGTCCGCGCCAGCGCTGCGCGGCGCGAGAAGCGCGAAACAGCACCGTTATTGGCGGCGAGGATCGCGTCAGAGCCCTCAAAGTCGCCAATCGATGCCAGCGCCATGGCTTTGTGGTAGAGCGCAAACTCTGCCAACCCATCCTGGGTCGAGACCACGTCGAACTGCTCCATCGCTTTGGTTACGGCACCCTGATCCATGTAAGCCCAGGCCGTCATCAACCCGTCAACCAGCGGGCCAACGCCTTGGGTTTCAGGATCACGGGACAGAAGCTCGTCAAGCGCACCGTCAGCGATCAGGTTGGCTGCGATCACCATCCGCGCCGCCTGGCTAGGCAGGCCATTGGCCTCGATGGTTTCGGCGACCGGCAGGGCGCGTTCGATCTGGCCCAGGGCAAGGCGCGCCACAACGACGTTTTCCAACAGTTTGGCATTTTCGGGATCAGCTTTCAGCGCCTGCGCATAGTAGCGTTCAGCCGCTGGATAATCGCTTTGATAGATCGCCTGCCGTCCGGCCAGATAAGACCCGGTATCCGCCATCGCCGGAAGCGCCAGTGCTGAGCTGAGGATCGCGGCCAGTGCCGCGCGTCGAACCAGGGAAACCACCGATATCCTGCCTTGCTGTCATTGACTGACCGACAAGCTAGGGCTTCGGCGGGCAAGAGGCAATGGCAGAGCCTTCACGACCCTGCCAGAGCCCGTCTTTTCGCTTACATATTTGGGTAGTTCGGGCCATCCCCACCCTGCGGCGTGGTCCAGGTGATGTTCTGGCTGGGATCCTTGATGTCGCAGGTTTTGCAGTGGACGCAGTTCTGGAAGTTGATGACGAATCGCGGCCCGTTCTCATCTTCAACCACCTCGTACACGCCTGCAGGGCAATAGCGCTGCGCCGGTTCATCATATTTCGGCATGTTCACTTTGACCGGAATCTCGGGATCGGCCAGCCGCAGATGGCAAGGTTGGCTTTCTTCGTGATTGGTCGCTGCGAAGGACACGTTTGTCAGACGGTCGAAGGACAATACGCCGTCGGGTTTTGGATAGTCGATGGGCTGATGCTTGCTGGCATCCTCAGTCGACTCGGCGTCGTTTTTGCCGTGACCAACCGTGCCAAAGAAAGAAAAGCCCAGCGTATTGGTCCACATATCCAGACCACCCAGCATCAGCGAGGCTGTCAGGCCCCATTTCGACCAGATCGGTTTGACGTTGCGCACTTTTTTCAGGTCAGCACCAATCGCACCGTTGCGCACATCGGTTTCATAGGCGGTCAGCTCATCGCCCGAACGGTCGGCCTTGATGGCGTCAAAGGCTGCCTCGGCCGCGGCCTTGCCCGACAGCATCGCGTTGTGGTTGCCTTTGATGCGCGGCACGTTGACCATGCCCGCCGAGCAGCCCAGCAGCGCCACGCCCGGCGCGACCAGTTTCGGCATCGACTGATAGCCGCCCTCGGTGATCGCCCGCGCGCCATAGGCCACGCGCTTGCCGCCTTTCAGCAGCTCGGCCACCATCGGATGGTGCTTGAACCGCTGGAATTCCATGTAGGGATACAGATGCGGGTTTTTGTAGTTCAGGTGAACCACAAAGCCGACATAGACCTGATTGTTTTCAAGGTGATAGATAAAGGACCCGCCGCCCGCGTTGCTGCCCAAAGGCCAGCCCATCGTATGCGTGACCGAGCCTTCCTTGTGCTTGGCCGGGTCGATCTCCCAGATCTCTTTCATGCCGACGCCGTATTTCTGCGGCTCTTTGCCCGCAGACAGGTCGTATTTGTTGATGACCTCTTTGGACAACGAGCCGCGAACGCCTTCCGACAGGAAGACATATTTGCCGTGCAGTTCCATCCCCGGCTCGGTGTTGGGGCCGTAAGATCCATCGGGCTCAAGCCCGAACACACCGGCCACAACGCCTTTGACCTCGCCATTCTCGCCGTAAACCAGTTCCGAACACGCCATGCCGGGGAAGATTTCGACACCCAGTTCCTCGGCCTGTTCGGCCATCCAGCGGCAGACATTGCCCATCGAGACAATGTAGTTGCCATGGTTGTTCATCAGCGGCGGCATCGGGAAGTTAGGGATACGGATTTGACCGGCCTCGCCCAGCATATAGAAATTGTCTTCGTGCACCGGCACGTTTAGCGGCGCGCCCTTTTCCTTCCAATCGGGGATCAGCGCGTCCAGGCCGCAGGGGTCCAGCACAGCACCCGACAGGATATGCGCGCCCACTTCCGAGCCCTTCTCCAGAACCACGACATTCAGGTCGGCATCCAGCTGTTTCAGACGGATGGCCGCTGACAGGCCCGCAGGGCCAGCGCCCACGATCACCACGTCATATTCCATCGCTTCGCGTTCAATCTCGGCCATCGCGGGCTCCTTAGCTAACTTTCCGAATTGGCGCTTTTCTCGTGCGGTCGGCGCAATATTGTTTCACGGCTGATTACATGGTCTGAAAGAGCTTGGTCAATCGAAACACGGCGTAACAAGAGCGCTATTCGACACATCAGCCCTCTGGTGCGTCCCCCATCAGGTATCTGGGACCGCTACCATGGGATTTGGCCCTGTCATCAGGGTTGTAAAGCCTGCATTTGGGCAGGCTGAGGCAGCCGCAGCCAATGCAGCCATCCAGATTGTCGCGCAGTCGTATCAGCGTATCGATTCGCTGATCCAGATGCGCGCGCAGATTGACGCTGATCGCCCTCCAGTCCTGCGGCGTGGGTGTTCGGTTTCCGGGCAGGCCCGACAGAACCTCGCGGATTTCCGGCAGGGTCAGGCCAAACTGCTGGGCGATCATGACAAAGCTCAGCCGCCTGATGTCCGCCCGCTGATAGCGCCGTTGCCCGCCCGCATTGCGCCATGGCGCGATCAGACCCTGCGCCTCGTAATACCGGATGGCCGACACCGCCAGCCCGGTGCGCCGCGCCAATGCGCCGATTGCAAGCCCTTCGGAAACTGCCATGAGACCCTCGCAAATAATCCTTGACCTAAAGTTAGGTTTAGAAATTACGGTGAGTCGGGACAAGCCTCAATTCGCAAAGGAGATCCCATGATGGCGACGCTTGAACACACCAATTTCACGGTCCGCGACCCCAAAGCCTCGGCCGCGTGGATGGCGAAGGTCTTTGACTGGAAAACCCGCTGGGAAGGCCCGGCCATCGCAGGCGGCTACACCGTGCATGTGGGCGGGCCGCATACTTACCTTGCGCTGTATAACCCCGGTGACCCCAAGCCGCTGACCAACAGCAGCTATGACGTTGTCGGCGGGTTGAACCACGTGGGCGTGCTGGTAGAGGATCTGGATGCCACCGAGGCCAAGGTCAAAGAGGCTGGATTCGAGCCGCATAATCACGCCGATTATGAACCGGGCCGCCGGTTCTATTTCCGCGATGACAACGGCATCGAGTTCGAGGTGGTCCAGTATGATTGAACTGCTCTGGCTGGGGTCCGAGGCCCATCGCTGGCGGCGCGGCGACCTTCTGGGATCGCGCCACAGGCGAGAACCGCCGCGGGCGAAACGGCGCTAAGTTGCGGGTTGCGCCATAACGCGCGCCTGCCCCCTTGCAATTCACGCCTCATTTAGGTCAGGTAATTGCCGACCCATCATTCGCCCCGACGCTGATTTCTGGCGGCGGGGCGTCACAGTTTATGCGTGGACGACAAGACTATGGAAAAAATCCCCATGACGCCTGCGGGCAATGCCGCGCTTGAGGCGGAGCTGAAGAACCTGAAATCCGTCGAGCGCCCGGCGATTATCGAGGCGATTGCCTCGGCCCGTGAACTGGGCGACCTGAAGGAAAACGCCGAATATCACTCGGCCCGCGAAAAGCAGGGCTTTATCGAAGGCCGCATCAAAGAGCTGGAGGGCGTGCTGTCGCTGGTTGATGTGATCGATCCGAGCAAGCTGTCGGGTGCGGTGAAGTTCGGGGCCAAGGTGACGCTGGTCGATGAAGACACCGACGAAGAAAAGACCTGGCAGATCGTGGGCGAATATGAGGCTAATATCGAAGCGGGCCTGCTGAACATCAAATCCCCCATCGCGCGCGCTTTGATCGGCAAGGATGAAGGCGACAGTGTCGAGGTGCGCACCCCCGGCGGCGTGCGGTCCTATGAAATCCTGAGCATCACCTACGCCTGATCCCGGAGCGTCCTGTCATGTCCGACACCGACCCTGATCCGGAAAGCAAGAAAGCGACCTCGCTGGGCATATATGACCGGCCCGGCCACCCCTCGGTGACCGGGATCGAGATCGCGGCGGCTGCGCTCAGCCTGGTGTGGCTGGTGGTGTCGGTGGTGTTTCTGGTGCTGCCCGGTGCCGGGCAAGGCGGGTTTATTGTCACCGCGCTGGCCGTGTTCCTGCCGGTGGCGATGATCTGGGTCGCCGCGGTTGCCATGCGCGCCAGCCGGGTCATGCGCGAGGAAAGCGCACGGCTGCAGACCGCAATCGATGCGATCCGCAACAGCTATGTCACCCAAGCGCAGCGCGCGGCCAGCACCTATGAGCCGACCGTAGGCAAAAAGCTGGACGAGATCGCCGAAACCGCGAAAAAGACCGAAAGCGCGCTGGCGACCTTTTCGACCAATCGGGCCGAGCCGATGCGCCCCGGCAAGCGGGCGGCTGAACCGGCCAACCAGACCTCACTTGAGCTGGGGACGTTGGCCGAAGAGATCGCGCCGCCCCTGCCGCGGGATGTCTTCATTCGGGCGCTGAACTTTCCCGAAACGCAGGACGATACGGCGGGTTTCGACGCCCTGCGCCTTGCGCTGAAGGATCGCAAGGCGGCGCAACTGGTGCAGGCCTCGCAGGATGTTCTGACCCTGCTGAGCCAGGAGGGGATCTATATGGACGACTTGCGCCCCGACATGGCCCGGCCCGAGATTTGGCGGCAGTTTGCCCAAGGGGCGCGCGGGCGCGCGGTTGCGACGCTGGGCGGTATCCGCGACCGGTCGTCGCTGGCGCTGACGGCGGCGCGGATGAAGCAGGACCCGATCTTTCGCGATGCGGCGCATCATTTCCTGCGCCGCTTTGACCACATGATCGCCGATTTCGAACCCGATGCCAGCGACGCCGAACTGACCGCATTGGGCGAAACCCGCACGGCGCGGGCTTTCATGCTGGTGGGGCGTGTGGCGGGGACTTTTGATTAAAGTCCAAAACTACCGTAGGGGATGAACCGCACGGGATCACCGGGCTGAATGTGGCGGGCCCCATCTTCGATCTCGACCAGTCCTTCGGCCCAGCTTAGGCCGCTGATCCGGCCCGATCCTTCAGACCGGAAGACCTCGGCCCGACCGTCGCGGATGCGGGCACGCAGATATTCGCGGCGGCCCGGTTTCTTGCGTTTCTCGAAGGCGGCGGGCACATCAAAGCCCTGCGGCGCTTGCCAGCCCGCACCGGCCATCAAACACAGCGCCGGGCGGGCGAAGATCAGCGTGCAGACCAAAGCTGCGACCGGATTACCAGGCAAACCGAACACCGGCGTGCCCTGCCACAGGCCCAACGCCAAAGGACGCCCCGGTTTCAGCGCAATGCGCCATTCCTGCATTGCGCCTGCCGCGCGCAGCAGGGCCGAGACATGGTCTTCATCCCCCGCCGAAGCGCCACCGCTGGTCAGGATCACATCCGTCTGGTCTGCCGCCTCGTCCAGCCGGAGTTGCAGGGCGGCCCGTTCATCGGGCACCCGGCCAAGATCGACCGCGTCAAACCCCATGCGCGCGATCAGCGACAGCAGCATCGGACGGTTTGCATCAAATATTTGCCCCGGCCCTGCGGGATCACCGGGTTCGACCAGCTCATCGCCCGTGGACAAGACCCCCACGCGCAGCACTTTGCGGACCGCGACCTGGCTGACACCCACTGCAGACATCAGCGCCAAATCCGCAGGCGTGACCTGCCGCCCGGCAGGCAGCGCCACGGCCCCCTCTGTCACATCCTCGCCGGCCTTGCGTGTGTTCGCACCCTGTTTCAGTGGGCCGTGAAAGGCGATATGGCCATCCTGAACCGTCACATCCTCTTCCAAAATGACCGTCTGGACCCCTTCGGGCAGGGCCGCGCCGGTCAGGATGCGGATGGCGTGGCCCGCGGGCACCGAGCCGTCGTAGGGAACACCCGCCGCCGCGCGGCCCTCGATCAGAGGCAGAACGCAGGGACCTTCGGGCATCACCCCGGCAAAACCATAGCCGTCCACCGCCGTGTTCGGCTGCGGCGGGTTCGAGCGTTCGGCAACCACGTCTTCGGCCAGAATGCGGCCTGTGGACTGCATCAGGGGCACGGTTTCGCCCCCGGTCACGACGGTCAGCCGCTCGCGCAGCAGGGCCAGCGCGTCATCCACCGGCGTCCAGTTGACCCCGGCAGGCAGGGCAAAGCAATCGTTGCGCAGGGGCGGCGGGGTGATGTCCGGTTTGCTCATAGCCCGACCTCTTGCAGGATGAAATCCGCGATGACGGCGGTGTTGTTCAGGTCAAAGACTGGGCGGTCCAGATCCAGCGGCGTGTCGCTGGCAACCGCGCGGATGGTCGGGTCATCGGGGGCGATCAGGGGGTTGTTTGCCACGGCGCGGAATGCCTCGACCTTGGGATGGACCTCGCGTTTGAAGCCTTCGATCAGCACCAGATCTACCGGCGAGAGGCGGGCCAGCAGCTCGGCCAGCGATGGTTCTGGCGCGCCGCGCAACTCCTGCATCAGCGCGATGCGGTTGCCCGAGGCCAGCAGCACCTCGGACGCGCCCGCCGTGCGGTGGCGGTAACTGTCGGTGCCGGGCTGGTCCACATCGACCGCGTGATGCGCGTGCTTGACGGTCGAGACCGAGATTCCGCGACCGGTGATCTCGGTCACCAACCGCTCCATCAACCCGGTTTTGCCCGCGTTTTTCCAACCGGTGACGCCGTAGACCCTCATGCCTGCTCCAGCAGGGTTTCGGCGCGGGCCAGATCGTCGGGGGTGTTGACGTTGAAGAAGGGGTCGAACGGCTCGGCTGAAAACAGGGCCTCGCGCCCGTCATGTTGATCGGTCCACAGCACCACCTTGCGCAAGCCCCCGGTCAGTGCAGCCCGCAGATCATCGCGCAACGCCACGGGCCAGAGGCCGAACGTCGGGTGCCGGTTCACGCGCTTGCCGCCACCCGATTTCAACGCCTCATCGCCGGTGCGCGGCGTGGTGGCCAGAACCAGCGGATGCGTCTGCCCCTCAGCAGCCTGCGTTAGGCGCGCGACCAGATCGTGGGGAAAGAACGGCGTGTCGGCGGCGGCGGTGACGATGCTATCGGCCCCTTGTTCAGCGGCCCAGTCGAGCCCGGCCAATACACCGGCCAACGGGCCCGCAAACCCGTCAATCGAATCCGCGATGACCGGCAAGCCCAAATCTGTGAACCGCGCCGGATCGCCGTTGGCGTTTAGTGCAAGGCCATCCACTTGCGGGCGCAACCGGTCGATCACATGGCCCAGCAGGCTCTGCCCGCCCAGTTGCAGCAGGCCTTTGTCGCCACCACCCATCCGGGTCGCAAGGCCGCCCGCGAGGATCACGCCCATGGGCTTTGCGGCACGCTCAACCATTTGCGCTCTTCCTGCGATGTTTCTTATCCTCAACCGCAACCGTTGTGGGATCAATATCGCGCAGCAGACGGTCCTCGCCTGAAAGGCAGACGAACCGCTGGCCGCGCATCCGTCCGATCAGGGTCAGACCGACCTCGCGTGCGATCTCGACACCCCAGGCGGTGAAGCCCGAGCGCGAGGCGAGAACCGGGATTCCCATCATCGCTGTCTTGATCACCATCTCCGAGGTCAGGCGGCCCGTGGTGTAGAGAATCTTATCCGCAGCGCCCTCACCCTCGGACAGCATCCAGCCGGCGATCTTGTCGACAGCGTTGTGGCGGCCCACGTCCTCCATATAGACCAAGGGGCGGCTTTCTCGGCACAGCACCGTGCCGTGGATGGCCCCGGCCTCAAGGTACAGCGACGGGGTGCGGTTGATCTTGGCCGCCAGATCATAGAGCCACGAGGTCCGCACCTGCACTTGCGGCAACCGTACATCCTCAAGCCCCTCCATCATGTCGCCAAAGACTGTGCCAACAGCACAGCCGCTGGTGCGAGTCTTTTTCTTGAGCTTGTCTTCGTACGAGGTTTCACGCGCAGTCCGAACGACCACGGTTTCCAGATCGTCGTCATAGTCGACGCGCGTGATTTCATCATCCGGCAGCAGCATGCCTTGGTTGCGCAGGAACCCCAGCGCCAGATATTCGGGGTAATCGCCAATAGTCATCGCGGTCACGATTTCCTGCGCGTTCAGGAAAATCGTCAGCGGGCGTTCCTCGACCACCGAGATCTGGCTGACCTCGCCGTTCTGGTCCACGCCCTCGACCGCGCGGGTCAAGCGGGCAGCGCCCGGATCGGGGGCGATGAGATAGTCGGACAGGTCGATTTCCGTGGCCAATTGCAACCCTTTCCCAAGACGTCTACTGCTGCATGCGTCACCATAGGATTTAGCCATGGCCTCTGCCACATCCAAGTCATACTTCTGGAAAGGTTTTCGCGACGGGACGCCCTTCGTGTTTATTGCGGTGCCCTTCGGTCTGCTGTTCGGTGTATTTGCCACCGAGGCCGGGTTAAATGTCGCCCAAACCATGGCCTTTTCCGCCACTGTTTTTGCCGGGGCAGCACAGTTCACCGCGCTGCAACTCCTGCAGGACAATACGCCGACACTCATCGTGCTGATCTCGGCATTGGCAGTGAACCTGCGGGTGGCCATGTATTCGGCCTCGCTGACGCCGTTTCTGGGGGCGGCGCCGTTGTGGCAACGCGCTTGCGCGGCCTATCTGATCGTGGATCAATCTTATGCCTGTTCAATCGTGCAGTTCGAGAAAGAGCCGCGCATGACCGTGCCCCAGCGCATGGTCTATTTCGTCGGATCGGTGACACCGATTACGCCGCTGTGGATATTGGGCACGTATCTCGGGGCCGTTCTTGGGGCGCAGATACCGGAAAGCTGGGCGCTGGATTTTGCCCTGCCAATCACGTTTCTGGCGATGATTGGGCCGATGATGCGCACGCTGGCCCATGTGGTGGCCGCGCTGGTTGCCATCGTGGTCGCCCTGCTGACCGTTGCAGTGCCGTTCAATCTGGGCCTGCTGATCGCGGGTACGGTCGGGATGATCGCGGGCGCACAGACCGAGCTGATGCTGGAGCGGAGCAAACCATGACCCAGATTGACGCTACGACCATATGGATCATCATCGCAGGGCTGGCCATTGGCAGCTATTTGCTGCGCTTCACCTTCATCGGATTGGTCGGGGATCGCCCGATGCCACCCTGGCTGCTGCGCCACCTGCGCTATACGGCGGTGGCCATCATTCCTGCGCTGATCGCGCCCTTGGTTGTGTGGCCTTCGGCCACGGACGGACAACCGAACCTGCCGCGCATGGCAGCAGCAGCGGTGGCGTTGACGGTTGGTTACGTCACAAAAAACGTGCTGGCCGCGATTTTCAGCGGGGCTGCCACGCTCTACGGTCTACTTTATCTAGTTGGTTGAGGCTGCTTCAAGCTGGTTCAGGCGCGCGTTGTTCTCTGCAAGGCCCTGCTGCAGATCAGCCGAGTCGCTCTCGCGGTACTCGGTGGTGACGACACCTGGAAGCTGGCCGAACTGATCCGACAGTTTGACAGGGTAGAAAGTGGTGCTGATCTGCTCGAACCCCGGAACCTGCTGCAATAGCTGCGCGGTCGAATTGGCGCAGAATGCCCCGGCCACCGGACCCATTTGCTTGGCCAATTGCAACGCGATCTCGGCCTGCTGCGGGGTGACTTCGATGGTCTGGATGCGCGCATAGTGCGTCTCGCGCGCGTGGCTGCTGCGGTAGGCGCGCTCGACATTTGGCGTGATGCCATAGAGCACATCGTTCCTGATTGGCACCACATCGGCCCGGAAAGAGCCCGCAGGATCGAAGATCACCCGTTCACTGCCACTGATCATAAGCGACGTATGTGCGCCCGACCCGGTGCGGGTGCTGATCATCGTATATAACGTCAGCGTCGATGGCCCTGGATCACGATAAGATCGGGCAACAATCTCGGATGGATCAGCCTGCGGGCGTTGCGATCCCGCGCAGCCCGCAACCGTCACTGCCAGCAGGCAGGCTATCAGTATCCTGAACACGTCGGCACGCTACGCTACGGATCAGGCCGCAAAAACCGCCAGGAAGATGCAAAGGAAGACAATCGCCACCACGCACCATGTGGTGAACTTGACGAACCCGTCAAAGGTTTTGGTTTGGACGGTGATGTCCATTTCGCCGTGCTTGTGATCAGCCATGTGTCTCAGAATCCCAATTCGCGTGTTTGAAATGTTGGATAATGCAAAATTCCGGGCCTGTCACGACGTCATTCGCGCGCAGTCGGGTCAAAGATTGTGCAGCCCGGATAGCCGAACCCCCAGCGCCACGGCAGCCCGCTGCACGGCCCGCCGCCAAAGCGGACGGCCATGAACATCGCCTCGGAGGTGATCGAATGGACCGAGCGGATCTGGTCCGGCGTCATGTCGTAGCGTTCGGCATAATCCTCGGCATGGGGTTCGCCATGGGCTGCGACGCAGGCCCTCAGCGCGTCATCGGCGGCGAGGCGGGCGTCGAAACTGGCATCCGCCTGCGTGGCGCCGCCTGCATTGTGATAGGCGCGGTCATGGGTGACACAGCAGTATTCCCAAGGCGGATGCGCCTCATAGAGCAGGCTGAACTTGGGAAAGGTCTCGGCCACCAGCCGCCAGCTTGAAGACAACCCGCCCGAGCAGCCATCGGTTTCAAACGGCGTCAACTCGGCGTCGCCGGCCTTGGCCATCAGCGCCCGATGCGCGGGCATTTCGACGCTGCGCATCAGGTCCTGCGCGGTGGCAGGCAGCGCACAACCGACCATCAAAGCGGCGTACTTAAGGGCTTTCATCGCGCATTTCCGAGGTATCGACCGACATCCCGAAGGTCGTCGCCAGCCACAGCATGATCCGCTCACCCGGGCCCATTTCGGCGCGGACGCGCAACACTTCACGGGCCATCGCGGGGCGGTCGGTGATCAGCCCATCGACGCCCATCGAGGCCATCGCTGACATTTGCAGCGGATCGTTCACGGTCCAGACATAGATCTCCTTGCCCGCCTCATGGACCGAGCGGATCAGGCCCGGCGTCACCGTCGCCGCATTCACAGCAACGAAGTCGCCATCCAACCCCGACAGATCGCCGACGGCAGTCGCGGCCAGAACCCCGGCACGCCAATCCGGGCGCAGCGCTTTCATCTTCTGCACCGCGGGGTATTTTAGCGACATGGTGGCGATGTCATCCTGCATATCCAGTTCTTCGACAATCGCCGCCACGCGGTTTTCAAGATCGACATCATGGCCATAATATTTCAGCTCGATGATGACCTTGGACTTGCCCTTGGCGGCCTCCAGCACATCGCGCAGCGTGGGCGTCCGTTCCGAGGCATATTGCGGGTCAAACCAACTGCCGATGTCAATCTCGGCCACATCCTCCATCGTTGCGTCCCAGACCTTGAGGGGCACGCCCGCCAGCTTCATGAAATCGCTGTCATGGGCGATGATGACCACATCATCCGCCGTTTCCTGCACGTCAATCTCGACCCAGTCGGCACCGTCCTCAATGGCTTTAACGACCGCTGCCATGGTGTTCTCGGGCCGGATCGCTGCCGCGCCCCGGTGACCGATGACATCCGCATGATCCGGGGCCTGAATACGCTCCAGCAATTCCTGACCGGACCAGAGGCCAATCAGAACCGCAACAGCGGCCCCGCCCACCACGGCATATAGCGGCGCGCGCAGGTTGCCCGGTTCGGGATGCGGCACTTCGCGCCCTTCGGTGTCGAAGAAGCCATCCAGCAGCACCGCCAGCGCACCCAGCGCAATGGCCGCCAGCACCAGCCCGGCCAATGACCACAGGCCCGCGACGATCAGGCTGAGGATCAGCGCAAACCGCAGATTGGTACCCTGTTCCAGCGGAATGAGGTCGAAAAGCACCCCGACCACAGAGGCAATCAACGCGGCGATCACAACGCGCAGCACAAGCCAGAGACCGAGCTGTATTTTCAGCCGTCCGCGCCGGCCTTCCATGCGCTCTGCGCTGATCAGAAACGCCTCGGTCGGTTTGGCCCCCTCAAACAGCACCAGATGCAACGCAAGCGCCCAGGCCGAGAGCCTGCGGATCAGAACCCAGGCGAGGCACAGAACAACAATGCCGATCAGCCCCACCGCGACCCAGAAAGAGGGCGGGTGAAAGGTGAGATAGTAGTTGATGTCGTATTCCGTCAGCATCCACCACGCGATCAGGCCTGCCACCGCCACAAAGGGCAGCGCAAGTATCAGAACACGCAGGATGAAGCGGGCGGCAAACCCGAACAGCGCAGGTATCCGCGTCAGGATCAACCGGATCGAGGCGCTGCCCGCCCGCCACGGATCGCTTTCGCCCATGCGCAGCGATCCGGCCATGACGGAAAAGACAAAGACCTCGGCCAGCAGGAACAGGCTCAGCACCGCGACCGCCGCGATGAAGCCTGCAGGCGACAGCAGAAACATGGCGATATCCTGATCGGTCAGCGCCGATTGATCCGACAGCGACACCGCCAGATTGACCGCGATCGCCACGCCCGGTGCGATCAGGGCCACCAGCAGCAGCCGTACTGCCAGATAGATCGGCACAAAGACGCGCCGTCGCGCCCATGCGCCGCGATAGGCGGTTGTAACGGCTGAGAAATTGGTCACGCGGCACTCCCTTAAATGACAGTCTCATTCAAGGCTGCGCAGACATGAATTGCAAGGGTGCGCGTCAGCTTTCTTCGAGGTCGGCTGCCAGCCGGAAACCGATGCGATTGGCCGGTTTGTTCTCGACCACCTTGGGCAGCGCGCGCAGCATCACGTTCAGCTGGCTGACATGCTGCACCAGCTGGGTCTTGGCCCCGCCGCCATCCGAGCCGTAGAAGGTGATGATATCGGGATCGAAATAGCCCATGCCCTCGATCCGCATCACGCCCGCATCGCCGCCGGTAAAGCCCATTGCGACCTCGTGATCGCCATCCAGCGTTTTCTCGAAATTCTGAATGTATAGGATCAGCCGTTCATAGGCCCATTGCGCCGGGCTTTTGGTCTCGACCGGTTTTTGCAGCGGCTTGGGCAGGTCCTTGTTGCCCGAGGCTGTTTCCGGGTTGGCGTGGACCTCGTAACAGCGGGGCAACGCCGCGGATTCTGCGGCCTCGGCCGAGGTTTCGATCTGGTCCTGCATCGCTGTTACCCTTTGCGCTGATACTCCCACGCCCCGTCCGCGCGACGCGTCCGGGTGACAGCTCCAATGTGGTAGAGATGGTTCATATGTGCAACCGCCTCGACCAGCGCGAGGCCGTATTCGCCGCCCTTGATCTGGCGCTTGAACAGCGGGGCGAAACACTCGGCGGCGGTTTTAGGCTGATCGAGATCGGCCAAAAGGCGTTCGAGCGCGCCGTGATGGTTGTCGATCAGTTGCCGCATCCGAATGGGTAGCCCGGTGAAGGGCAGCTTGTGACCGCCCAGAACCAGATGATCGGGCCGGGCCAGCGGTTGCAGACGCTCGCAGGCCTCAAGCCAGTCGGCGACGGGATCAGCCATCGGCTCGGTCGCGTAGACGCCCAGATTCGAGCTGATCGAGCTTAGGATCTGGTCGCCGGTCAGCACTAGATTGTCGTCACGGCTCCAGAAGGTGCAATGCTCGGGCGCGTGGCCATTGCCCATATGCACGTCCCAGTCGCGCCCGCCCATGCGGAAGACATCGCCCTGCTTGATGCGGGTAAAGCCCAGCGGCATGGGATAGACGGTGTCAGCGAAGTTAAACGGACGCTCGGCCATCCGACCGGCCAGCACATCCGCGTCCATCCCGGCGCTGCGGTAGTAGCTCAGCGTTTCCTGCGGCCAGTTTTCTTGCACATCCAGCGTCAGCATCCGCGCAAACAGCCATGCGGTGCGGCTGGTGACCAGTTCTGCGCCATGTTCGGTCTGGAACCAGCCCGCATTGCCCACATGGTCGGGGTGGTGATGGGTCACGACCACGCGATGGACGGGCTTGCCTGCCAAAGGCCCCTCGATCAGCGTCTGCCAGATACCGCGCGTTTTCATCGAGGACAGCCCGGTATCGACCACGGTCCAGCCATCGCCATCATCCAGCGCATATACATTCACATGATCCAGCGCCATGGGCAGAGGCAACCGTATCCACAGGACTCCCTCGGCGACCTGCGTCCACTCACCCGGCGCGGGCGGTTCGGCCCATGGGTAGCGCATCACCTGAGGTCCCTCGCCATCCATCAAACCACCAACTCCTCGGCGCTGAGCGCATAGAGGTCATCGGCCCCGTTCTGCGCCTGCGCCAAGAGGCCCGTGTGTTCCGGCAGCAGCGCGTTGATGTAGAACCGCGCCAGCTTGGCACGCGGGCCATCTGGATCGGCCAAAGCCGCGGACAGGTGATAATGCCCGCCCAGAACCCGCGCGAAGGCCTTGAGATACGCAGTCGCCCCAGCGAAACGGTTGTTCATGTCCGACTGCGCCACCAGCCATTCGGTCGCCTCGCGCAGGGACTCGGTGGCCTCCCACACCGGACCGGCGAGTTCCGGCATCGTGGCGCGGGCCTTTTCGGCCTGATCCTCGATCTCGTCCAGAAGGTTCGAAGCCGCCTCGCCCCCGTCCATCATCTTGCGGGCAACAAGGTCCATGGCCTGAACGCCGTTGGTGCCCTCATAGATCGCGGTCACGCGGACATCGCGGTAATACTGCGCGGCGCCGGTTTCTTCGATAACCCCCATGCCGCCATGCACCTGCACCCCGGTTTCCGAGACACGCATCCCGGTCTCAGCCCCGAATGCCTTGCAGATTGGCGTCAGCAGGGCTGCCCGTGCTGCCCAATCGGCATCGCCCGTGGCCTGCGCCATGTCGATCGCAGCGGCATTCGCCAGCATGATCGCCCGCGCCGCAAACACATCCGCGCGCATCGACATCAGCATACGCCGCACATCCGCATGGTCGACGATCGTGCCCGAGGGTGTCTTGCCCTGCTTGCGCTCTAACGCATAGGACAGCGCGTGCTGATAGGCCGCTTCGGCCACGCCGACACCTTCGCCACCCACGCCCAGACGCGCGTTGTTCATCATGGTGAACATCGCAGCCATGCCGCCATGCTCTTGACCGATCAGCCAGCCCTTGGCCCCGTCGTACTGCATCACGCAGGTGGGCGAGCCGTGCAGGCCCATCTTGTGTTCCAGCGAGACCACCTTCAGGTCATTCGCAACGCCAGGATTGCCGTTTTCATCGGGGATGAATTTCGGCACCAGAAACAGCGAAATCCCCTTGGTGCCGGGCACGCCATCGGGCAGGCGGGCCAGAACCAGATGGCAGACATTCTCGGTAAAATCGTTGTCGCCCCACGAGATGTAAATCTTCTGCCCCGTGACCGAATAGGTGCCGTCGCCATTATCCTCTGCCTTCGAGATCAACGCCCCCACATCCGTTCCGGCCTGCGGTTCGGTCAGGTTCATGGTGCCAGACCATTCCCCGGCCATCATCTTGGGCAGGTAGAGCGTTTTCAACTCGTCACTCGCGTGATGCTCCAGCGCCTCGATCTGGCCCTGCGTCATCAACGGGGCCAGTTGCAGCGACAGGCAGGCGGCGCTCATCATCTCGTTCACGGCGGTGGTCATGGTCATGGGCAGGCCCATGCCGCCATATTCGGGGTCCCCGCTCATCCCGATCCAGCCGCCCTCGGCAATCGCTTTCCACCCATCAGCATAGCCCGGTGAGGTCCGCAACACGCCGCTTTCCAGCCGCGCGGGTTCCAGATCGCCGGGGCGTTGCAGCGGAGCCATGACCTCTTCGCACATCTTTCCGGCTTCGGTCAGAATGGCGCTGACCACATCCGCGCTCGCCTCGGAAAACATCTCGGTCGCGGTGATCTGGTCAAAACCGATCACGTTGCGGAACAGGAATTCATAATCGGAAATCGGGGCGCGATAGGGCATGGGTTCCCTCTGGGTTCTGGCATGTTCGGTGCGTGGGGTTGGAATCCCGGCCCCACGCCGGTATTCATCTGGGCTGGCACGATTACCTACCGTGACCGGATCATCACGCAACCAGAACGCGGCGTCACGACCTATGACCTTTCTCGGCACCCACGACTTATCTGCAGACCCCGATGGCATCGCCCATGCCGCCGATCTGCTGCGGCAGGGCCAGTTGATCGCCTTCCCGACCGAGACGGTCTACGGCCTGGGCGGTGACGCGCGGAACGGGCAGGCCGTCGCCGCGATCTATGAGGCCAAGGGGCGGCCCAGCTTCAACCCTCTGATCGCGCATGTCGCCTCGGTCGAGACCGCGAAACGGTTCGTGGACTGGACCGATCAGGCAGAGCAACTGGCGCAGGCTTTCTGGCCCGGTCCCCTGACCCTGGTCCTGCCGCTGCGTACTGGCCACGGGATATCCTCGCTGGTCACGGCTGGGCTGGATACGCTGGCCGTCCGCGTGCCCGCACATCCCACCGCCCGCGCCTTGCTGGCGGCGTTTGATGGCCCGGTGGCGGCGCCCTCGGCCAATCCGTCGGGCCAGATCAGCCCCACCACCGCGGCCCATGTCCGGACAGGACTGGATGGGCGCATTGCCGCCATTCTGGATGATGGCCCCTGCGGCGTCGGGCTTGAATCCACCATCGTCGGACTGGCCGGTGCCCCTGCCCTGCTGCGCCCGGGTGGTGTTGCGCTGGAACAGATCGAGGACGTTCTGCAGACGGAACTGCATCACCACCAGCCCGGAGACCTGCTGACTGCGCCGGGGCAGTTGCAATCCCACTATGCGCCGGATGCGCCCGTGCGTCTGAACGCCGAATCGCGCCAAGGGGATGAAGTTCTGCTGGGCTTTGGTCCTGTTGCCTGCGATCTGAACCTGTCCGAAACGGCCAGTCTGCCCGAAGCCGCCGCCAATCTATTCGCAGCCTTGCATAAACTGAACGAAACTTGTCGCCCGATTGCTGTGTCTCCGATTCCCGATCACGGGCTGGGCGCAGCCATCAACGACCGCCTGCGCCGCGCCGCCGCGCCGCGCGACTAGGCGCGCCCTGCGCTGGCGGACAGCGTCAGCGGATCGACCCCGAGGGTCGCCAAAGCCGCCTCCCATTTCTCATCATCGGGCACGTCGAAGACCAATTTCGACGACGCCTCGGTCGTCAGCCAGCCATTCATCGCGATCTCATCCTCAAGCTGATCCGGCCCCCAGCCAGAATAGCCCAGCGTCAGCATCGAATTCAGCGGACCCTTGCCTGAGGCCAGATCCTCGAGCACATCCAGCGTCGCGGTCATACTAAAATCATCTGTGATCTGCATCGAATGCAGGTTCGCATCGTAATCCGAGCTGTGCAGGACAAAACCGCGCGACATCTCGACAGGACCGCCGAACTGCACCAGCCGTTCCCCAACGACAGGGATGGTGCAGGCAATATTGAGCTGTTCCAGCAGCGTCTTGATCCGCAGGTCCGAGGGCTTGTTCACGATCAGTCCCATCGCGCCATCGTCACCATGACTGCAGATATAGACGACCGAATGCTCGAATCGCGGGTCGCCCATGCCGGGCATCGCAATCAACAGTTTTCCCGTAAGGTCCATCAGCAGACATCTCTTGCGTTCTGGGTTGACCCTAGAATGACCCTGCGGAACCGGGAATGGCAAGAGATCAGCCCGCATTTCCGTGCATTTCAGCCGGGTGACCGGAACGTGACTTGGCATTCACCCTCGGAATGCGCATGTTCTGGCTATGAAAACGCTTTGCAAACCCGCCGCAGCGGCCCTTGCCGCCAGTCTTTGTCTTGGAGCCCCTGCCCTTGCGCAAGGGGTTGGCAATCTGGTGCAGCTTGAGGTGCTGGATGGCGGCAAGACCGCCAATGGCACCTATCAGGGGGCCTTGCGCCTGACGCTGAAAGACGGGTGGAAAACCTATTGGCGTGCCCCGGGCGATGCGGGCATTCCGCCGCAGTTTGACTGGAACGGGTCCGGCAATGTCGCCGATATCGCGATCACATGGCCCGCGCCCAGCGTGTTTGATCAGAACGGGCTGCGGTCAATCGGGTATGAGGATCAACTGGTTCTGCCGGTCGAGATCACGCCCAAGAACCCCGCCAAGCCCGTGCGCCTGCGCGGCGAGATGGATCTGGGCGTCTGCAAAGATGTCTGCGTGCCCGGTCAGCTGGATTTCGATCATACGCTGGACGCCAACGCCGGGCGCAACCCGGCCATTGCCGCAGCCCTCGCCCAGCGCCCGTTTTCCGAGCGTGAGGCCGGCGTGGCGAACGCAACCTGCCATCTGACGCCAACAGCCGACGGAATGCAGATCGAGGCGCATATCACCATGCCCTCGGCAGGTGGGGCCGAGTTCGCCGTGATCGAGCCGGGCAATCCGACGCTCTGGGCATCGCAGCCCGAGACGCATCGTCAGGGCAACACATTGGTTGCCAGCTCCGAAGTCATCAGCGCCTCGGGCGGGCCCTTTGCGCTGGATCGGTCCGAGGTGCGGATCACGGTTCTGGGCGCGAACCACGCGGTCGACATTCAGGGGTGCAGCGCAGGCTGACCGGGATGAACCAGACCCCAAAGATTGGTGCTTTGGCCGTTGTCCTTCACGACGGCCAAGTGCTGTTGGTTCAGCGTAACAAGCAACCCGATGCGGGGCTGTGGGGGTTTCCCGGCGGCCATGTGGAATGGGGTGAAACCGTTCTGGACGCCGCCGCCCGCGAGCTGCGGGAAGAGACCGGTGTGATTGCCGATCCTGTGACCTATCTCGACAATCTCGACCTGCTGCTGCGGGGGGAGGATGGGCAGGTACGGGCGCATTACCTGCTTGTGGGCGTCGCCTGCCGTTATGTCTCGGGCACACCGATTGCGGCGGATGACGCGCGGGATGCGCGGTGGTTTCCGGTGGATCAGATCATCACCGGCAGTCTTCCGATGAGCGACCGGGTGCCCGACCTGCTGCGGCTTGCGATCACCCGGTCAGGCCTCGGCCCGACCTGACAGGCGCGCATAGAGCAGGCTGGACAGCAGCACACCCAGCAGCAGGACCACGGTTGCCCCGGCGGCGAAAACGCCAAAACCCATCTGCAAAATACTCGGACCTTCGGCGGCTGGGTAAAAGCCGGAAAGCACTGCCAAGGGTGCCCCGGTCACAGCCGGCCACAGCATCGTCGCCGCCAGCCAGACCGCCAGCGCCGCAGCCATCGCGCGCACGGCATTGCGCACCACCCGATCCGGCGCGCGCAGGGCACGCCGCATCGACGTCATCGGGCGCGAGACATCATTCAGGATACCCAGCAACGCGGGCACCAGCAGCAGGATCAGGGCCATGCCAAAGCCCAGCCCATAGACCAGAGTGATCACCGTCGGCTTCAGAAACTGCGCCTGTTGCGAGCTTTCATACATAAGCGGCGTCAGCCCCAGCACGGTGGTCAGCGTCGTCAGCATCACGGGCCGCAACCGATCTGCCGTGCCCTCGACAATCGACGGCACCAGCCCGCGTTCCTGTTGGTATCCGTCGATGGTCGTCACCAGAACAATCGAGTCGTTGATGATGATCCCCGTCATGCCCAGCAGGCCAACAACGGTGAACATGCTCAGCGGCACACCCCAAAGGTAATGCCCCCAGATCGCCCCCACGAGGCCAAAGGGTATAATCGCCATGACCACCAAGGGCCGCGTCCAACTTGCGAAGACCCATGCCAGCACCAGATAGATACCGGTCAGACACAGGATCAGACCGGTACGGGCCTCGGTCAGGAATTCATCCTCTTGTTCGCTCAGACCTGCCATGCGCCATTCGACCTGACGTTCGGCAGCGATGTTGGGCAGGATTTCTTCCCGCATGGCACGAGCGATCTCGGCAGCCTGTGCCGGATCATCCTCGGAGATATCGCCATTTACCGAGATCACCCGCAGGCCATTTTCGCGCCGCACGGTCGAAAAGCCCGATTTGCGCTCGACCGACACGATATCAGCCAGCGGAACATAAACCCCATCGGGCGTGCGCATCAGTGTGCGTTCAAGGAAGTCGGCGGTCAGTTCACCCTCGGGTAGCTCCACGCGGATTTCGGCGCTGCGCGGGCCATCGGGGAAGGTCGCCGCCTCGATCCCGTTCAGACGGTTCCGCAGCACCCGGCCCAGCGTTTCGATGCGGAAACCCAGCGCCTCGCCTTGGGCGGTCAGGTCCAGAATGAACTCTTCCTTGTCATAGGCCAGATTGTCCTCGAGCGCCGAAACCTCGGTATATTTCGAAAGTTCGGTCTGCAAGTCTTCCGAGGCGGATTTCAACGTGTTCACGTCCGCGCCGTAGAACTGCACGTCAATCGCATCACCGCCCGGCCCCGAGCGCCAGCCACGGAAGCTGAGCAATTCGACCTTCGGATGACGGGGCACGAAATCCTGCAGTTCGCCCACGAACTCAAAACTGGAATAGGGGCGCAGATCGGCATCGATCAGCTCGATCGAGATGCCGCCCAGCAGGTCGTCATCCTTGCCATCGGCGGCGCGCAGGCCAAACCCGGCCGAGCCTCCGACCTCAGCCAGAACGTATTCGATGGGGTTGCGTCCGTGGCGTTCTTCGTAAATCTGGCCCAGTTCCTCGGTGGCCTGCTGGACCATACGCATCATTTCCAGCGTCTCGGCGCGGGTGGCGCCTTCGACCATGATGAAGTTACCGGTGACCGAGCCACGTTCGGGCGCGTTGAAGAACCGCCAGTTCACATCACCCCGGATGAACAGCGCGATCTGGCTGGCCAGAATGACCACCATCAGAGCGACCACCACATAACGCGCCCAGACCACCCAGGCGACCAGCGGGCGGAACAGGTGGTCACGCACCCAGCGGAAGCCCTTGTTCACGACGCGGTTGGGCCAGTCGTACCAATGTTCCTTGGCCGAATGCGCAATGGCATGGGCCATATGATTGGGCAGGATCAAAAAGCATTCGATCAGCGATGCGATCAGGACGGCGATCACAGTGAAGGGGATGTCTCGGATCAGTTCACCGAACCGGCCACCTATGGCAGTGAGGCCAAAGAAGGCGATGACCGTGGTGACGGTGGCCGCAAAGACCGGCATCGCCATCCGGCGGGCGGCGCGTTCGGCGGCCACCATAGGCGCCTCACCCAGACGGCGGGCGCGGAAATCGGCGTGCTCGCCCACGACGATGGCGTCATCAACCACGATGCCCAGCGTAATGATCAGCCCGAACAAGGACACCATGTTCAGCGACAGCCCGCCCAGATACATCAGCGCAATTGCCGCTGACATCGCCACCGGGATACCGGCGGCCACCCAAAACGCGATGCGGGCATTGAGGAACAGGAACAGCAGGCAGACCACCAACCCGAGGCCCACAAGGCCATTGTCGACGAGAATATCCAGACGGTCGGTGATGGCCTGCGCGCGCGTTCGGATCAGCTCGACCGTGATGCCTTCGGGCAGGCTGGCCTGCATCTCGGCCACCACATCTTCGACCGAGTGTTGGATGCCGATGGCATCGCCCAGATTGGACCGGTCAACGCGGATCGACATGGCCGGGTTGTCGCCCACGAAGTAGCTGCGATTGCGGGTGACACCCTCGACCCGGATCTGCGCCACATCGCCGACGACCAGTTTTGAACCATCGGCGAAGTTGCGCAGGGCGATGCCTTCGATCTCTTCGGGGGTGCGTTTTTCTATCCCTGTGCGGATGCGCGCATTCGCACCCGTCACATCACCCGCCGGATTCGCCGTGACCTCGGCGGCAATGGCCTCGGCAATGTCCGAGAGCGCAATGTCATTGGCTATGAGGCGCGCCGTAGGCACTTCGACCACGATACGCGGCGCGGCCAGACCCCGGATGGTGGTGCGTGTGACACCGACCGCAAACAACCGATTGATCAATTCGTCGGTGAACTTGGCCAGTTGCTCGGCCTCGATGGGGCCGGTGATGACCACATCAGTCACACGGTCGCGCCAGGCCCCGCGACGAATAGTGGGCTCTTCCGCGTCTTCGGGCAGGTTGGTGACGCCGTCTACGGCGGTGCGCACCTCTTCGACGGCACGCGACATATCCCAGTTTGGCTCAAACTCCAGCCGAACCTGCGCCGATCCCTCGCGCGACGTGGATTCTGTGCTGGCCACGCCTTCGACCGCCAGCAGCGCGGGTTCAAGCAGTTGGATGATACCATTGTCGACATCCTCGGGGCCCGCGCCCTCCCATTCGACATTCACATCGACGCGTTCAAGGATCACATCGGGGAAAAACTGCGCCCGCATGCTGGGGATCGCCGCAGCACCCAGCACCAGCATCACCAACAACAGCAGGTTGGCTGCCGTCCGGTGCCGGGTGAAGTAACTCAGGATGCCGCCTGCCGCGCTGGGAATGTCGCGGATCATGGCCCTTAACCTCCGGCCCGGGTTTCAAGGCGTCGGACCAGCGCCGCGGGCACTTTTTCCGCGCCGAGCTGCCCCAGAACCTTGGCCTTCTGGGCTTGAGGCATGCCTTCGCTGGCTTCAACCTGCGCCACAAGCTGCGCGCGCTTTTCATCCGAAAGCTCGACCATGCCCGCGGCTTCGGCGTTGGCCTCAACCCGCAAGGGCCGCACCCGCACGCCCGAGCCCAGCAGAGGCGTACGTCCGATCACCACCTCGCGGCCTTCCAGACCGTCACCGCGCAGCAACACCTCATCGCCCTGACGGCGGATCAGTTGCACGGCCAGCGGTTCCAGCCGATCATCAGGCCCCAGCACCAGCACATTGCCCGCCGCGTCCAGAACCGACGAGGGCAGGCGCACCACGTTGTCCAGCGGCTGCTCTTCGATCGACACCGTGACGAAATCCCCGGGCTTGAACCCCGGCGCATCGTCGAGACGGGCATAGACCAGACGCCCGGTCTGCCCTTCACCCGCTGCACCGCTGTCGCGGCTGATCCGGCCCGTTGCCGTCAGGTCGGTGCCCGTAACCTCAAGCGATACTGTCACTGGCGCCGCAATCAGGTCACCTCGCGCGTCCAGCAACCGAACGAATTGCGCGGTCGAGACACGGAACGCAACCTCAAGCGCGTTGGGGTCAACCAGTTCGGCCAGCTTTTCGTTGGCGGCAACCAATCGGCCTTCGACCAGTGTGACCTCTGTCAGCGTGCCGTCAAACCCGGCGTGGATTGTCATATCCTCCAGATCACGTTCTGCGCCTTCCAGGGCAATACGCGCCCGCGCCAGCAGGGTCGTTGCCTGATCGACACGCGATTCAGCCTGCGCCAAGGCAATCCGGCTTGACAGAATGGCCTGACGAGCCGAGGTCGCGGCCAATTCAGCCTCTTCGACACTGGCCGCAGCGCCGACACCGCGCTCTTGCAGATCCAGCTGCCGCTGCAGCGCCCGGTCGCGCAACTCGGCCTGTGCTTCGGCCGATTTCAACTCATCCTGCGCCAGCAGCAATGATCGTTCGGCATCGCGTTCTTCGAACTGAGCATCCAGCAGATCGGATTTGGCGCGATCCAGCGCCGATTGCATATCGGCGGGGTCCAGTTCCACCAACAGCTCACCGGCGGTCACGGTGCCGCCATCTTCGAAATCCTCGGCCAGCGATACCACGCGCCCGCCCAAAGCTGCGCGCAGTTCAAGACGGCGGCGGCTTTGCACCTGACCGAACGCTTCCAGATAGGGCGTGACAGTTTCCGCCTCGGCGGTGCGGACGCTCACCGCGAAAATCCGCTCTCGGGCCTGAGGGGGCTTGTCGTCCCGCGTCAGCACATCCTGCACCGCGCCCGAGATCATCTGAGCGGCCACGACCAGAAGGCCCAGCGTCAGAAACGCCAGAAACACCCCAACAAGGCTTTGCCGCAGAAATCGCATCGGTCGTCACCTTTGGTCGCACAAGCTGCCTTCCGCAAAGGTAGCCGGGTCACAAAAAATGCCAAGCCACAAAGCGGTTATGATGTGTTGAACGCAGACCCAGTCTACTTCCGTCGCAGATGTTCGTCCAATCTGGGCATTATTTCCACGAAATTGCAGGGGCGGTGGCGGTAATCGAACTGTTTGTCCAGAATCGCGTCCCAGGCATCCTTGCAGGCCCCCGGACTGCCCGGCAACGCAAACAGATAGGTGCCGCCCGCCACACCGCCCGTGGCGCGGGACTGGACGGCGGAGGTGCCGATCTTCTCCATCGAGACGATGGTGAAGACGGTGCCAAAGGCCTCGATTTCTTTCTCATAGACGTCCCGGTGTGCTTCAACCGATACGTCGCGGCCCGTAAGACCGGTACCGCCGGTCGAGATAACAACGTCAATGTCTGGATCGGCCACCCATGCGCGCAACTGGTCGGCGATCTGGTCGCGCTCGTCCTGAATGATCTTGCGATCCGCCACCGAATGCCCCGCCTTTTCGATCCGATCCACCAGCGTCTGGCCCGAACGGTCCTCGGCCAGCGAGCGCGTATCCGACACGGTTAGAACCGCAATGCGGACAGGAATGAACTCCATGCTTTCATCAATGCGTGACATATGGCGTCAGGCCCTTTCCATAATGGCAAGGCGGATGGCGAGGGCGGTAAAAATCGCTCCGGTCACCCAGCCCATGATGCGCGAGGCGCGCGGGTTTGAAATCAGCAACCGCCCGGCCCCGCCTGCAAACAATCCCACCAGCCCGTTCACCACAAAACCGCCCAGCGCGATGATCACGCCGAAGATCAGGAATTGCACCAGAACCGAGCCCTGCGCGGGATCGACAAACTGCGGGATGAAGGCCAACACGAACAGGATCACCTTGGGATTGGTCAGGTTCACGATCATCCCGTCGCGAAAGGCGAAATGCGTGGGCTTGGTGGGGGCATCGCCCGAAACCGCTCCGTTTCGGATTGCCCCCCATGCGAGATAGAGCAGATAGGCGACGCCCATCCACCGGATCACATCAAACAGCCACGGCAGCGCAGATACCAGCGCGCCCAGCCCCAGCCCTGCCAGCAGCACATGCACCATCAGGCCGACCGAGACGCCCGCGCTGGCCATCAGCGCCGGACGGGCACCGGACCGCAGGCCCTGCCCAAAGCAGAACATCATATCCGCACCCGGCGTGAAATTCAGCGCCATCGCGGCGGGGATGAAGGCCAGAAGGGTGACCGTGTCGATCATGTGTCCACCTCGAACCAATGCACTTTGGGGCCCAGATTGGCGATCTGGCTGCGACCGATGATGCCGCGATAGCCCCAGCTGTCGTGGATATGGCCGCAAAAGACATGACCCGGCTGAAGCCGTTCCACCGCGTCCCGCACGGCAACCGACCCCACGGACAGGCCTTGCGACGTGGTATCCCCGTGCCCCTTGGGCGGAGAATGCACGATCAGAACATCCGCAGCCTCGCAACGATCCAGCAGCTCGGCGGCCTCAGCCTCGGTCAGGTCACAGGACCAATCCCCAAAGGGCGTCACCGGCACACCGTAGCCCAGACCAAACAGGCGCAAGCCGTCCAGAGTCATGCCTGTCCCGTGCAGAACATGCGCCCCGTCAGGTGCGGCGGCGGTCAGTTCCTCGGCGCTTTCGGCATTTCCGGGGACCAGAACCATGGGTGCTGCAATGCCCGAGAGCATCCCTATCGCCTTGTCCAGACCCTGCCGCCCGTTGCAGAAATCCCCGGCCCCGATGACCAGATCGGCCTGCGCGCTGGCCGCGACCAGATCAGCGGCCCGGTTACGCGCCAGATGCAGGTCCGAGAAAGCCAGAACCCTCATACCCCGGCCCCCAGCCGCGCTTTCAGCTCCAGCAGATCGGCCCAGGCCTGCCGCTTCATCTGCGGTTGCCGCAGCAGGTAGGCGGGGTGGAACATCGGGATCACCGGCAGGCCCAGCGCCTGATCCCAGTTGCCGCGCAGCCGCGTGATGCCGCGTTTGCCCAGCACCGCCTGACAGCTGATATTGCCCATCACCACCAGAACCTCGGGCTTGGCCAGCGCCACGTGGCGTTCTAGAAAAGGCTTCATCATGCCAATCTCTTCCGGCTTGGGATCCCGGTTCTGCGGAGGCCGCCACGGCAGCACATTGGTGATATAGACGTTCTTGTGCCGGTCCAGATCAATCGCGGCCAGCATCCGGTCCAGCAACTGCCCGGCGCGTCCGACAAAGGGCTTGCCCTCGCGGTCCTCATCCCGGCCCGGAGCCTCACCAATGATCATCACCCGCGCGCCGGGGGTGCCGTCGGCAAACACAAGTTGCTTTGCGCCGCGTTTCAGATCGCACAGGCCAAACGCGTCCATCGCCGCCCGCAATTCCGCCAGCGACCCGGCCGCTTTCGCAGCGTGCTGCGCCACCTCTGCCGGATCGACCTTCTGCGCGGGCTCAGGCGCTGCCTGGACAGCAGCGGGCTTTTTCGCCTTCGGTGCCTTGTCGGGCAAGGCATAGCGGTCGACCGGCGCGTCGCCGATCGCATCCGTCACGCCCAGCTCAATCTGCCAATCCAGCAGAGCCCGCGCGGTATGATAGTTCAAGCCCGATTCCATAGCCCTCAATCTAACCAGCTTTTGACCGAGGGAAAGCGAATAGACCTTGCCACAACGCCGCCACAGGTCGACCATGCAGGAATTCATGTTGATGATCCTGCGAATCCTGCTGATCGGGCTGGTTCTGAACCTTGCCGGTAGCCCGATGCAAGCGAACCCCTTGGACCGGAATGGACAGTGCCGTCCCGGTCAATTGCAATGTGGCCGGGGATGCTGCCCGGCAGGCCAACGCTGCAGCTTTGACGGTCGCTGCATCCCTCCGGGCCACACGTATTGTGGCGGCGGCCGCACCTGCGGCCCGTTCGAACGCTGCGTGGCGCGCGGCACACGTTGCGCGCCTGCCGGGCTGAACAAATGTACATCGCGGCTGGATTGTCCGGGCGGCAGCTTTTGCAATGCGCGCGGCGAATGCGAAAGCACCAGGCCCGAGTTCGACCCCAGCCCGCCGCAAACCTGTGATGACGGGCTGACCTGCGCACGGGGTTCAACCTGCCTGCCGGGCGGCGGGTGCTCGCGTCCCGGCTGGTTCTTGTGCGAAGAAACCGGGTCGCAATGCCGCCCCGGATTCAAATGCTCGGCCCATCAGGGATGTGTGCCCATCAAGGCCATCGATTGCGGTTACGGCAAATGGTGCAAACCCGGCGAGCAGTGCCTGCCCGATGGCGGATGCGAGAAACTGCCCGACGGCACCGAACCTTAGGTTGCCTTGACCCGCGCGGCTTTCTATAAGCGGGCCGATTGTCAGACAGGAGCCCGCCCATGCGTTTCGCCCATCGTCACCTTCTTGGCATCGAGCATCTGTCGCAATCCGATATCACCGCCATCCTCGATCTGGCCGAGACCTATGTCGATCTGAACCGCCAATCGACCAAACACTCGGACGTGCTGTCGGGGCTGACGCAGATCAATATGTTCTTTGAAAACTCAACCCGCACGCAGGCCAGTTTCGAGCTGGCGGGCAAGCGGCTGGGCGCGGATGTAATGAACATGGCGATGCAGGCCAGCTCGATCAAAAAGGGTGAGACGCTGATCGACACCGCCATGACTCTGAATGCGATGCACCCTGATCTGCTGGTGGTGCGTCACCCGCATTCCGGCGCGGTGGACCTGCTGGCGCAAAAAGTGAACTGCGCCGTGCTGAACGCCGGTGACGGGCGGCATGAACACCCAACACAGGCGCTGCTGGACGCGCTGACGATCCGCCGCGCCAAGGGCCGCCTGCACCGCCTGGACATCGCGATCTGCGGCGATGTTGCGCATTCGCGCGTGGCGCGGTCGAACCTGATCCTGCTCGGGAAGATGGAGAACCGCATCCGCCTGATTGGCCCTCCGACACTGGTTCCGCATCAGTTCGCGGAGTTCGGGGCCGAGATTTACGACGACATGAACGAGGGCCTTAAGGACGTCGACGTTGTCATGATGCTGCGCCTTCAGCGCGAGCGGATGGATGGCGGGTTCATCCCGTCGGAACGCGAATACTATCACCGCTATGGTCTGGACGCCGCCAAGCTGGCGCTGGCCAAGCCCGACGCCATCGTCATGCACCCCGGCCCGATGAACCGCGGGGTCGAGATCGACGGCACTCTGGCTGACGACATCAACCGGTCCGTCATTCAGGAACAGGTCGAGATGGGCGTCGCGGTCCGCATGGCCGCGATGGACCTGCTGGCCCGCACCCTGCGAGAACCCGCATGAACGACCTGACCGTCGCCCCCCATGAACGCGGCGTGATCCGCCTGTTCGCGCTGGACATGCGCGCCGAAGAGGCCAAGTTCCTTCGCGAACCGGGTGCCGCCGATCAGGTGCTGGGGGTCGATGGGCTGGACCCGGCGCAGATCGACATATTTCCGGTCTCCGATCTCGAAGACCTTGGCCTTTATGGCTATCTCAACGAAGGCTGCGGCGTCTCCGACGACCAACTGGACCGCGCAGCGCTGGAGCGGATCGAGGGCTGGGTCATGGCCCTGCGCAGCGCCGCCTTTCAGGGCCGCCCGGCAAAGCTGAAGCCCGATCCGCGTCTGCGCCTGATCGGTCTGTTCACCGAAGAAGCGACCAACTGGTCCGGCGGCCCGATCGCAACCGAAAGCGCCAAGCCATTCTCGGCCCCGCACCCCCCGCAGGACGCGGGCAACGCGCGCCGCATCGGTTCATCCCTAATCGCCCTGCTGATCCTGATCGCTGTCGGAGGTGCCCTATGGCTGATCCTGTAACCTTCGCCCCCGACAAGGGTGCATACATCCGCACGAACACATGGATGGCTGCCTTTGCCATGGCCGCCGCGATGCTGGTCCTGTGGCTGATCGGGAACCCCTATGTCTGGACCGGAGCCCCCGCAGGCCTCGCCGCGATCGGCATCCGCGCATGGTATCTGGCCTCGGAAGAGCTGGCCGCCAATTGGGAGATGTCCGAGACCACCCTAACCGGCCCCGGCCCACGCACGGTGGCGCTGAACCAGATCGAGGCTGTCAACACCATGGGCAGCTTTATCCAGATCGTGACCAAGGGCGGCGATAAACACCTGATCAAGTATCAGGCAAACCCCGCCGCCACCAAAGCCGCCATCGAAAGGGCCATGGCATGAGCACTCTGATCTTCACCAACGCCCGCCTGATCGACCCCGAGGCCGGAACAGACACGCTTGGCTGGCTGCAGGTCACCGATGGCCGCATTACCCTGCGCGGCGAAGGCGATGCCCCGACCACGGACGCGCAGGTGGTCGATTGTGGCGGGCAATGTCTGGCCCCCGGCATCGTCGATATCGGCGTCAAGGTCTGTGAACCGGGTGAGCGGCACAAGGAAAGCTACAAATCCGCCGGTCTGGCTGCTGCTGCAGGCGGCGTCACCACTATCGTCACCCGCCCCGATACCCTGCCCGCTGTCGACACACCCGAAACGCTGGAATTCGCCACCCGGCGCGCACAGGCGGATGCACCTGTGAACGTGCTGCCGATGGCCGCGTTGACCAAAGGGCGCGACGGGCGTGAGATGACCGAGATCGGGTTCCTGCAAGACGCGGGCGCTGTGGCCTTTACCGACTGCGATCACGTCATCACCAACACCAAGGTCTTCTCCCGCGCGCTGACCTATGCCAAATCCTGCGGCGCGCTTGTGATTGCCCACCCGCAGGAACCGGGCCTGAGCAGCGGTGCCGCAGCCACCAGCGGCAAATTCGCAGCCCTGCGTGGCCTGCCTGCGGTTTCTCCGATGGCCGAACGCATGGGACTGGACCGCGACATCGCCCTGCTTGAGATGACCGGGGCAGCTTACCACGCCGACCAGATCACCACCGCCCGCGCTCTGCCCGCGCTGGAGCGTGCAAAGCGCAATGGGCTGGACATCACCGCTGGCACCTCGATCCACCATCTGACGCTGAACGAACTGGACGTGGCCGACTATCGCACCTTCTTCAAGGTCAAACCTCCGCTGCGGTCCGAGGATGACCGGCAGGCGGTGATCGAGGCCGTCCGCACCGGCCTGATCGACACCATCAGTTCAATGCACACGCCACAGGACGAGGAAAGTAAACGCCTGCCGTTTGAAGAGGCCGCCTCGGGCGCGGTGGCGCTGGAAACTCTTCTGCCTGCAGCGCTACGGCTCTATCATGCCGAGCAACTGGATCTGCCGACGCTGTTCCGCGCCATGGCCCTGAACCCGGCGAAACGGCTGGGATTGAGCTCGGGCCGTCTGGCCGAGGGTGCACCCGCAGATCTGGTCCTGTTTGACCCGGATGTGCCCTTTGTGCTGGACCGGTTCGCGCTGAAATCGAAATCTCAGAACACTCCGTTTGACGGACAGCGGATGCAGGGTAAGGTCACCGCAACCTATGTGGCCGGAAACGAAGTCTACCGGAGAGCCTGATGCCCTTTTTTGACAGCACAATGACCCAGCTGATCCTGTGGGCGGGTCTGGGGTACCTGATGGGATCGGTCCCGTTCGGGATGATCCTTGCCAAGGTCATGGGGCTGGGCAATCTGCGCAATATCGGCTCGGGCAATATCGGTGCGACCAATGTGCTGCGGACCGGTAACAAAGGCGCGGCGGCACTGACGTTGTTGCTGGACGGGGCCAAGGGCGCGGTGGCCGTGCTGCTGGCGCGGGCCATGGCCGGAGAGGACGCGGCGCAGGTTGCGGCCCTTATGGCCTTCCTTGGTCATTGCTTTCCGGTCTGGCTGGGCTTCAGGGGCGGTAAGGGGGTTGCGACGTTTCTGGGTCTGTGGTTGGCGCTGGACTGGCGCGTCGGGCTTGCCTGCTGCCTGACCTGGCTGGTGAGCGCAGCGATCTGGCGCATCTCGTCGGTGGGCGCGCTGGCGGCAGCAGCGCTGTCGACCACATGGATCATGGTGCTGACCGACGGCAGCACGTTCATACTGGGCATTGTGCTGACCCTGCTGGTCTATTGGCGCCACAGCGCCAACGTGGCGCGCATCAAGGCCGGGACCGAGCCCAAAATCGGCAAATCGTGAGCGCCGCAGACCGCGTTGCACGCGCCCTTGCCGATCTGCCAACAGGTACATTTACCGCAACCGCCGATCAGCGCCGCTATGTGGTGTCGCACCAGATCATGGCCGCAGGACGATCTCACAAGCTGGTCGCGCATCAGCTTGGCGGGACGGACTATATCAGCCTGAACCTCTATCTGACACAAGCCAGCGGAGCGCTGTTGCGCCCCTGTGAAATGCCTGCCGAAAAGGTCATACGCTTCGTGCTGGCTTTGGTCCCTGACGTGCGCGAATGAACAGGTGCCCTTCGTCAATACACATTCACAATTGATTGTTTTGAATGTGAGCGACGGCCTTCCCAACTGTGATTGCGTGGCAGCCAATTACCGGTGCCGCAACAACAAATCCGGTTCGCCGGAGCAAAATTCAGGTGCTCGAACGCGGGCCTTTTCACGAAAGGTGAACACAATGAACAAGTTCAAATCCCTCATCGGCGGTGTCGCGCTGTCTGTTGCAGTTGCAAGCACGGCTCTGGCCGCCGGCGTAGAACTGAACGCAAGCTCGACCGGCCTGGCGCTGCAGGGCTATGACCCGGTTGCCTACTTCACTGTTGGCGAAGCCACCAAAGGCGATTACCGCATCACCACACTGCACAACGATGCGCTGTACCGCTTTGCTTCGGAAGAAAACAAAGCAGCCTTTGAAGAAAACCCCGAGGCTTACCTGCCCGCATATGGCGGCTACTGCGCCTTCGGCACCGCGATGGGCTTCAAGTTCGATGGCGACCCGAACTACTGGAAGATCGTTGACAACAAGCTGTACCTGAACCTGTCGGCTGACATTCAGGAACGCTGGGAAGGCGATATCCCGGGCTTTAACGAGCGCGCCGACGCCAACTGGAAAGACATCGCAGACAAGACCCCTGCGGAGCTGCAAGAGCAATAATCCGCTGAAGACATTCAGTGCATCGGCGGCGGATCGTATCCGCCGCCGTTTGTCGTTTGAAGGCCTCTGACTCAGACCTACCTGTGGATCAGATAAGCGCCCGGTCGACCGGGCCCGCGCGTGCTGCCCTCTCAGGTCAGACGCACATCGTTCGGGACAGTTGAAAACGTGATGATCCGGAGCAGAAACCGGATCATTTTGTCGATACGAGGCCGTGCGTTAACACCCTGCGGCCGTTCTATGAGTTGAAGGAAAAAAGATGACAGCAAAACTGGTGATGTTCACGACTGTCGCGACTTTGGCGGCAGGCACTGCAATGGCACAGTCTTCGGGCAATTGGACAGGGTTCTACGGCGGCGCCCAATTGGGGTACGCCGATGCTGACACCAACCTGTCCGGCGTGGACGGCGACAGTGTGATCGGCGGTATTACTCTGGGATATGACTACGATCTGGGCGACTGGGTCGTTGGCGGCGGCTTTGACTATGACTGGACTGATGTGGATCTTTCTGGTGCCGCCACGGTCGAGCAGGTCTGGCGCATCAAAGCGCGCGCTGGGTACAAGGTGAACCCGCAGGGGCTGTTTTACGGCACCGCTGGCTATGCCGATGCCGATACAGATAACCTCGGCAGTGACGATGGCTGGTTCATTGGCGCGGGCTATGAACAGATCGTGGCGCCGAGTGTCAGTATCGGGGGCGAGCTACTCTATCACGAGTTCGACAATTTCAATTCCACCGGGGTGGACGTGGATGCCACGACGCTCCAGATCCGGGCCACCTATCGGTTCTGATGGCAGACTGGGCCCGGCGCATCTGCCGGGCCCAACCGCTCAGGGTTCCAGAACCGTGCTACCTGTGGTCTGCCGCGCCTCAAGCGCGCGGTGGGCATCGGCGACCTGATCCAGCGGGAATTGCTGATCAACGTGGATTTTGACCTCACGCCCCTCGACCTTGCCGAACAGCCGTCGCGCCATCGCCTGGCACACGGCATGATCAGCGATATGCGTAAACAGGGTGGGCCGCGTCATCTTGAGCGATCCGCGCTGCGCCAGCATCCCTAGATCAACCGGTGGCACCGGCCCCGAAGCATTGCCGAAGGATATCATCATACCCAACGGTTTGAGGCAGTCCAAAGAGCCTTCGAACGTATCCGCTCCTATCGAATCCATGACCACATCAACACCCTTGCCGGCCGTGATCTCGGCCACGCGCTCCACGAAATTCTCGGTTCGATAGTTGATGCAATGCGCAGCCCCGTTGAACTGTGCGAGGCTGCATTTCTCATCCGTTCCGGCGGTTCCGATCAAGGTAATGCCTTCGGATTTCGCCCATTGACAAGCGATCAGGCCGACACCCCCGGCGGCGGCGTGAAACAGAACTGTGTCGCCGCGCTTCAAAGGTGTGGTGCGGTGAAACAGATACTCCACCGTCATACCTTTCAACATCATTGCAGCCGCCGCCCGAAACGAGATGCCCTCGGGCAACGGGCAGACCTGCGCGGCGGGCATCACGCGCGCCTCGGTGTAGGCACCAGGAGGTCCAGCAGCATATGCGGCGCGCTGGCCGGGTTCCAGATGGGTGACGCCTTCCCCCACCGCTTCGATCACGCCAGCGGCTTCCATGCCCAGCGCGTGCGGCAAATCCAGCGGATAGAGCCCGCTGCGCTGGTAAACATCGATGAAATTCAACCCGCAGGCGTGATGACGAATTCGAACCTCACCCGGGCCCGGATCACCCAGCGGGCGATCCTCGATCCACAGGGCCTCGGGGCCGCCGGTTTCATGGATAACGACGGTGCGAGCGGTTTGCTGCATGGCTGCCTCCCTTGCCTTTGAGACAAAGCTAACATGCCTGTGCAGCAGGGCAATGGTTGTGGTCGCACAAGGGTGATCGGGCAGTTTTCTGCAAAATGTGCTATACTGATGGGGACGTTGCCGGTTGATCCGGTCACAGGCAATGCCCGCACCGGATGCATCCCGCAGCATATCCATGCCAAAGGGGGGATGATGATGGACAAGACAATCGGTAACCCAATCAGCTGGGCCGCCCGCCAGATGCGGGCGACCGGCGATCATGTGGCAGAGTCGGTCAGCGAGATCGGCAGCGCCGATACCGGAGTGATGCCAGTAGTGCATACGCTGACCCTGCAGGACCTGCGCGCCTGTCTGCGGGCGGGATATAGCGACTTTCTGGAGACCCGCGCGGATGCGGTGTTTGTAGTGCTGATCTATCCGATCGCCGGGCTTTTGATGTTCGGGATCGGACTGAACAAAGACATGGTGCCCCTGCTGGCCCCGCTGATCGCGGGTTTTGCGCTGGTCGGGCCGGTTGCAGCGGTCGGGTTGTATGAGATCAGCCGCAAGCGCGAACAGGGCGGCGAGGTGCATTGGCTGGACGCGTTCGGCGTGTTCCGCTCACCCTCATTCGGAGCCATTCTGGCGCTGGGGTTCTATCTGGTCATGCTGCTGCTGGTCTGGTTGATGGTGGCGCAGAGCATCTATGCGCAGACCCTCGGGCCGGAACCGCCTGTCTCGGCCATGGGGTTTGTGACCGAGGTGTTCACCACCAGCGCGGGCTGGACGATGATCCTGACCGGAACCGCCACGGGATTTGTCTTTGCGCTGGTTGCATTGGCGCTGAGCGTGGTCAGCTTTCCGCTGCTGTTGGACAAGAAGGTGGGTGTGCCGATCGCCGTTGTGACCTCGGTCCGGGTGTTGCGGCACAATCCGCGCGTGATCCTGACATGGGGTGCCATCGTCGCGGCCCTGCTGGTGCTGGGCGCGATCCCGATGCTGCTGGGGCTGATCGTGGTGATGCCGATCCTTGGCCACGCCACGTGGCACCTGTATCGCCGGGCGGTCGCCTGACCTCCCGGCATCCGCTTACCCGGCGACCTTGAGAACGATCTTGCCGATATGCCCCGAGCTTTCCATCCGCGCATGGGCTGCTGCGGCATCGGCCAGATCGAACTCGGAATCCATCACCGGCGCGACCTTCCCCGCCTCTAGCAGCGGCCAGACCGCCTCGCGCAGGTCCTGCGCAATGCGCGCCTTGGCCAGATCGCTTTGCGGACGCAGAGTGCTGCCGGTCAGGGTCAGACGTTTGACCATCATCAGGGCAAAGTTCAATTCAACCACAGGACCTTGCAGAAAGGCGATCTGAACCAGCCGCCCGTCCTCGGCCAACGCCTTGACGTTGCGCGGGATGTAATCGCCGCCCACCATATCGAGGATCAGGTTCGCGCCGCCTTCTGCGCGCATCGCGGCCACGAAATCCTCGTCGCGATAGTTGATCGCCTTCTCGGCCCCCAGCTTGACACAAGCCTCGCATTTCTCAGCCGATCCGGCGGTGGCGAACACCCGCGCGCCAAAGGCATTGGCCAGCTGGATCGCGGTCGTTCCGATACCGCTGGAGCCACCATGCACCAGAAACCGCTCGCCCGCTTTCAGGCCACCACGGGTGAAGACGTTGGACCAGACGGTAAAGAAGGTCTCAGGCAGGCAGGCGGCCTCTTTCATCCCCATCCCTGCAGGCACCGGCAGGCAATGCGCGGCGGGCGTGGCGACGTATTCGGCGTAGCCTCCGCCCGGCAGCAGAGCGCAGACCTGATCACCGACGGCCAGACCCTCGATGCCCGAACCGATGGCCACAACCTCACCCGACGCCTCTAGCCCCGGCAGATCGCTCGCGCCCGGAGGCGGGTCGTAGGCCCCTGCCCGCTGCAAGGCATCGGGACGGTTCACCCCGGCATAGGCGACTTTCAGAACCACCTGACCCTCGGCCGGTTCCGGCATCGGGCGTTCAGTCAGTTGCAGAACGTCCGGGCCACCCGGTTGGCTGATCTCAACAGCGCGCATTGTCTGGGTCATGGGCATATCTCCTTTGCCTCCTGCCTAGCAGGCAGTAGCGCGGAGGCCCAGCAGCAAGTGGAAGCAGCGCGACTATTTCCCCGATGACAGCGAACCCGGCAGGTTGTCAGGCATCTTCATGGGGGCCTTCACCTGACCCGCCAACCAGTTGGGTACCGCCAAAAACGGTTTCAGCAGCGGGTTGCCATTCACCTGCGCCTTGAGCTTTTCGAACTGCATCACGCCTTCGATCCGGCGATCAAGGAATTCCCACGTGCTTTGGTGATCCGGGCTGTCATCCCCCAGCCAATACAGCAGCGTCGAAGAATACACGCCCGATAGCGTGGCACGTTTGGTGTACCAATTCACGTCGTCCGAGGTGTCACCCAGCGCATCCCAGATCAGATCGCAGGTGCCCCAGACCGCCTTGGCCCCATCAGCGGCATAAATCGGCAGCGCAAACAGGGTCACGCCCCGGCGCACGGCCTCTTTGTCCTCGACCGCCTGCAGGCGGAAGCGCACGGCAGCGGCGATCTTGTCGCGAAATTTCAGCCCGCTCAGATCCTCGGTTCTGATCCGCTCCAGCATCGCCTTGTCGCCGCGCGCATGAAATGCCAGCGCCAGATCGACCGCGCCGCGCGGGCAGATGGCACGAGCCAGCGCCACCTCCAGACCGCAATCGGAAATCGCCGCGCGAAAGCTGATTTCCGACCAGCCGTCAAATGGCACATGGTCCAGAATCGCGTTCAGCAATTGCTCTTTGGTGTCTTCATAATTGGCGGTCATGACGGTCCTCCGGGTTCTTGCACCAGTACTAGACAAGATAGCGGCGCTTTGCTATACGGCCACTTCCTGCAATTTCCTTGCAACTCTATCTAGAAAGGTGGTGACAACCACATGCAGGTTAGTGTTCGCGACAATAACGTCGATCAGGCGCTTCGTGCCCTGAAGAAAAAGCTGCAGCGCGAAGGCGTGTTCCGTGAAATGAAGCTGAAGCAACATTTCGAGAAACCGTCCGAGAAAAAAGCGCGCGAGAAGGCTGAAGCGATCCGCCGTGCCCGTAAACTGGCACGTAAGAAAGCGCAGCGCGAAGGTTTGCTCTAAGCACCTGACGCTCGTCCAGCTTTGGATGACACTATTTGACGACCCCCGAGGCCCCGCCCGGGGGTTTGTCGTTTAAAGGACAGGTTGCTGCGCCAATTGTGGCCACATGAAGGCAGCAATACGCCGATCCCTGTCAGGCCCGCATGATCGGCGTGTTCCAGCGCAAGGAATCGCGGTGCAGTTGCATTCCCTCGCCGAAAAATGCCCGGAATGACCACCGCTCTATCAACCGCCGCCAAGTCGCTCGTATCAGAGGCTGTCCACTCAGACACAACAAAACGGAGGCACTGATGTCGACAGCAAGCACGGTCGAGCGGGAAATGCTGGCGCTGATCAACCAAGAGCGCACATCCCGCGGGCTAGACCCCCTGCAACTTGAGACTCAATTGAACGAATCGTCCGAGGATCACAGCGAATGGATGCTGGAAACCGACCGGTTCAGTCATACAGGCCAGGGCGGTTCAACCGCGACCCAGCGGATGCAGGCGGCGGGCTTTGACCTGTCGGGCAGCTGGCGCACCGGCGAAAACATCGCCTGGCAATCGGAACGCGGCGCGCCGGGGATCAGCGATGATGTGGCCCAGCTGCACCAGAACCTGATGAACAGCCCCGGCCACCGCGCCAATATCCTGAATCCCGACTTCAAATATATCGGGATCGGGATCGAAACCGGCGACATGCAGGGTTTCGATGCGGTCATGGTCACCCAGAACTTTGCCACCACTCAGGCCCCTGTGATGCTGGATACGGCCCAAGCCGAGGCACCGGCAACACCGCCCACCGAAGATGTGGCCTTGCCAGAAGAAGAGGTCATCGCACCACCCGCGCCAGAGGAAACACCCATCGCTGAAGCGCCAGCGCCCGAAGAGCCCGTCGTCGAAGCCCCTGAAACAGACGTGACGGAAACCGAGGCGCCTTTCGAAGAGGACACGCCCGAAACTGACATGGCCGAAACCGAGGCCCCGTCAGACGAGACGCCGGACGCGGATGTGACCGAGGAGCCCTCGGATGACGCGCCGGATACGGATGTGACCGAGGTTGAGGAACCGGAACCCCAAACGCCCGTCGCCGAGGTGGAAGACCCTGAACCCGAGGTGCCTGAAACCGATGTGGCCGAGGTTGAGGAACCGGAATCCGATATCACCGAGGTCGAAGAACCTGTCGACAAGGTTGAAGAACCCCAGACAGACGTCACGGATGTCGAAGCACCCGAGGTCGAAATCGCCGAACCAGACATGCCCGAGCTTGCCTGCTTTGACGTTCAGGCCTTTCTGGCCGAGATTCAGTCTTTCGTGACAGCGCTTCAGGCCCGGCTTGATCAATTTGACTGGGCCCCGGTTCAGACGGTCGATGCAGCACCAGAGATGGATGATTTTGACCTGATGCTGGGCCGCAATATCGCCGAAGATGTGATTGAAACCGTTGATGTCGCCATCGAAGAGGCGGCCGACGATTTCTGCGGTGTCTTTGTTTTCGAGATGAACTGCGGATACGACTTCGGCTGACAAGACAGCCAAGGTGCGGGGATCACGTTCCCGCACCGCCTCTCACAACATGATCAATAAATCTTAGGCACGTACAGCTCATCAGGCAGGATGCGGCGTTCGTATTCCGGATTATAGCGCCGGTCAGGAAGGTCTACCTTTTCCTGAGGGACATCATCGTAGGGGATCTTGGTCAGCAGGTGTTCGATACAGTTCAAACGTTCGCGTTTCTTGTCATTGCCCTCGACAATGTACCACGGGGCCTCTGAGATATTGGTGCGGAAGAACATATCTTCCTTGGCCTTGGTATAGGCCTCCCACCGGATGCGGGATTCCAGATCCATGGGCGACAGTTTCCACTGTTTCATCGGATCATGGATACGCATCAGGAATCGCAACTGCTGTTCTTCGTCGGTGATCGAGAACCAGTATTTCAGCAGGATGATCCCCGACCGCACCAGCATCCGCTCAAATTCGGGAACGTCCTGAAAGAACTGTTCAACCTGATCTTCATTGGCGAAACCCATCACGCGTTCAACCCCGGCGCGGTTGTACCACGAGCGGTCGAATAGCACGATCTCTCCGGCCGCGGGCAGGTGCGGCACGTAGCGCTGAAAATACCACTGGCTTTGTTCGCGACGGCTGGGCGCAGGCAGCGCGACCACCCGGGCCACGCGCGGATTCAGGCGCTGGGTGATGCGCTTGATCACGCCGCCCTTGCCCGCACTGTCGCGGCCTTCGAACAAAATGCAAACCTTTGCCCCGGTATGCTGCACCCAGTCCTGTACCTTGATCAGTTCGGCCTGAAGGCGCAGCAGATTGCGGAAATACACCTTGCGGTCCAGCATGTCAGGGTGCTGATCCTTGTAGATCTTGCGCACTTCCATCGAGAGCATGGGTTCGCTGAACTCAATCTCAAAATCCTCGTCCAGCGTGTCTTCCAGCTCGGCTTCCAGCCAGTCTTTGGGGGCGCGGTCGTTTTCGTAGGCCAAGGTCTGCTCCTTATCATTTACCGGGACCGGACAATATCGGGGCTGTGTAACCGGCGGATGTCATGATCCGCTTTGATCGTACAATAAACGAAACAGGCGGTTGCGGGGTCTCCGGGCCCTGAATAATCGCGCGGTCTGGCCCGGGTTACAAGCGTCTGAATTGCCGCAACACAGGCGCACCCCGAATTTAGGTCTCTGCCGCCTGCAATATCGGCACTTGCCGTTTCGGCAGCACCCTTCGCATCAATACCCTGCACGACAGTAGAGGATCCATAAGCCATTTCTTGCCCCTGATTCCGGCGCTCTGACCGTGCTTGTTGCTGGTTGCAGTCCTGATCACACTGCTCAGTGGTCGGCTTATAATCGCGCGTCGGAGGGCCTGCCGCTGATGCATTTTGGCTTCAACATGGCGCATCTGCTGTTGTTCACCTATCCCGGCCCAACCTGACTCCGTTCAAACCGGCAGCGCGGTCGTCTTGAAAACGGTCCGCAGCGCGAACGAGCTTTGCATCTGCGCCACTCCCGGCAAGCGGGACAGATATTGCCGGTGAATACGAGCGAAATCCTCGGTGTTTTCGGCCACAACCTTCAGGATGTAATCTGCCGTACCGGCCATCAGGTGGCACTCCAGCACATCCGGTATCCGCGCCACGGCTTTCTCGAACGCCTCCAGAACCTCTTCGGCTTGGCCCTGTAGCGTGATCTCGACAAATACGGTGGTCGGCACGTTTAGCTTGCGCGCATCCAGCAGGGCGACGTAGTCCTTGATATACCCTTCGGCCTCAAGCCGTTGCACCCGCCGGTGGCAGGCCGAAGGCGACAGATTCGCCTGATCCGATAGGTCCGCATTCGACATGCGTCCTTTGCGCTGCAGCGCCGCCAGAATCTTTCGATCAGTTGCGTCTAATGTCATTCGCGCACATCCATTGCATATTTTTGTCAGTTCTTCGGATAATTTCCCACAGTTTCAGCAATTGGCAAGTGGGGTTTCACAGAAATTGCACAGCAACCTGCCCATAATTTAAGCAGTTTATGAATGGAGTCTCTCTCATGAAAATCGGCTGCCCCAAGGAAATCAAACCTCAGGAGTTCCGCGTCGGCATGACCCCGAACGCCGCGCAGGAAGCGGTGGCGCGCGGTCACGAAGTGATCATCGAAACCGGCGCCGGTATGGGCTCTGGCTTTGACAACGAGGCCTATCTGGCCGCCGGTGCCCGCATTGTCGACACCGCGGAAGAGGTCTTTGCCACCGCTGACATGATCGTCAAGGTCAAGGAACCGCAAGCGGTCGAGCGCAAGATGCTGCGCGAAGGCCAGCTGCTGTTCACCTATCTGCACCTCGCCCCCGACCCGGACCAGACCCATGATCTGATCGCATCCGGCTGCACGGCGATTGCCTATGAGACCGTGACGGACTCCAACGGCGGCCTGCCCCTGCTGGCCCCGATGTCCGAGGTTGCGGGCCGTCTGGCGCCTCAGGTTGGATCTTGGACCCTGCAAAAAGCCAACGGCGGGCGCGGCGTTCTGATGGGCGGCGTTCCGGGCGTTGGTCCGGCCAAAGTGGTCGTGATCGGCGGCGGTGTTGTTGGCACCCACGCGGCCAAGATTGCCGCGGGCATGGGTGCGGATGTGACCGTTCTGGACCGCTCGCTGCCGCGTCTGCGCTATCTGGACGATGTGTTTGGCGGCCAGTTCAAGAACCAGTACTCGACTGCCGGCGCAACTGCCGAGCTGATCCGCGACGCCGACATGGTGATCGGCGCGGTTCTGATCCCCGGTGCCGCCGCCCCCAAACTGATCACGCGTGAGCAGCTGTCGACGATGAAACCCGGCGCGGTTCTGGTGGATGTGGCGATCGACCAGGGCGGCTGTTTCGAGACCTCGAAGGCCACCACCCATGCCGATCCGATCTATGAGGTCGACGGCATCATGCATTACTGCGTCGCCAACATGCCGGGTGCGGTCGCGCGTACTTCCACCATCGCATTGGGTAACGCGACGATGCCGTTCATGCTGTCGCTGGCGGACAAGGGCTGGAAACAGGCCTGTCAGGACGACCCGCACCTGCTGGCGGGTCTGAACGTCCATGCCGGTCAACTGACCTATTACGCGGTGGGCAAAGCTCTGGGCATCGACGTGGTTGCCCCCAGCGTAGTGATCAAGTCGTAAACCCTCCCGCCCCTGAAAGCGCTCTCTGACGAGAGCGCTTTACAGCGTTGGGCCAAGCGCCGCGCCTGTGGCGCGTCGCGGTCTCGCCTGACGCAGGCCATCAAAAAACAAAGGCGCCGAGCAGAATGCGAGGCGCCGGGCCCAACCAGAGAAGGGCATTTCCAATGCCCGCCCGTCGGGCGGGAGCCTTTAGCCCTCTTTGTGAATTTCCACAGAATGCGGATAGGGGATCGATACGCCCTTGGCGTCAAAGGCCTCTTTGATCGCTTTGGTCAGTTCAAACTTCACATCCCAGTAATCCGCCGCCGCACACCACAGGCGCGCCGTCAGGTCTACCGAGCTGTCGCCCAGATTGGTCACCCGCACCCATGGTTCAGGATCACCCATAATCCGGGCGTCCGCCTTCGCCACATCCAGAATGATGCCCATCGCCTCGTCCGCGCTGTCGCCATAGTCGATGCCAAACACAAGATCGACCCGACGGGTGTCATGGGCCGAGTAATTGGTGATCACCGACCCCCAGGCCTGACCGTTGGGCACGATGATCTGCACGTTGTCTGGCGTCACCAGTTCGGTGGTGAACAGGTTCAGGTCCTTCACCGTACCCGCCGTGCCACCGATATCAACATACTGACCCAGCTTATAAGGCCGGAACACCACCAGCATCACCCCAGCAGCCAGATCGCTGAGCGTACCCTGCAAGGCCAGACCAATCGCCAACGAAGCCGCACCCAGAATGGCGACGATACTGGTCGCCTCGATCCCAAATATGCCCAATACGGCGACAAAGACGATCGCCAGCAGGACCCATTTCACAAGGCTTGCGACAAAGTTCCCCAGCGTCGGGTCAATATGCGGCGTCGCGTTAATGCGCCGCCGCACCAGCCCGCTTATCGCTCCGGCCACGATCCAACCCAATATCAGAACGATCAAGGCCTTGATCGCGCTCATGATCAGCGGGGCGAATGCACCCACCTGTGTTACGACGTCGTCCACGCGTCTCTCCTTTGCAGCAACAACAAACCCGCGCGTTAAGCGCGGGGATCACGGGAAAGTGTGCTTTAAATCAAACCATAGGTCTAGGTGCTGGATACGCGAGTTTTCCCCCGTGCTGTTCTTCAGCAAACAACCTCTGTCCAGCCCTGCACACTGAAACACCTGACTTTCCGGTGCAAAGCCACCACATTTGCACAAACTGCATCGTTTCAGGAGCTCATCATGCTGGACACCGCCGCATTCCCGATCATGGCCAAATGGCCGCCTCAGTTTCCCGACCGCATCCAACTCTATTCCTTCCCCACACCCAACGGCGTGAAGGCTTCGATCATGCTGGAAGAAACCGGCCTGCCCTACGAAGCACATACCGTGACGCTGGCCGATGCCGATGTCAAAAGCCCAGAGTTTCTGTCGCTGAACCCCAACAACAAGATCCCGGCGCTGATCGACCCCAACGGGCCTGACGGCGAACCTCTGGGTCTGTTCGAAAGCGGCGCGATCCTGCTGTATCTGGCCGAGAAAAGCGGCATGCTGCTGGGGCAGAGCAAGGCGGACAAACATCGCGTCACCCAATGGCTGATGTTCCAGATGGGCGGGCTGGGGCCGATGTTCGGCCAGCTGGGCTATTTCCACAAATTCGCCGGCAGCGAGATCGAAGACCCCCGCCCGCGCAAACGCTATGTGGCCGAGGCCAAGCGGCTGCTGAACGTGCTGAACACGCAGCTGGACGGTCAGGACTGGATCGCCGGAGATTACTCAATCGCCGATATCGCCATCGCGCCCTGGCTGCGCGGGCTGGATTATTACGGGGTCAAAGAGGTGATCGGCTGGGACGACCACAACCATGTGAACGCCTATCTCGACCGCTTCCTTGAACGACCGGCGGTACAAAAGGGCCTGACCATCCCCCCGCGGGACTGACCCGAGACAAGGGCTGCGGCGCTGAAACGCCGCGACCGCCCTGCATCAACCGGGCAACACGCCCGTCTGGACATAGCGCAGAATTTCAACCACCTGCGCGGGGTCCTCTGCCACGGCCAGCGCGGCCGCGTCGACCTCTTTCAGCGCATGCTGATGGTCGGGGCCGTGCAGCACGATGATCGACTTGCCCAAAGCCGCCGCATAACCGGCATCAAAGGCGGCGTTCCACTGCTTGTACTTGTCGCCGAAGCGCACAACCACGATATCCGCGTCCGAAATCCCCTTGCGGGTCCGGATCGCATTGACCATCGCACCCTTTTGATCGTGCCAATACTTGTTGGGCTCCGCCCCCAGGATCGCCACACCGCAATCGTCCGAGGCCGCGTGATCGGTCACCGGACTGCTGAACACAACGTCCAGCCCCTCGGCTCCCGCAATGATCTGCTCACGCCAGTCCGTGTGAATCTCACCGGACAGATAAACCTTCAACATCTTCTTCTCCTCCCATGAAAAAGGGGCGCGACCGCCCCTTCATCTTTTCAAAAAATACTCCCGCCGGAGGCGGAAACACCCTCAGCCCCGCAGCACGCCGCCGGTGGCTTTCGTCACCTTTTCGACGATCTTGGCGCTGACCACTTCGATGTCCTTCTCTTTCAGCGTCGCATCCGACGGCTGCAGCCGCACGGTGATGGCCAGAGATTTCTTGCCCTCACCCAGACTGCCGCCGATGAATTCGTCAAAGACGCGTACATCCTCGATCAGCGCCTTGTCCGCACCAGCTGCGGCGTTGACCAGCGTCAGCGCCTCGACATCCGCGTCAACGACAAAGGCAAAGTCCCGCTCGACCGCTTGCAGATCGCGCAGCTCTAACGCGGATCGGGTCGCGCCAGACTTGCGCGGCATCGGCACTTCATCCGGCCAGATGGTGAAGGCCATCGCCGGGCCCTTGATATCCATCGCTTGCAAGACGCGCGGATGCAGCTCTCCGAATACACCCAGAACCTTCTTCGGACCCAGACAGATCTTGCCGTGCCGCCCCGGATGCCACCAGCCATCGCCGCCACGCATGATCTGAACCTTGGCAGGCGCGCCTATGGCCGCCAGCACCGCCTCGGCATCCGCCTTGGCGTCGAACAAATCGACCGGGCGCGATGCGCCATGCACATCCTTGGGGCCGTCACGCCCGACCAGCAGCCCCGCGATCTGGGTCCGCTGCTCTCCGGGTTCGCCATCGTGGAACACCGGGCCGACCTCGAACAAAGCCAGATCCGCATAGCCGCGCGCCTGATTGCGGGCCGCAGCCTGCAGCAGACCGGGCAGCAGATCGGGGCGCATATGGCTCATCTCGGACGAGATGGGGTTTTCCAGCATCGTCTTGTCGTCACCGCCATCAAACAGCGCCGCCGAGGCCTGATCGATGAACGTATAGGTCACGCATTCATTATACCCCAGCGCCGCACAGGTCCGCCGCGCCATGGACTGACGGCGTTGCGCAGGCGTCATCACCGGTTTAGGGATACCATCCGTCATGCGCGGCAAAGGCTTGCCCTGCAGCTTGGTCAGGGACGCGATCCGCGCGACCTCTTCCACCAGATCGGCCTCGCCCATGACATCGGGGCGCCAGCTAGGCACATGCGCCATCTCGCCATCCAGACGGAAGCCCAGACGGGTCAAGGTCTGGCGCTGCTCGCTTTCCGGAATATCCATCCCGACCAGAGACTGCACCCGCGCCGCGTCCAGCTTATAGGCGCGCGCATGGTTCGGGGCCTTGCCCGCCTCGACCACGTTCGAGGCCTCACCGCCGCAGATATCCAAAATCATCTGCGTCGCGTGTTCCAGCCCTTCGCGGGTGTATTCGGGGTCGACACCGCGCTCAAAGCGATAGCGCGCATCGGAATTGATCTTCAGCGCCCGCCCGGTCAGCGCGATCTGCACATGATCCCAGAACGCGCTTTCGAGGAAGACGTTCACGGTCTCAGCGGTACAGCCGGTCTCTTCCCCGCCCATGATGCCCGCAATCGATTCCGGGCCTTTGTCGTCCGAAATCACCATCATGCCGGGCTGCAGAGTGTATTCTTTCTCATCCAGCGCCACCAGTTTCTCGCCACCTTTGGCGCGGTGCACCCGCAGGTTGCCCTGCACCTTGTCGGCATCGAACACATGCAGCGGGCGGTTCTGGTCGAAGGTCATATAGTTGGTGATATCCACCAAGGCCGAAATGGGCCGCAGACCAATCGCTTTCAACTGATCCTGCAGCCATTGCGGGCTGGGGCCGTTCTTGACGCCCTTGATCAGTCGGCCAGTGAAATGCGGCGCACCGTCCAGCGTATCTTCGTCAATCGTCACCTTGATCGGGCTTTCGAAATCTCCCGGCACCGGCGCATAGTCGCGCTGTTTCAGCGTACCCACACCGCGCGCAGCCAGATCGCGCGCGATGCCCGCCACACCCAGTGCGTCGGGGCGGTTGGGGGTGATGGCGATGTCGATCACCGGGTCGATCTTCGAGGGCTCGTTCTCGGCCAGCCAGTCCACAAACCGATCCCCCACCGCGCCCGAGGGCAGCTCGATAATGCCGTCATGCTCGTCCGACAGCTCCAGCTCACGTTCCGAGGCCATCATGCCAAAGCTCTCAACGCCTCGGATTTTGCCGACGCTGATGGTGATATCCAGACCGGGGATATACATGCCCGGTTTGCAGACTACGACGGTGATCCCTTCGCGGGCGTTGGGCGCACCGCAGATGATCTGCAGATCGCCCTCGTCGGTCTCCACCGTGCAGACGCGCAGCTTGTCGGCGTCGGGGTGTTTTTCCGCGTGTTTCACATGGCCCAGCGCAAAGCCTGCCAGCCGGTCCGCCGGGTTAACGATCTCTTCGACCTCAAGGCCAAGGTCGGTCAGCGCCTCGGCGATCTCGTCAACCGACGCATCCGTATCGAGGTGGTCTTTCAGCCAGGACAGAGTGAATTTCATTGCTCGGGGCCTTTTTTGGCAGATATCCAGTCGGCACAGGCAATGGCAAAGATTGCGCCAAGGTGCAAGCGCCGCGCGTCAGGGATAGGTCGGGGTGCGGCCCAAAAGCTCGTCCAACTGCCGCCCGATCCAGCCATGGGGGATGAAATGCCCGCCGGGATGGGTGTCCAGCGTGACCTGCCCGCGCGCGCAATCGGTCCATTCAACGCGGCTGAGAGTCAGGATCGGCACCACGCTCCAATCCCCGCGCGGGGTGGCGTCATGACAGTCATAGGCCGAACGCCAAAGCGACACCGGATAGGTCGTGTCGCCATTCTCGCCATAAGGAAAATCCATCACCGTATCGCTCAGCCCATGCACATGCCGCGCCTCACGCGGGGCCTCAGGGCAGTGCTCGGTCTGACGGATGCTGCCCGCGACGGCCAGCAAGGCGGCGATGTCATTGCCCGACTGGCAGACATAACGCCAAGCCATTGCGCCGCCGAAGGAATAGCCCGAGACATAGATGCGTTCGGGATCAATCGGATAGCGCTTTGCCACATCCTCTAGCACCGCATTCGCAAACGGCACATCCCGCGTGTCTGCCCGCCAGAAATCCCAGCTTTTGCCCAGCCCGTTCGGGGCCACCAGCAGCACCCCCCGCAGCTTGGTCGCCCCGGCAATGCGCTCATGGTTCACCACCACGGTCCCCTGCCGCGCCCAGCCGTGGAAATGCAGCAACACGGGCAGAGGCGTTTCGCCGTCCCACCCCTCGGGCTCCAACACATGGTACGAGCGGTCGCCGACCTCGCAGGCCGTATCGCCATGGCAGTCGGTTTTCCAAGGCCCCATGGCGAATGCCGGGGTAGCGGTGAGCAGCAGGAAAAGCAGTCGGTATATCATAGGCCGGAGCCTAGCCACCTGACGCCAACTGTCACGTCACAACCCTGTGGGAACCTGTAACAAGCCGTGCTGTCGCCAGACCGCGGGATGGCGATCCTTGGTCTATATTGGGCACTTTATGCCAGCCAAATCCGCGTACTGTACGAGCGGTGCGCTGACGGAGACAAACCGCCAGCCCGTCCGGGCGGTCTGGCGATAGCGCGGCGGCCTATCGGCCTTTGCTCCGCGCTTTTAGCGTGAGTTATTCATCACGAAGAGAACGACCATACGGCGTAACAGTTATAAGTTCTTCATTGGTGATAACTGTCCCGCCAAGGTTTTCTTTTCGGATTGCCTTCATCAGCTTCGAAAGCAAATCATCGAATTCCTCATGAGGAACCTTAGCTCCAGAGGTAATTCGCTGATCAAAAGCAACAAACTTCTTCATGGTCGCGTCGGAAGCAACTACCGCAAACTTCATCTTTGCCGTTGCATACTTCGAAAGCGCGTCATCTTTTCCTATGCCGCCACGATTATGCGAATTCGCCAATTCGCATATCGCATCAAGCATCTCGATATAAATCTCAAAGTGCCGCGCTCTGATTTGTTCGCGTCGGTCAAAGTGCTTCTGAAACAAATATGCTACGATACCGAGCCAAAAAGTAAGAAACGCTAAGAGCAACGCCTCCAAGTTCACCGCGACAAACCACCATGCAGGTTCGGCATATCCAGCGCCGCGAACCCATAGTGCCGCAACCAGCGCAGGTCTGAATCAAAGAACGCTCGCAGATCCGGAATACCGTATTTCAGCATCGCCAGACGGTCGATGCCGATGCCAAAGGCAAAGCCCTGATAAACCTCAGGATCAATCCCACCGGCGGCGATCACCTTGGGGTGGACCATGCCAGAGCCCAGAATCTCCATCCAGTCGTCGCCCTCACCGATCTTCAGCTGACCATTGTCCCAGGAACAGCGGATATCGACCTCGGCCGACGGCTCGGTGAAGGGGAAGTGCGAGGCGCGGAAGCGCAGTTCGACATCGTCGACCTCGAAGAACGCCTTCACGAACTCTTCCAGAACCCATTTCAGGTTCGCCATCGAGATGTCCTTGTCGATGGCCAACCCCTCGACCTGATGGAACATCGGCGTGTGGGTCTGGTCATAGTCGGCGCGGTACACACCGCCCGGACAGATCACGCGGATCGGCGCGCCCTGTTTCTCCATCGAGCGGATCTGCACCGGAGACGTATGGGTCCGCAGCACATGCGGCGGGCGGTTATCGCCCTCGGTGCGGTGCATGTAGAACGTGTCCATCTCAGCCCGCGCAGGGTGGTGGCCGGGGATATTCAGGGCGTCGAAATTGTGCCAGTCGGTCTCGATCCGAGGCCCTTCGGCCACGGAAAAACCCAGTTCGGCAAAGATCGCGGTCAATTCCTCGGTCGCCTGACTGACCGGGTGGATCGAGCCCTGACGGCGCGCGCGGGTCGGCAGGGTGACGTCCAGCCATTCGGTGCGCAGACGCTCATCCAGCGCAGCATCGGCCAGAGCGGCCTTTTTGGCGGCCAGCGCCGAGTTGATCTCATCCTTCAGGGCGTTCAGCGCAGGGCCTGCGACCTGACGCTCTTCGGGCGTCATCTTACCCAGCTCGCGCATCTTCAGCGCGACCTCGCCTTTTTTGCCGACAGCTGCGACGCGGATCGCCTCAAGCGCGTTTTCGTCGCCCGCTTCGGCGATTTGCCCCAGATATTTTGCCTTAAGATCGTCCATGACGCTTACCGAAACCGGCCCCTGACTTTTGCTTTGGACCTGCTATCACAGCAGCCCGCGAAAGCAAGAGGGGCAAGCCCGCGATCAAAGCGCGTGCAGCACCGATGCCTCAGACACGGTTTTGACCGGTCTTGAAGTTTGGCCATACAAGTCCGGCTGCTCGCGCAGGTCAGGAAACAGGGCAAACAGCTCGGACGCGGCGGCGGCATCCAAACCCCCGACACCTTGTTGGCCCGGGAAAAAGCTCTCGGAAATCAAGCCCGAGGTCGACAGCAATTGGTGGCGGTCGAAGAACAGGTGGATGTAACGCACGATGTCACAGGGGGCGCGGGTGATGGTGGTTCCGTTGACAAGCGATTTTGCCGAGACCAGAACCTCATCCTCGCCGAACAGCAACTGCGCCTGCCATCCGGAAATCAACAAGCGATGTTGTGGCGACACAAAGATGTCGCGCGTGGCCCCCAGGACCCCTGCACTGATCTGGACAGGGCTGAAAATACCCATGCCCCGAACCGTGCGGCCGCCCACCCAACGCACCGGGCAGGCCCCATCGTCGACAGTCATCACCAGATCACCCGGCCTGATCGTTTCGACACGGCGCGGCCCATCGGGCGTGTCCACAAGGGTCCCGGCCACAAAACAGGGGGCCCCGCTGTCACCGGGTGACAGCGGCCCGTTGACCTGCGTATCCGGGTTTGGCTGATTGAACTGGATCGAGCTTGTGGTCTGGCCAGGGTTGGTCAGCACCGGCAGGTTCACCGACGTCGCACCCGCAGCCGCTCCGTCAACGGCCAGGATATTCTGCGTCCCGCCGCCGATATCGTAGAAGTCGATCACTTCGCCGGTCGTGGTGTTCGTCAGCGCGAAGGCCTCAAAGTTGGTGGGGCTGCCACCGTCGGGATCGGTCAGCTGGATCGGGAAATCATCTGCCGAGATGACAAAGACCTGCTCGTTATTGTCGGGGTCGATAAAGGTCTGAACCGCGGGATCATCCAGCGGGATTTCTATTCCGACGGTACCATCGGCCTGATAGAAGGACACGGTGAAATCCGCCGGGTTCTCGGTTGACCCGAGCGAGACCTCAAGAAACTCGGCCACGCCTGATTGTGCGGCAAAGGCGTTTGAGTAGTGCAGTTCGCTGATACGGGCCATGCGCTCATCGGTGCTCAGGGGTTTGACGTGATTATATCCGCCAAACCGCCCATGAAACCCGTCTTGTGAGGAATTGCTGGCTTAGGATCACCTATTTGCAACAATCGCCCGCTGCGCACAGTACATTCAATAGCTGTATTGCTGATAAATCCGGGTCAGATCGCCCTGCCAGTCGCCATGGTAGTGCCCCAGCAACTCATCCGCCGGGACCTGACCGGATTCGATGCTGTCTTTCAGCGCATTGAGGAAATGCGTTTCGTCCGGGACCAAACCACCGGCGCCGGGACGCGCGCGTGATTTCAGGCCTGCATCGGCAATTGATACGACCTCGCGCGCCAGATCATGCATGTTGATATCGCCGACCCGCGCCTGAAGGCCGTCTTTTGCGGCCTCGACCCGCAGCGCCTCACGCGTCTCGGCATCCCAGCCCTTGACCAGATCCCAGGCCGCATCCAGCGCGCCCTGATCATAGGTCAGGCCAACCCAGAAGGCGGGTAAGGCGCAGAGCCGTCGCCATGGGCCGCCGTCGGCACCGCGCATCTCCATGTATTTCTTGATGCGGGCCTCGGGGAAGGCGGTGGTCAGGTGATCGGCCCAATCCGACAGGGTTGGCGTTTCACCCGGCAGCGCGGGCAGTTTGCCCTGCAGGAAATCGCGGAAGGACATGCCCAGCGCGTCGATATATTGCCCGTCGCGATAGACGAAATACATCGGCACATCGAGCGCATATTGCACGTAGCGTTCAAAGCCAAAGCCGTCCTCGAACACAAACGGCAGCATGCCCGTGCGCGCATCGTCCAGATGCCGCCAGATATAGCTGCGCCAGCTTTTCTGGCCGTTCACCTTGCCCTCGAAGAACGGAGAATTCGCAAACAACGCCGTCGCCACCGGCTGCAGGGCCAGGGCGACGCGCAGCTTCTGCACCATGTCGGCCTCGGACCCGAAGTCGATATTGACCTGCACCGTACAGGTGCGCCGCATCATTGCGCGGCCCATGGTGCCGACTTTTTCCATATAGTCGTTCATCAGCCGATAGCGGCCCTTGGGCATCAGCGGCATCTCATCATGGGTCCAGATCGGAGCGGCGCCCAGACCGATGAAGCCCACGCCGATCTCGTCGGCGATATCCTTCACTTCGCGCAGGTGGGTGTTCACCTCGTCACAGGTCTCGTGGATGGTCTCAAGCGGGGCACCCGACAGTTCCAGCGCACCGCCGGGTTCGAGGCTGACATTCGCCCCGTCCTTTTCCAGCCCGATCAGCTTGTCGGCCTCGCGCACCTCGGCCCAGCCGTGGCGGTCGCGCAGGCCCTCAAGCACGGCGACGATCGAGCGGGTCCCCTCGAACGGCAGAGGTTTCAGCGTGTCCTTGCAATAGCCGAACTTCTCATGCTCGGTGCCGATGCGCCAATCGGATTTGGGCTTACAGCCCGATTCCAGATATTCGGCCAGTTGCTCATGGCGTTCGATCGGCCCGCCGCCGGATTGGGGGATGGACATGAACCGGTCTCCGATCCTGCTGTGTCTGTCTTTGGGTCAGTCGTGGGGGGAAATGCCGCCAGTGTCAATGCAGGCGCAGATGCGCCGGGCGCGATGGCGTCTTCTCCCAGATCACCACGGGATGCGCCGCACCACCGTTGAGTTCCGACAGCATCTGTTCGGTTTTCAGCCCCGGCAGGTTCGAGAATACGTCAAACAGAGCCTCGGCCCCTTCGGCGTTCACCGGAATGTGAAGGGTCGGCTGACCGGGTTGGTCCAGCACCCACAGCGCCGGGCGTGAGGTCGGGTCGAGCGCCAGCCGCTCGATCTCGCGCGTGGCGATGATGCCACCGTCCAGCGGACCAAGATAGGTGATCTGGCCTTCATCAATGGTCACAACGCCGGGTCCACCCGCGCCGGTGCGGAACCGTGCGCGCTGCACGCCGATGATCGCCAGCGCCGCCGCGACGACAACCAGCACCCAGCCCATCCAGCCCAGCAGCCCGCCGGGGCCGTTGATCCAGCTGAGACCCAGCAGCAGGACAAACCCCGCCACCAGCACCTCGCGCCAGCGCCACAGAGCAAGTTTGGCTTCGGGTCGGATGAAACTCATGCCGTGTCCTTTGGATTGGTGAACAGGATCAGCGAGTAGTGGCCCGCAGGTTTGAACCCGATGCCGATATAGGCACGCGCAGCGGAATCGGAAGCGGCAAACAGAACGGCGCGAGAGACCCCGGCGTTTCGCGCCTCAAGCAGATGCAGGGCAACGGCGCGGCGGGCATGGCCGCGCCCGCGCAAAGCAGGCGGGGTGTAGACGCCGCCGATCTGCACGATCTCAGGCAGACGGGCGTTGAACCCGGTCATGGCGACGGGTTCGCCATCAACCAGAAGCACCCGATGGGAATCGCGTGCCGTGTAGGCCTCGAAGTCTTTACCGGCCTGATCGGCGGCGCGCGCGGGATCGAAATCCATCGCCTCGATCAAATAGTCCCGCCGCCACCCTTCGGTGACCGAGCGATCCAGATCACCGATCGGCACCAGACGCGCTCCGGTGAGGTCGGGCAGCACAAGCTGGTTCAGATCCAGCGCAAACCCCGGCTCATCACTGTTGAGCGTCGCCGGTCGGTCTTCCCAACCGGCGAGCTTCATGATCCGTCGCGCCTGCCCAGCCTTGGCGGCAAGGCCGAACAATGGGTGCCCCCGGATCAGTTCAATCGCCCCGGCCAGCTCATGCTCCGAGCAATTGGGGCATTGCGGCAGCACCATGCCTTCGTTGGTGATGGCGAAGACGGCACGTGGATCATCGCCCAGCGTCCACGCCTTTAAGGATCGGGGATGCGGGCCGTTCAGACCGAAGTCGCGAAGGTTGGCCAGCGGGAACATCGAAGTCTGGATGTGCTGAGACAGAAACCTGTCGATCAGCGGCACATCGCTGTCCTCAGCGGCGCGCCACGTCATGCCCAGTCTCCTAGCGCCTGCTGCCATATGGTCATGGCCGCAACCGCCGCCGTATCCGCGCGCAGGATGCGGGGGCCGAGGCTGACCACATGAGCGAAAGGCAAGCCGCTCAACCGCTTGCGTTCGCGCTCGGAAAATCCGCCCTCGGGGCCAATCAGAATGGCCCAGGGCTGACCCTTCTCATGCGCGGCCAGACGCAGGGCCGAGCCGACCTCAGCCTCGTCACAGAACATCAGCTGACGACCCTCGGGCCATGCGTCCAGAACCCGGTCGAGCCGCTGCAGATCGGCGACCTCGGGAACAAAAGTGCCACCGCATTGCTCAGCGGCCTCGACCGCGTGGGCCTGCAGACGGTCCTGCCGGATGCGTTCGGAATTGGTGAACTCGGTCTGCACTGGCATGATCCGCGCGGCCCCCATTTCCGCCGCCTTTTCAACAATGAAATCGGTGCGCGCCTTTTTGATGGGCGCGAACAACAGCCAAAGATCGGGCGGCATCTGCAGCACCTTGGTCTGCTCGAAGCAGGTCAGTGACCCGCCGCGCTTCCCGGCCTCGGCCACATCGGCCAGCCATTCGCCATCGCGCCCGTTGAACAGCGCCACCTGCCCGCCCACAGACAGGCGCATAACGCCGAAAAGGTAATGCGCCTGTTCGCGCGTCAAAGGAACCGATTGCCCCTGACCCAATGGGTGCTCTACATACAGTCTGATCTTCGCAGTCATGAGACCCTACATATGCAAGGCAATGCCCCAACACCAGACGGTCAGGTCGCGGATGCGGTCAGCGGCAACTGGGTCGACACCCATGCCCCGGCCTTTGCCCGGCCGTACCTGAGGCTCAGCCGCGCGGACCGGCCCATCGGCACATGGCTGCTGCTGATTCCCTGCTGGTGGGGTCTGGCGCTGGCGATCCTCAGCGATGGATCGCCGCGATGGGAGGACCTGTGGATCGCCATCGGCTGCGCCATCGGGGCGTTCCTGATGCGCGGTGCGGGCTGTACGTGGAACGACATCACCGACCGCGACTTTGACGGGCAGGTCGAACGCACCCGCTCGCGTCCGATCCCTTCGGGTCAGGTCAGCGTGCGGCAGGCGGTGATCTGGATGGGGCTGCAATGCCTGCTGGCGCTGGTGATTCTGCTGACCTTCAATCGGGCGGCCATCGCCATGGGCGTGCTCTCGCTGCTGCCCGTCACGATCTACCCGTTCGCGAAACGGTTTACATGGTGGCCGCAGGTCTTTCTGGGGCTGGCCTTCAACTGGGGCGCTTTGCTGGCCTGGGCCGCGCATACCGGCACCATCGGCTGGCCTGCGATTACGCTTTATCTGTCGGGCATCGCATGGACCCTGTTCTATGACACGATCTATGCCCATCAGGACGCCGAGGATGACGAACTGATCGGCATCAAATCCACCGCCCGGCTGTTCGGGACCGATACCGCCCGGTGGCTCAAGTATTTTCTGGTCGGCACGGTCAGCCTGATGGGGCTGGCGATCATCGACGCGGCGATGCCGCAGGCGTCGGTTCTGGCGCTGGTGGTCGCCTTGGGTGGGCCGTGGGCGATGGGCTGGCATATGGCGTGGCAATTGCGCGGCCTCGATACCGAGGACAACGCCAAGCTGCTGCAGCTGTTCCGAGCCAACCGCGACACCGGCCTGATTCCGCTGATCTTCCTCTGCGTCGCGCTTTTCCTCTGATTGCACCTCTGGTTCTGGCTCTGTATGAGTCCGCTACCAACCCGCCCGAGAGGTCTCGAACCCGCCCATGCGCCTGCCTTACGCCCTTGCCGTTGCGTTGATCTTTGCGGTGTCTGCCGTGCTGTCGCTGGTGGCTGCCGGATTTGCGGTCAGCAAGATCGAGGATGCTTCGGAACTGGCCGTGCGCCGCGCGCTGAACCTGCAGGGGCACGACTGGGCCGAGGTCGAATCCGACGGGTTGCGCGTTGTCCTGACCGGCATGGCCCCGGATGAAGCCACGCGGTTCAACGCCCTGACCGCCGCCGGGACCGAGGTCGACACCTCACGCGTCATCGACGAGATGGAGGTCGCGCCCACCGCCGACCTGACCCCGCCTCGCTTCTCGGCCGAGATCCTGCGCAATGACAGCGGCATCTCGATCATCGGGCTGGTCCCCGCCAGCGAGGACCGCGACGACCTGATGGACCGGCTGCAGCGGCTGGACCGGGACGCAATGGTCTCGGACCTGATGGAAAGCGCGGATTATCCCAAGCCCGAGGGCTGGGATACGGCGCTGACCTATGCGATTCAGGCGCTGTCCGATCTGCCGCGCGCCAAAATCTCGGCCAGTCCCGGGCTGGTGCGCATCACCGCCATCGCTGACAGCCAGCAGGAAAAAGACCGGCTGGAACAGGACCTGAGCCGCGCTGCGCCTCCGGGCCTGCGGATCGGCCTTGCGATATCTGCCCCGCGTCCCGTGATCACGCCGTTCACCCTGCGCTATCTGATCAACGCAGAGGGCGGGCAGTTTGATGCCTGTTCCGCGCAGGACGAGGATGCGCGCGACATCATCGTCGAAGCCGCACAGCAGGCCGGGCTGACCGGACCTGCGTCCTGCACCATCGGGTTGGGCGTGCCGTCGCCGCGCTGGGCCAACGCGGCGCAACTCAGCATCCGGGCGCTGGCGGAACTGGGTCAGGGCTCGGTCACGTTGTCGGATGCGGATATCACCCTGGTGGCCGCGCAGGACACCAGCCCGCTGCTGTTCGACCGTGTCGTGGGCGAGTTGGAAAACACGCTGCCCGACGTCTTCGTTCTGCACGCCATCCTACCTGAACCCGAGCCCGACGACCCAACCGGCCCTGTCGAATTCGTCGCCACCCGCAGCCCCGAAGGGCTGGTGCAACTGCGCGGGCGAGTCAGCGACGAGACCCTGCGCGACATGACCGACAGCTTTGCGCGTGCCGCTTTCGGCTCGCTACAGGTACACACGGCGACCCGTATCGCACCGGATCTGCCTGCGGACTGGCCTGTGCGCGTTTTGGCCGGACTTGAGGGACTGTCGCAACTGCATAACGGGGCGCTGACCGTGACCCCGGATTCGGTGACGCTGTCGGGGCTCAGCCATGATCCCGATGCAAAGGCCCGGATCGCGGGGCTGTTTTCCGACAAGCTGGGCGATGCGCAGGATTTCACCCTGTCGATCACCTATCAGGAACCGCCCGAACCCGAGGACGCCTTGCCCGATCCCGAGCTTTGCGAGGAACAGATCGTTGCCGTTCAGGCGGCCAGCAAGATCGCATTCGAGCCGGGCTCGGCCACCGTCGCCGCCGATTCACGCGATGCGCTGAACCAGATCGCCGACATCCTGCGCGACTGCGGCCCGATCCGTCTTGAGATTCAAGGTCACACCGACAGTCAGGGCCGCGAGGAAATGAACCAGCAGCTCAGCCAGTCGCGCGCGCAGTCGATCCTGAACGAACTGCGCGGGCGACGAGTGCCGACCTCAAGCTTCTCGGCGGTCGGCTATGGCGAAACGCAGCCCATCGCCGACAATGGAACCGAGGAAGGCCGCGAGGAAAATCGCCGCATCGAATTCCGTCTGATCCGCCCCGAGCCCGTGGCCAACACCGAAACCGCGCTTGAGGCGATGGAGACCGAGACCGAGACCCCAGAAACCGACGCAACGGATGCGGGCGCAGAGGACCAGTAAGTTGAACAGAACCGAATTCATCATCGCCACCGCCGTCATCCTGTTCGCCGCCTTCTGCATGGGCTGGTTCGCCAACTGGCTGGCCCATCGCCTGTCCCGCGTCCGCCAGAGCGACGTGGCCGATCTGGACCGCATGAGCCAGGAGTTGCACGAGGCCGAGGAAACCCGCGATCAGGCCATCACCTATCTGCAGCAGCGCGAGGCCGAGTTGACCAACCAACTGACCCAGACCGAGGCCGAACTGGATGCGGCCATGGAAGGCCTGCGCGCGGCGCGGCAAGAGGCTGAGGAAATGCGCGGGCGGATCAACAACGCGGATTGAATCGACCGCGTATCTACCAGCGGGTCAGCGCGTCTTCGTCCTCGTCCTTGGCGGCCACCCATTCGGCCCCCGAGGTGGTCAGCTCTTTCTTCCAGAACGGGGCGCGGGATTTGAGGTAGTCCATCAGATACTCCGCCGCCTCGAACGCATCCTTGCGATGGGGCGCGGCAGTGGCGACCATCATGATCCGGTCGCCCGGAGCCAGCCGTCCATGCCGGTGGATCACCAGCACATCGCCCAGCGACCACCGGTTCTGTGCTTCTTCTGCGATCTTGGTCAGGGCGCGCTCGGTCATGCCCGGGTAGTGCTCGATCTCCATCACATCTAGATCGCCTGTTGCCAGATCACGCACCACGCCGGTGAAGGTCACGATGGCCCCGTTGGCGGCATCGCCGTCGGCAAACGCATTTGCCTCGGCCCCCAGATCAAACGGGGCCTCTTGCACGACAATCCGCATATCAGCCGCCCGTCATAGGCGGAAAAAACGCCACTTCGCGGACGCCGGTCAGAGACGCATCAAAGTCCGACAATTCCTGATCCAGTGCCACGCGCAGGGCGGACAGATCGGCAAAGGCCGCGGCATAGCGGTCTTCGCGCGCGCTGAGTTCTGCGACCAGATCACTGACCGTTGCGGCCTGCGTTTCGACCTTTTCCTTCGGCAGGCCGATGCGTTCGCGCACCCAGGCGAAATACAGCACGTCCATCCTTTAGCTCTCCTTCAGGTGGGGCATAGCTTTACGTAGGTAGTCATAGCCGGTGATCAATGTCAGCGTTGCGGCGATCCACAGCAACCACAAACCGATGCGACCCGACCAGAACATGCCCTCAAGATGCCAACGGATATGGTTCAAGTCCTCTGACTGCCCCGAGAGCACCTGGTCGATAATCGTCGGGTCCATACCGAATGTGGCCATCACGAAGTAATGCTCGAAAATCCCCTGCGAAAACAGGATCGCAATCGCCACCATCTGCGCTGTTGTTTTCCACTTGGCCAGCTTGGTGACTTTCAGCGTTCCGGCCACGTCACCCAGATATTCGCGCAGGCCCGAGACAAACACCTCGCGGAACAGGATCACGGTGGCGGGCAGCACCAGCCACGGGGTCCAGTGTTCGGTCGAATAGCCCACTAGGATCATCAGTGCGATCACCACCATCGCCTTGTCGGCAATCGGATCCAGCATCGCCCCGATCTTTGTTTCCTGCTTCCATGCACGGGCCAGATAGCCATCGAACCAGTCGGTGATTGCCGCAGACAGGAACAGGATCAGCGCGAACCAATCGGCGTAAGGCCTCGTGAAATACAGAAACATCACGGCCAGACCGGGGGCGGCCAGCAGGCGCAGCACGGTCAGGATATTGGGCAGGTTCCACTTCATGGCCCGACCCTACATCGCGCGCGCAAGACAGAAAAGACAGGGTGTCGAAAAACATCACCAATCACAGCACCTTGGTCAATGCGCCGCAGCCCTTGGCCTTTGTGCGGTTTGCGGTCAGATTGCGCCGCAGACCAAAGGTGAAGCCCATGACCACTCATATCCGGACCGACCCAAGATCAAACCTGCTGGGCAGCGCCTGGATGGTGGGCGCGATGGCGGTATTTGCGGTCGAGGACGCGCTGCTGAAATCCGCCGCCGCAGGTCTGCCGATCTGGCAGGTGCTGATCCTGTTCGGGCTGGGCGGGTCAATGATCTTTGCCACTGTCGCAGCCCTGCGCGGTACCCGGCTGTTTCACCCCGACGTGCTGTCGCGCCCCATGCAGGTACGCGCCTTTTTCGAGATTCTGGGCCGGATGTTCTATGTGCTGGCCATCGCCTATACGCCGCTCTCTTCAGCGACGGTGATCCTGCAGGCCACGCCTCTGGTCGTTGTCGCCGGGGCAGCGCTGTTCTTTGGCGAAACCGTCGGCTGGCGACGCTGGTGCGCCATTCTGATCGGTCTGATCGGCGTGGTGATCATCGTGCAGCCCACGGGCGACAGTTTCTCGGCCCTGTCGATTCTGGCGGTCCTTGGCATGATCGGGTTCGCAGGCCGCGATCTGTCCAGCCGTGCCGCTCCGGCATCGCTGAGCACCGAGGTGCTGGGGTTCTACGGGTTCATCTGCGTCATCATCGCTGGGGGTCTGTTCTGGCTGTTCGAAGGCGGCACTTTTGTTGCGCTCAGCCCCAGCCACAGCCTCTATGTTCTTGGCGCGGTGTCCTGCGGGGCGGTCGCCTATGCCTCGCTGATGAAGGCGATGCGCACGGGCGAAGTCTCGTCGGTGACGCCGTTCCGGTATTCACGCCTGCTGTTCGGGGTCGGGCTGGGCGTGTTGTTCTTCGGAGAACGCCCGGATCAGACCATGTGGATCGGCAGCGCGCTGATCGTGGCCTCGGGGCTTTATATCCTGTGGCGCGGGCGGCGGGCCTAGCCCTTGTCGTGGAAGAAATCATAGACCTTCTGCGCCAACCCGGCTGATATCCCCTCGACCGCTTTCAGATCTGCCAGATTGGCGCGGCTGACCGCCTTGGCGCTGCCGAAATGAGTCAGCAGGGCGCGTTTGCGCGCAGCCCCCACGCCGGGGATTTCATCCAGCGGCGTTGCTCCAACCGCCTTGGCGCGTTTGGCCCGGTGGGTGCCGATTGCGAACCGATGCGCCTCATCCCGCAGACGCTGGATGAAATACAGCACCGGGTCGTTGCGTTTCAGAGCAAACGGGCGCTGGCCAGTTCGGTGGAATTCCTCTTTGCCATGATCCCGGTCGACGCCCTTGGCGACGCCGACCATGGGGATGTCCTCGACCCCGTGCTCGACCATGATCTCATGCACCGCACTGACCTGGCCCGCGCCGCCGTCGATCAGCAGCAGGTCCGGCCACAGGCCCTTGTCACGATCCGGGTCTTCCTTTTGCAGGCGGGTGAAACGGCGGGTCAGGACCTCTTTCATCATGCCAAAGTCATCGCCGGGTGTCAGGTCGTCGCCCCGGATGTTGAACTTGCGATAGGCGTTTTTCATGAACCCCTCGGGGCCCGCCACGATCATGCCACCCACCGCATTGGTGCCCTGAATATGGCTGTTATCATAGACCTCAATCCGCACGGGCGGTGCGTCCAGCTCAAAAGCCTCAGCCACGCCGCGCAGCAGCTTGGCCTGCGTCGCGCTTTCGGACATGCGGCGGGCCAGCGACTCGCGCGCGTTCCGCAACGCTCCGGCGACCAGTTCCTGCTTTTCACCGCGTTGAGGGACAAGGATTTCAACCTTGCGGCCCGCCCTCTCGGACAACGCCTCTTGCATCAGATCGGCGTTTTCGATCCCGTCCGACAGGATCAATTGCCTCGGCGGTTCCTTGTTGTCGTAGAACTGACCCAGAAAGGCCTCCATCACCTCGGCAGGGGATACGTCGGCCCCGACCCGAGGGTAGAAGTCCTTGTTTCCCCAGTTCTGGTTGGCCCGGATAAAGAACACCTGCACGCACGCCTGCCCACTGTCCATATAAAGCCCGATCACATCCGCCTCGGCCACGCCGCGCGGGTTGATGCCCTGAGATGTCTGCACCTGCGTCAGCGCCCGAATGCGGTCGCGCAAACCGGCGGCACGTTCGAACTCCATCGCCTCAGACGCGGCCATCATTTGTTCGGCCAGATCTTCCTGCACCTTGGTCGAGCGGCCCGACAGGAACCGTTCCGCATCGCGCACGCTTTCGCGATACCCCTCTTCCGAGATCAGCCCGACACACGGCCCCGAACACCGCTTGATCTGATAGAGCAGGCAGGGCCGCGTCCGGCTGTCGAACATGGAATCCGAGCAATTGCGCAGCAGAAAGGCCTTCTGCAACTGGTTCAGCGTCCGGTTCACGGCACCGGCGCTGGCGAAGGGGCCGAAATAGGCGCCCTTTTCCTTTTTCGCGCCGCGATGTTTCTTGATCTGCGGAAAGGCGTGATCCTTGGCGACCAGAATGTTGGGAAAGCTTTTGTCGTCGCGCAACAGCACATTGTACTTCGGCTTGAGCTGCTTGATCAGGTTCTGCTCCAGCAGCAGCGCCTCGGTCTCGGTCCGTGTGGTCAGAAACATCATCGAGGCGGTCGCGGCAATCATCTTCTCGATCCGCCCCGAATGGCCCGGGCGGGTATAATTCGACACCCGCGCCTTCAGGTTCCGCGCCTTACCGACGTACAGAACCCGGCTGTCCGCATCCAGCATCCGATACACGCCGGGCGAGCTGTCCAGCGTTTTCACATAGCGCTGGATGCACGTATAGCCGGTCTGTTGCGGGGTGGGGTCTGGTGCGCTGCTGGCGGTCATGGCTTTCAGATATGATTCTCTGACTATGGCTGCAATCTTGCGCGACCCAGATCAAGAGGAAACAAATCCACGACTTCTGTGGATAAGTGTGCAGATAACTTTCCCATCATCGTGATTTTCCCTTAAATCATTAAGCATTCCTTGATTTGCGTAAAAAATAGGCAGCAAACTAAGTATTTGATTTGTAGTTATATTTTTTGTGATCTGAGACAAGTGTATGAAAAACAATACAATTTTGTAACGGCTTGGTAACAGAAATGAGAGCGGTGCAAAACTTACACTGAATATACTTATTCTACGCCCAACACATCCGGCGTTTGCCAGCCCAGATGCTGCCCCCCATCGACGCACAGAAGCTGGCCAGTGACGGCGTGGGCATCCAGAAAATAGCCGAGCGCAGCGGTGATATCCGACGGGTTCGCCCCGCGCTCTAATACCGTGTTCTGGCGCTGTGCCATGAAATGCTGCTCGCTTTGACGATGGCCCTGCAGGGTCGGACCCGGCCCGATTGCATTGACACGGATGGCCGGTGTCAGGGCCTGCGCGGCGGTTCGGGTCAGCGCCCATAACCCCATCTTGGCGATGGTGTATGACATGAACTCAGGCGTCAGCTTGCGCACACGCATATCGACCATGTTGACGATCAACCCCGTGGCCTGGGGCTCTCCCATCAGGTCCGTTTCCGCAGTCAGCCCCTGTTCGGCCATCGCCTGCGTCAAAACAAATGGAGCGCGCAAGTTGCTATCAAGGTGACGATCCCAGCTTTGGCGGGTCGCTGTATGGATGTTGTCGTATTCGAAGATCGAGGCATTGTTGACCAGACAGGTGATCGGACCACCCAAGCCTTCGGCAGCGCGCGGCAAAAGGGTGGTGACTTGCGCCTCATCCAACAGGTCGGCGGGCAGTGCGATTGCCTTGCGGCCCAGAGCCTCAATCTCGGAAACGGTCTGCTGGGCGGCGTCGCCTGAGGTCGCGTAGTGAACCGCCACATCCATGCCGCGCCGGGCCAGGTAAACGGCCATTGCGCGCCCAAGCCGTATTCCAGCGCCGGTTACCAGAGCTCGGGTCATAGGTCGCATCCTTCCGTCAAATCACGCCAGCAAACTGACTATGTATACGACGTAGAGCAAGGTCAGGATCATTCCCCAGACGCGTGTTATGTCTTTCTTGAAAAACACGAACGGGATCAGCAGCAAGGATGCGCCCAGCATAACCCAAAGATCAAACCGCAGGAATTCGGGATCCACCGGAATACGTCCGAACAAGGTCGCGATCCCGATAATGGCGAGCAGGTTGAACATATTCGACCCGATGACATTGCCCAAGGCCACATCCGCCTGCCGGCGCAGCGCCGCCATCACGGTGGTGGCCAGCTCAGGCAAAGAGGTGCCCACCGCGACCAAGGTCAGGCCGATCACCGTTTCACTGATCCCATAATCGCGCGCAATGATTGTCGCATTGTCGACCAGAAGATGCGCACCGGTGGGCAGACCGATCAGGCCCAGCACCAGATACATCCCGACCTTCCAATAGGGCATATCGGGATCGGCTTCTTCCAGCCCGTCAAGCTCATCCTCGTCCGCGCAGGCCTCGCCACAGGCTTTGCGGTGTGCGTTGGCCTCACGGAAGGCGTTCATCAGAACCAGCGCCAGCCCGGCCAGCAATATTGCACCGCTGAGCAGATTGAACACGCCGAAGAAGGCCAGTGCGATAAACAGGACCGAGGCCATCAGCATGAAGACATAGTTCTTGCGGCTGTCGCATTCGCTTGTGTGCAGCGTCGCCAGTAGCGCAGGCAGCCCCAGCACCAGCAGGATATTCGCAGTGTTCGATCCCACCACATTGCCCAGCGCAATGCCCGGAGCGTTTTCCTGAATCGCGCTGATCGCGATCAGCAGCTCGGGGGCCGAGGTGCCAAAGGCCACGATGGTCAGACTGACGATCAGCGCCGGCACGCCCAGCCGCAGGCTCAGGTTCACTGCCCCACGGACCAGTGCATCCCCGGCCAGCAGAAGGATCAGCAGACCCAGACCTGAGAACAGCCACGCGGTCATCCACGTCCCCTCTTGTCACAGGGGCATGGCCCCTTGCCGATGCGAAACCGCCCGCAGCGTGGACATTTGGCCGAGCTCAGCCGTTTCTGCCCCGGAAAGCGCAGCTTTCCGAACATGGCCAGTACGCCCATGGCAATCAGGAACAGAGTGACGGCTTTGATGATCACGTTACAACCCGAACCGCGCAAAGGCCGCGCGTTCCTCAAGCCCGGCGATGGCGTCTTCGGCGAACGAAGCGCCAAACCGCGACCAGATGGGTTTGCGCATCCCGTAACGGCGGAATTTGATCTTGTCGCCGAACCGCTCTTGCATCTTCGGTTTCAGATGCGCGATCCCATCGATCAGACCCAGTTCCTGCGCGCGGCGCGCCAGCCAGACCTCGCCATTGAACAGATCGGTATTGGCGTCCAGCTTGCCCTCGCGCCGGGTTTTGACATGAGTGATGAAATTCTCATGAATGTCGCCCAGCAGCACCTTGAGCCGCGCGACGTCCTCTTTCTTCTCGGGCGCAAAGGGGTCCAGCATCGATTTCGACGTGCCTGCCGTATGCACGCGCCGCTCGAACCCCTGCCGGGCCAGAAAAACATGCGCGCCAAAACCCGACGAGATCACCCCGATCGAGCCCAGAACCGAGCTGTCATCGGCATAAATCTCATCCGCCGCAGCCGCCAGCCAGTACCCGCCCGAGGCGGCGACATCCTCGACAAAGGCATAAACGGGGATGTTCAACTCATCCGCCAGCCGCCGGATCCGCGCGCCTATCAGGGAACTTTGCACAGGAGAGCCGCCGGGCGAGTTGACCTCAAGCGCGACGGCCACGGGCTTGCCTTTGCGAAAGGCTTTCTCAAGCACCGGTGCCAGCGCGGTGGCATTCATCGACCCACGCCCGGCCATTCCGATGGCGCCAGACAGACGGACAACGGCCACAAAGGGCTGCTTTTTCAGGAACGGCAGGCTCAGTTTCATGGATGCCGATGTAGAGCGCGCCCGAGCCGTTAACAAGGGACCGACATTGCCATAAACGCGACGTGAACCAATTTCCCACACCCGATGGGCAAAAATGCAACGCCCTAGCTGCGGATGCGCCAGCCGCTTTTGAAGATCCAGCCAATGACCGCAAGGCACAGACCAGTGAAGCCCAGGATGGCCAGAAGGCTCCAGAAAATCGGCACATCTGCGATGCCGTAGAAAGACCAGCGGAAGCCGGAAATCAGATATACGACCGGGTTGAACAGGGTGATCGTTTGCCACACGGGCGGCAGCATCGAGATGGAATAGAATGTTCCCCCCAGAAAGATCAGGGGCGTGACGATCAGTTGCGGGATCAGCGACATCTGTTCGAAATTGCTAGCCCAGATGCCGACGATGAAACCCAGCAGCGAAAAGCTGAGGCAGGTCAGCACCAGAAAGGCCACCATCGCCAATGGGTGCTCGACCCGTATATCCACAAAGAATGTGGCGGTGATCAGAATCACCACCCCTACGAACAGGGCCTTGGTCGCCGCTGCCCCGACATAGCCGATCACGATCTCAATGAAATTGACCGGGGCCGAGAGCAGCTCATAGATCGTACCCAGAAACTTGGGGAAATAGATGCCGAACGACGCGTTCGAGATCGCCAGCATCACCACCGACAACATGATCAGCCCCGGCACGATGAACGCCCCGTATGAGACCCCCTCGACCTCTTGGATGCGGCTACCGATGGCGGTACCGAAGACGACGAAATAGAGCGACGTGGACAAGACCGGCGACAGAAAGCTTTGCGCCAGAGTGCGGAAGAACCGGGCCATTTCGAACCGGTAGATGGCGGCAATGGCGGACCAGTTCATGCGGGCTCTCCCGAGACAAGGTTGACGAAGATCTCTTCCAGGCTCGACTGCCGGGTCTGTACATCTCGCAGCACCAGCCCGGCCTGCGCGACATCGTTCAGCAGCGTGGTGATACCCGTGCGTTCGGCATTGGTGTCGTAGGTATAGATCAGCACATCCCCCTCGCCGTTCAGCGTCAGCTGGTGTTCTGAAAGGCTGTCGGGAATGGCTGGGATCGGGTCGGTCAACATCACTTCGATCTGCTTTTTGCCCATCTGCGCCATCAGGGTATCCTTGTCCTGCACCAGCAGCAGTTCACCCTTGTCGATGACGCCAACGCGGTCGGCGATGGCCTCGGCCTCTTCGATGTAGTGGGTGGTCAGGATGATGGTCACGCCCGCCTGTTTCAGCTCGGCCACGATCTCCCACATATCCTTGCGCAGCTCGACATCGACCCCGGCGGTGGGTTCATCCAGGAACAGCACGCGCGGCTCATGCGCCAGCGCCTTGGCGATCAGCACCCGGCGTTTCATCCCGCCCGACAGTTCCTTGATCGCATTGCGCCGCTTGTCCCACAGCGACAGCTTGCGCAGGATTTCCTCGATCCGGGCATTGTCGCGCCCGTGGCCAAACAGACCGCGCGAGAAACGGACAGTGTTCCAGACCTTCTCGAACGGCTCCAAAGCGATTTCCTGCGGCACCAGCCCGATCATCTTGCGGGCGGCGCGGAACTCGGTCTGGATATCATGTCCACCCACAGTCACCGACCCCGAGGTCGGCGTGGTAATCCCGCACACCGTCGAGATCAGCGTCGTCTTGCCCGCGCCATTCGGCCCCAGCAGCGCCAGAATCTCACCTTCCTCAATGTCCAGAGTCACGCCTTTGAGCGCCTCAAAGCCATCGGCATAAGATTTGCGCAAATCCCGGATCGATAGAATGGTTGTCATGTGGCCCCTCGTTCTGACCTCGCAACCTATCGCGCCGGGCAGGCCGGGAACAGCCCTTTTGCGCACAGCACGCTACGCGCTGACGCAGGGATCCGAACAGTCTGCACTTGCATTCAAACGTTCATCGCGAAACCCTACACATCAGGAGGATCCCATGCTGGCAGGTTTGCGTATCATCGAATTCGAAGGCCTCGGCCCCGCCCCGTTTGCCGCGATGATGCTGGCCGATATGGGGGCCGACGTCATCACCATCCACCGCAAAGGCGGCGCGATCACGCCCGGTATGCCCGAACGCTCGCTGCTGGATCGCGGCAAACGCTCGATCGCGCTGGACCTGAAAGATCGCGAAGACCTGAGCATCGCCCGGCGCCTGATCTCCACCGCCGACGCGCTGATCGAAGGCTTCCGCCCCGGCGTGATGGAGAAGCTGGGCCTCGGCCCCGAGCCCTGCCACCAGATCAACCCTAAACTGGTCTATGGCCGCATGACCGGCTGGGGGCAGCACAGCCCTCTGTCTGAAACCGCTGGCCATGATCTCAACTATATCGCCCTATCCGGCGCGCTCTGGTACGCCTCACAACCGGATCAGCCGCCACAGACACCGGCCACACTGGTCGGCGATATCGGCGGCGGCGCGATGTATCTGGTCGCCGGTCTTCTGGCCGGGCTGCTCAACGCGCAGCGCACCGGCAAGGGTACGGTGGTCGACGCCGCCATCTATGACGGCTCAGCCCATATGATGAACCTGCTGATGAGCCTGCGCCAAACCGGCAATCTGTCAGACACCCGAGGCCAAAGCCTGCTGGACGGCCCGCATTGGAGCCGCACCTATACTTGCGCCGATGGCGGCCATATCTCGGTTCAGTGCCTGGAACCCAAGTTCTACGCCTGCTTTCTGGACTTGCTGGGCCTCTCAGAAGACCCCGACTTCGCCCAACAATACGACCCCGCTTACTGGCCCCGGCTGACAGACCGACTCAAGTCCCTGTTCGCCAGACAACCCCGCGACCACTGGACAGCCCTCTTCCACGGCACCGACGCTTGCGTCGCCCCTGTCCTGTCCCCGAACGAAGCGCAAGCGCATCCGATGAATACCGCCCGCCAAACATGGATCGACTCCGACGGCACCAGACAAGCCGCCGCCGCCCCACGCTTCTCAACCCACGACTGGCACCCCAAACCCAGCCCCAAACGCGGAGAGCACACGTACGAAATCCTGAACGAACTCCCGCCCGCTTCATCTGGCTAAAAATATCCCGGGGGTGAATTGGCCACAGGCCAAGAGGGGGCTGGCCCCCTCACCTGGCTCACCGCCCGCGCACCGTATCGATCATCAACTGAACATTCTCAGGGTTTGCATCCGGCGTAATCCCATGCCCCAGATTAAAGATATGAGGGCCTTTCGAGAATGCCTCAACAATCGCGCGCGTCTCATCCACCAGCGCCTGCCCGCCGGTCACCATATGGGACGAGGCCAGATTGCCCTGCACACAACCATCCACCTGTACATTCGCAGCCGCCCAGTCTGGCGACACCGAATTGTCCAGCGCCACGCAATCGACACCCGTGGCCTTGGCAAATCCGACATAACCTTCACCCGCTTCACGCGGGAAGCCGATCACTGGTATACCCGGATGCCGCGCCTTGATCGCTTGTGTGATCACCCGGCAGGGCTCAACAGCGTATTTCTGGAACGCCTCGCCCTTCAAAGATCCCGCCCAGCTGTCAAAGATCTTCACCACCTCGGCCCCGGCCTCGATCTGCGCAGACAGATATTCGATCGTTGCCAGAGTAATCCGATCCAGCAGAGCCTCGAACAAGGCGGTGTTCTCTTCCCGCAACGCATGGGCTGGCCCCTGATCCGGCGTACCACGCCCAGCGATCATATAGGTGGCCACTGTCCACGGGGCACCCGCGAAACCGATCAGAGTGGTCTCAGACGGTAATTCTCGCGACAGGATGCGCACGGTCTCATAGACGGGCGAGAGCGTCTCGTGGATATGCTCAACCGGTTTCAGCGCATCGAAATCCGATTGCTGCGTGATCTTCGAAAGACGGGGTCCTTCACCGGTGACAAACCATAGATCAGCGCCCAGCGCTTGCGGCACCAACAGGATGTCGGCAAACAGGATCGCCGCATCAAAGCCATAGCGGCGAATGGGCTGCAAGGTGACCTCGGCCGCCAGCTCGGGGTTGTAGCACAGCGACAGGAAATCCCCCGCCTGCGCACGGGTGGCGCGATATTCGGGCAGATAGCGCCCGGCTTGACGCATCATCCAGATCGGCGGAACGTCCTGAACCTCGCCCGCCAGCGCCCGCAGCAATGTCTTTGTTTCGGCCATACCTGCCCCCAATCTTCCGGTCTGGCGTCACGCGTCGGCCTTCAGTGGCAATTTGTCAAGCTCTGCCCCCATTGTCAGGGCAATGTGACGCGACTAAAGCTGTGCGCATGAGTCTCACATTGCCCACCCCCGCCTCGCCTCTCAAAATCGGTACCCGTGGATCGCCGCTGGCGCTGGCACAGGCACATGAAACCCGCGCGCGTCTGGGCAAGGCGTTCGGCCTGCCCGAAGACGCGTTCGAGATCGTGGTGATCAAGACCACCGGCGACAACCGCGCCATGATCGATGCGGATCGCCCGCTGAAAGAGATCGGCAACAAGGGCCTGTTTACCAAGGAAATTGAAGAGGCAATGCTGAAGGGCGAGATCGACATCGCCGTACATTCGACCAAGGACATGCCGGTGGAACAGCCCGAGGGGCTGGTGCTGGACACGTTCCTACCGCGCGAGGATGTGCGCGATGCGTTTATCTCTCCCAGCCTGAACTCCATTCACGATCTGCAGCAGGGCGCTGTGGTCGGCACCTCGTCGCTGCGGCGTCGGGCGCAATTGCTGAACCGCAGGCCCGATCTGAACGTGGTCGAATTTCGCGGCAACGTGCAAACCCGCCTGAAAAAACTGGCCGATGGCGTGGCCGATTGCACCTTTCTGGCCATGGCCGGGCTGCGCAGGCTGGATATGAAAGACGTCCCCGCCACTGCCATAGCACCCGAAGATATGCTGCCCGCCATCGCCCAAGGCACCATCGGGATCGAACGGCGCAGCGATGACAGCCGCGCCGCCGATATGCTTGCGGCGATTCACCATGTAGAAACCAGTCAGCGCCTTGCAGCCGAACGCAGCCTTCTGGCCGGGCTCGACGGGTCCTGCGAAACCCCGATTGCCGGGCTGGCCGAGATTCGCGACGGACAGTTGCATTTGCGCGGCGAGGTTCTGCGCCCCGATGGGTCCGAGGCGATCAGCGAAGAAGCGACAGGCCCCGCCGAAGACGGGCGCGAACTGGGCCACGCCATGGCCGAATCCCTGTTGAAACAGGCCGGTCCGGGTTTCTTCGACTGGCGTTAATTTACTAATTTCTCGTTAATGTGAACTGCTTCACTGTCGCCCATCAGATGATGGTGCAGTATGGCTTTATTCCGATGAGGATAGAGATCAGTCTCGAATATATCGAAAGTTTTAGCCCGTTTTGTTTTAGATAGTATTCGAGGGGGCGAGATTGATCTTTCTGTCCGATTGAGGCGGGGCGCGGTTTAACGATCGCGTCCCGCTCTCTTTTTTACTCTGCAGCCTTTTCGACGCCATTGTGATGGCTGAAGATCACAGGACCGGATCGCGCCTCGGACCGGAAATCCACGGTGCGCCCGTGAAGCGCCTGATAAAAGCTGGCAAGGCCGTGCTCGACCTGCGGCGCCTGGGTCAGACATTCGTTGCACAAGGCCGTGACCACGTGCTGCGGAGACCGGTCGCGAATGGTCTGCAGCAGCAGCTCGTGCGTGGCCTTCAGGGCCCGGAACGCGGCCGTCTCGGCCAGCGCTCGGTCGCCAACCAGAATGAATACCGGCTCGGGTTCACTTTTGCCCTTCAGATCGACAAACCCGGCCTCAAGCAACGCCAGGTCCGCCCCTGCGGCCTGCCGCACCCCCTGCGAGACAAGGATATCGTAATCCACATGGCGGCAATTCTGCTCGATTCTCGCCGCCACATTCACCACGTCACCAATCACCGTATAGTTGAACCGGCTACGCGATCCGATATTGCCCACACAGGCCGACCCGGTCGCACAGCCGGTCGCCAGCGCGATCTGAGGATGCCCCCGCATGATCGGCGAGGCGTTGAAGGCCCGCAGCGCATCGCGCATCTTCAGCGCAGCCCAGGCGGCGCGACAGGGGTGATCCTCGACCGGCAGCGGCGCGTTCCAGAACGCCATGACCGCATCGCCGATAAATTTGTCGATCGTTCCCCTCTCGATCAGAATTTGATCGCCGATTTCCGAGAACAGCTCGTTCAGAAGGGCCACCAGATCCGTGGCCGAGACCGACTCGGACAGAGGCGTAAAGCCCCGGATATCCGAGAACATCACGGTGATTTCCTGCGATTCCCCGCCCAGTTGCAGCTGGTGGCCGTTGGCCTCCATCTCGTCCAGTATCTCGGGCGCAACGTAATGCGAGAAGGTCTGCCGGATCACCCGCTTTTCGCGTTCGGTCGAGACGAACAGGTAGCCTGCAAGCAATCCGAAATTGGCCATGCCCCCGGCCAGCGGGAAGGTGGCATCGAACAGCACCGACTGGTTCTGAAACGCCAGCCAGCTGATCGCGATCACGACGCCAGCGGCAGCACCGCCCGCAACGAATGAAGCCACCGCGCCAAAGCTGGACATAACCACCGTGACAACGACTCCGAGGATGACAAAGGCCAGCAGCTCCAAAGCGGCGGTCACATCCGAACGGCTGAGCATATCGCCAAGGATGACCTGTTCGATGATCTGGGCGTGGATCGAGACACCGGGAACGGATTCGCCCAAAGCGGTCTCTCGCATATCGAACAGACCGGCGGCAGAGGTGCCTACCAGAATGATCCTCCCCTCGATCTCAGCCCGCAATGCCGGATCATCGCCACGTTGCATCACATCATCGGCAGACAGGTAAAGCCGGGGATCGTCGCGCCTGTAGCGCACCCAGATCTCACCGTTTTCCGTGGTAGGCAACAGCAGATCACCGATGCCGACACCCAGCATGATGCCCGCCTCATCCTGCGCGCCTTCGGCGAAAAGAACGGGTGCGCCCATTGCAACCCTCAGGGCTTCGATCCCGAGTGCCGGTAGAACACCATCCGGCCCGGCCCACAGTATCGGCACGCGCCGCACCACACCCAAACCGCCAAAGGGTGAGACATTTACTCCACCAATCCCGGCGGCATCCTCGGCCAGAGGCGGGGCCAGCCCTGTCCAGTGACCCACATGCACAAGTCCGGCTGCCGGGTTCTCTCCAATCTCGACCAGTCCCGCTTTGGGAACGACCGTGGCGCCGCTGGCGGTTTGCCGGGCAGCCACCCCCAGAACCACCGGCCAATTGGCGATCTCGTTGCCAAACACCACATCGTTGTCCAGATTCGTTGCTGACCGGTCCACCCGAAGGATTCCCGACAACTGAGGATCCTTCAGCAACCGGGATGGCGAATATCGGTCGGGTTCGGCGAACAGCACATCAAAGGCAATCGCCGCCGCGCCATACTGCCCCAAACGTTCGACCATCTGCGCTAGCTGAGTCCTCGGCCACGGCCATTGACCCCACTCGGTCAGAGACCGTTCATCGATATCGACCACACGCACGGGCAAATCCGGGTCGTAGGCGCGTGGGGATAGGCGCTGCAGAGCATCGAAATAGATCAGACGCGACATTTGGACAGGGTACGGGTCGGCCACCCGGACAAAACAACCCAGCAGAATCAATCCCAGACCTACCAGCCGGAAAATCAGTCTTCGCCCAATTTTTTCTTTTATCCTGCCAACCACGGTCGCCTCTCCGGCGTTGGGAACAGTCGATGCTCTGGGCTTATCGTCCTGCCGTTGCGGTCACATTGCCTGCCGTCGCTGTCGCCCGGGCGCCAGAGCCACCGCCGGACGGGCTGGCCGACACATTCAGGCCGCCTCCAGAGCGAACGCCCGACCTTGAGGAAGAGTTTCCAGCTTCCGACCGCGCACCTGGGTTATCAGCCCTTTCACCAGATGGTCCTTCCGATCCGGACCGCGTCTCGGCCCGCGCCACATCCCGGGATGTACCCGAGCTGCGGTCAGGTCGTTCAGATTCGGTCGAAGGCGCACTGGCCGCACGTTCCGAGCATCCCCCCGCATTGAACCGAAGCGGGGGCAGCAAAGCATTCTGAGACAGGACAAACGGAAAGCCCCCTTCCAGCGCCTTGTCATACTGGGCCTGATCGGCAGGTCGCCCGACCTGCCCTCCGGCGTTGGTTGCAAACATGCTGCACTGACGGCTTGCGGACCGACACGATCCGCGCCGACCGCACATCTGGACCGTGCCTTCAAGAACCAGCATCGCGCTTTGTCGCTGCGATGTGATCCACATATCAAAAGTGGTGCCCCGCACCGCCATCGTGGCAGACGGTGTTTTGATCGAATAGGCCCGCTTGCGGCTTTTGCCCGAGATGAACCGAAAACTGCCGCCCAGCGCCTGTACCGTAAAGCTCTTGGCCTTTCGGTTGCCCCGTAACATGGACACATCCAAAACCATCTGCGCGTTCGGTCCAACGGCAATTTTGGTCTCATCGACAAACAACAGCTGAACGACACCTGTCCGGTTTGTCGTGATCATATCGCCCGAGACCACGTCCATTCCTTCGCGCAGACGAATCTTCTTGCCGTCCCGCACCACATCGGCGCCGGGTTTGGCGCTCAACACTTTTCCGATCGATGCAAAAGCCGACGCTGGCAGCACGGACAAGGATATGAAAACAAAAAACAACTTCAACCAGGCCAAAACCAAGTCCCCTTCCCCCAAAGGTTCCCATCGAGGGTCTAAACTTCCCCCGCGCCCGATATCTGTCGCCTCAGAATGCTAAATCTGAATAGTCTTGCAATGTATTAAATCTGCACAAATATGCGCTGAAACAGGGGTATTTTGCAAGCATTCCCTTTTTTGAAGATCACCGCCGACTGCGCCGAGCCTTTCAAGCCGCGACAACGGCGAAGCGCGCGTGCTGAATTTACGAACCGGTCGCCATAAAATTTCACCTTGCATCGAAAATCGCCTTGTATCCCGCCGACCGGCAAGGATATACCCGCCAACGGAGACGTGGCCGAGTGGTCGAAGGCGCTCCCCTGCTAAGGGAGTAGGCGGGAAACCGTCTCGAGGGTTCGAATCCCTTCGTCTCCGCCACCCACTTTTCAATACAGCCTTCGCCGGACGTTATGACAAAAACGCTGGGCCAGCGTTTTGTTCTAGGATTTCCTGCACCAAAGGATTGGGAAAACGGCGTCGCAGTGTGATCGCGAAAAATGTCTCCTTTATCCGCGGGTGCTCATTCGCTTCCTTTAGCCGGCCAGAGTTCAACTCATCTGTCACAACAATCGGCGCAACAAGGGCAAGGCCGATATCCTCACGTGCCAGCAGCCGCATCATTGCCATGTCATCGACCTCGGCGGCGATCTGGGGGCGGACCGAATAGCGGCTGGCCATCGCATCGAAAGCCGTGCGGACACTGCTGTCTGTTGTCGGCAAGATAAAAGGCTGTTCTGTCAGAAGCTGCTGGATCGAACGCTCGTTCTTCAGACGTTCCGGAGTACCGACGATGCTGACCTCCTGTTCGCCGATCTGATGGGTTTCATAGGGCGTCAGACTGTCATCGGGTGGTGGACGGTTCATCAGAACCAGATCAAGGTTAAGCGCCTCCAGCCCCTCCAGCAACTCGGTTGGGCTGCCGGATCGCAGGATGACCTCGACATCAATGCGCGACAGGATCGGCCTGAGAAAACCGATCTGAAAGTTGCGCGATAGCGTCGCCAAAGCGCCCACGCGCAACGCTTTGCGGGTCTGGACCGTGCCGGTCAGCGTCGCGACAAGCTCTTGCCCTGTCGAGAAAATCGCATCGGCATGATCCAGGGCGATACGTCCCGCTTCGGTCAGATGCAGTTGCCGACCGCGGCGTTCGAACAGATCGTGGCCAAGTCTTTCCTCAAGCTGCTTGATCTGAACCGAAAGGGCCGACTGAGACAGGTTCAGCCGCTGCGCGGTTCGTGTCAGATTTCCATCATGCGCGACAGCCCAAAAGTATCTCAGGTGGTGATAGTTCAATGGCATATCATTCTTATTAATAGAACGTAAAGTCCAAAACAATGAATTTTTATTGTCACAGCTTCTGCCCTAGTTCCGATGCAGAGCCGTTGGCTTTGAAACTGAAGGACACCGATATGGCATATCTCTTTCTTCCCTTACTTGCTCCGCTGATCCTGGTCGCAGCAGCGCAGCTGGCGCGCCAACGACCCGCGCAACACTTCGGGTCCGCCCCGGCGCTGGCTGAGGCCGCAGCGTTTGGTGCGTTCCTGGTTTCGGCGCTGGCGGCGGCGTTACTTGTGATCAACGGGTCCGGGACGTCCGCTCTGATCGGGCTGTTTGGCGTTGGCCTGTCGGTGCGCCTTGATGCTGTCAGCGCGATCATGCTGGTTCTGGTCAGCTTCATCGGCTGGGTCGTGCTGCGTTATTCCAAGACTTATATGGACGGAGAGCCCCGGCAGGGCATGTTCACAAGCTGGATGGCGGCGACGCTAGCGGCGGTTCTGTTGCTGGTCATGTCGGGCAATCTTGTTCAGCTTTTTGTCGCCTGGACGCTTACCAGCCTGTCCCTGAACCGCTTGCTTCTGTTTTATTCCGAACGCGCCACGGCGCAGCGCGCGGCGCATAAGAAAGCGATCGTCGCCCGGCTGAGCGAAGTCGCTCTGGCCGGAGCCTTTGTTTTGCTGATCATCGCGACAGGGACCACCGACATACAGTCGATCCTTGCCACCGCACAGCCCACTTGGCTGGTGATGGCCGCTGCCTTGTTGATCGCCATCGCGGCAGTGCTCGCCTCGGCGCAGTTCCCGCTGCACGGCTGGCTGACCGAGGTGATGGAGGCTCCGACGCCCGTGTCGGCGCTGCTGCATGCAGGTGTGATCAACGCGGGCGGGTTCCTGCTGATCCGGTTTGCAGACGTGATGCTTGCTGCGCCGGGGGTAATGGCGCTGCTTGTCATGCTGGGCGGCTTTACCGCTTTGTTTGGCGGGCTGGTCATGCTGACCCAATCTGCCGTGAAGACATCACTCGCGTGGTCGACGATTGCGCAGATGGGGTTCATGGTCATGCAGTGTGGTCTGGCGTTGTTCCCACTTGCACTGCTGCATATTGTTGCCCACTCACTTTACAAGGCGCACGCGTTCCTCAGCGCCGGCGAGGCCGTTCGAAATGTGGCTGCAATCAAACGCCCGGGGCCGATCGCGGTGCCCAGCGCGCGGAATGTGCTGCAGTCTTTCGTGATCGGCATCGTCATTTATGGCCTTGTAGGCACGATCATCGGGTTCGATGGCAAGTCAATTCAGGCCATTGCCCTGGGTGTGATCCTGATTTTCGGCGTCGCCTATCTGCTGGCGCAGGGCTTTGCGGATGCAGCACCACGGGCACTGATGCAGCGCACCGTAATGTACGCGCTTGTGACCTCGGTCAGCTACTTCGCGCTGCAGGTCGTCGCCCAAGAACTGACCGCCGGAGCGCTGCCTGCAACACCCGCACCCGGGCCGCTTGAATGGGCGTTGATCGTGCTGGCGCTGGTGAGTTTTGGCTGCGTGGCGGTGGCACAGGCGACGTTCCCACTATGGGCATCGCACCCGGCCGCTGCGGGCCTGCGCGTCCACCTGACCAACGGCCTTTATGCCAATGCAATCTTTGACAAGCTTCTGGACGGCTGGTCCAGACGGTCTGTCGCTTGAAAGGAACGGATCTGATGTTTGCCAAACTGGAAGCCTACCCCGCCGCACTGCTGGAACTGGTTGCCGAGGCCAATGCCTCTGCCAAAGCGATCCCGCCGCTGTTCCCGCTGTCATCAAGCGTTGCAGTAAACCCTTTTCTGGGTCAGACCGCAGAACCCCTTGCTGTGACTGCCGCCCGTTTGGGTCGTGTCGGCGGCACCCGGATCACGCCACGGCGCGCGCACTGGGCCGCTAAGATAAAGTCGGGCGAGGTTACAGAAGCGGATCTGCTGGATGCCCTGGCGGCCACCGAAGGGCGCTTCGGCGCGCCCGGACTGCAGGATATCAAGGCGGCAATCGAGGTTGAAACGCCCGCGCCCCAGGCTTTGCCAACAGTGGCGGAACTGGCGGCGGATGTATCGGGGATCGACTGGCCCGGCCTGATCGAAGACCGCATCGGAGCCTGGGCCGCCGGGCATTTCGATCAGGGTCAGGCACTTTGGCAGCAATCCGGCGCCAACGGTGCTTTCCAGTCCTGGCGCGATTTTGCAGGCCGCGACCTGACGCCCGAAATTCAGGGGCTCAAGGGCTTTTGCGCCTTTGTGGCCGAGACCAACCGCTCGCACTGGCGCGCATTGGGTCGCGCGTCCGAACGGCTGGGTGTCGATACCGCAGCAGCGGAAACTGCGTTCCACCGCTGGCTGACAACACTGGGCGGCTGGGCACAATATGCGCGCTATCATTTGTGGCAGGCCGAACTGGAAGGCGCACAAGACAGCACCGTGGTCGAACTGTTGGCGATACGTATGGTGTTCGATGAAGCCTTGTACTCGCTTTACGAAACGCAGATTGCAGCGCGTTGGGCCGAGGTGGTCGCGGCGCACCGCGCTCCGGTTACCCCGGACACAGACCTTGTGATCGACGCGATCCTGCAGGATGCGGGCGAGCGTGCGCAGCAGCGGCACTTGGCCGATAAACTGCTGAACGGACAGCAACGTCCTGCGCAAGGCCGCCCCATCGTCCAGGCAGCTTTCTGCATCGACGTTCGGTCCGAGGTATTTCGCCGCGCACTGGAAGCACAGGACGCCGGAATTGAAACCGTTGGCTTTGCGGGCTTCTTCGGCCTCGCCAGCGCGCACAAGGCTGCGGGATCAGATGTGACCGAATTGCGCGGCCCCGTGCTGCTGCAGGCCGGTGTGCATTCCCATGCCAGTGAACCCGAACAGGCCGATCTGAGCCGCCGCTACACCGCGCGCGCCAAACGCGCTTGGGGCCGGTTCAAACTGGCTGCCGTATCCTCGTTCGCCTTTGTCGAAGCGACCGGGCCGCTCTATGCCGGGAAACTGGTCCGGGATTCTCTGGGGCTGAGCGGCGCGGCATCGGCCGAACCCGCGCCAAGATTTGATCCGGCGCTCGACCTCGAAACACGGGTCGAAATGGCAAAGTCCGTGTTGTCGGCGATGTCACTGACTCGCGACTTTGCGCCCGTCGTTCTGCTGGCGGGTCATGGTGCGGATGTGACCAACAACCCGCATGAAAGCGCATTGCAATGCGGCGCCTGCGGCGGATACGCGGGTGACGTCAACGCGCGGCTTCTGGCCGGTCTTCTGAACGATCAAGAGGTTCGCCAAGGCTTGCGCAGCGCAGGGATCGAGGTGCCGTCCGACACCGTTTTCCTTGCGGCGCTGCATCACACCACAACCGACAAGGTTACTCTGTTTGATCAGGACCTGCCGGCCGGTACATCTTTGGCAAGCTTGAAACAGATCAAAAGCTGGCTTGCAGCCGCTGGCGATCTGGCCCGCGCTGAGCGTGGGCAAAGGTTGCCGCGAGCGGATGGCGCGCAGGATGTACTGCGCAGATCGCGCGATTGGGCCGAAACGCGCCCGGAATGGGGCCTTGCTGGATGCCGTGCCTTTATTGCCGCGCCGCGCGGTCGCACAGATGGCGCCGATTTGGCGGGACAGGCGTTTCTGCACAATTATGACTGGCGTCGAGACGACGGGTTCGGCGTGCTGGAACTGATCATGACCGCCCCGGTGGTGGTCGCCAGCTGGATCAGTCTGCAGTATTACGGCTCGACCGTTGCGCCCGATCTTTTCGGTGGCGGCAACAAGCTGCTGCATAATGTTGTAGGCGGTATCGGTGTGCTGGAAGGCAACAACGGCGCGCCACGCGCCGGCCTGCCGTGGCAGTCGGTCCATGACGGCACCAGCCTGCAGCATGATCCGCTGCGCTTGTCCGTGGTCATCGAAGCCCCGCGCGAGGCAATGACGGATATCCTTGCACGCCATGCGCATGTACGCGAGTTGTTCGACAATGGATGGCTGCATCTGATCGCCATGGATGACAATGGTCGGCTTGCGTGGCGCTACGACGGCGATCTGACGTGGAGCCGCTTCAACGACCCGCAAACCGACGAACAAGCCATCGCGGCCGAGTGATCGCCCAGAGGCGCATGAACCCTTACATCCAGCGCGGTCGCGGCGGCCACCGTGCTGGATAAATCAGCCGCTGAAGCGGGTTGATACCAAATACGTTGACTGCAGGCGTCTGGTCAGTGTGTCTGCAGCACACAAACGGACGGTCTGAAACCCGCTGCGATCGCCTTAGAAATCCAAATTCTCAACGCTCAGCGCATTCTGCTGGATGAACTCTCGGCGTGGTTCGACCACATCGCCCATAAGCTTGGTGAACAGATCGTCCGCCTCGACCATATCATCGACGCGCACCTGCAGCAGCGTGCGCGCATCCGGATCAAGCGTGGTTTCCCAAAGCTGGTCGGGGTTCATCTCGCCCAGACCTTTGTAGCGCTGCAGAGACAGGCCCTTTTCACCCTCTTCCAGAATGGCGCGCAGCAGGTCCAGCGGGCCATGTATGGCCTGAATCCGGTCGCGACGGATCAGGGTGGCGGGGGTGTTGTAAACCTCTTGCAGGCTTTGGGTGAAGCTGCCCGTTTTGCGGGCCTCGCCCGAACGCAACATGGGGCCATCCAGCGTGCGAACCTCTTCAACACCACGCAGGATGCGAGCGAGGCGGATACCGTGATCCTGCGTGATCCGGCCCTGCCAGCCGCGCTCGTATTCGAGTGCGATCAGGTCCAGACGCGCTGCGACCTTGTCGGCCACACCCTGCAGGTCGGCATCAACCGCACCGGGCACGAAGGCCCCCGCGACTGCAGCCTGTTCCAGAATGTGGCGCGGGTAATGCGTCGGGAAAGCGTCCAGAACTCGTTTCAACTGCCGGGCCTCATCCACCACACGGGTCAGGTCCTGCCCGACGATCTCCTCGCCCGAGCCCAGTTTCAGCACCGCGCCTTCGACACCCTGATTGATCAGGTAGTCATCCAAGGCGGTCTGATCCTTAAGATAAACCTCTGATTTACCGCGCGAAACTTTGTACAGAGGCGGCTGCGCGATGTAGAGATATCCGCCCTCGATCAGTTCCGGCATCTGGCGGTAGAAGAAAGTCAGCAGCAGGGTTCTGATGTGCGCGCCATCGACATCAGCATCGGTCATGATGACAATCTTATGGTAGCGCAGCTTTTCGATGTTGAATTCATCGCGGCCAATGCCCGTACCCAGCGCCATCACAAGGTTGCCGATCTCCTGGCTCGACAGCATCCGGTCGAACCGAGCGCGTTCGACGTTCAGAATTTTCCCGCGCAGGGGCAGAACGGCTTGGGTCAGACGATCGCGGCCCGTCTGGGCAGAGCCGCCCGCCGAGTCACCCTCGACAAGGAAGACTTCGGTTTTGGACGGGTCTTTCTCAGAACAATCTTTCAGCTTCCCGGCCAGATAGTTCACGTCCATCGCCGTTTTGCGGCGGGTCAGCTCACGCGCCTTTCGGGCCGCTTCACGGGCCAATGCGGCCTCGATGATCTTTCCGACGATCCCCTTGGCTTCATTGGGGTTTTCTTCGAACCACTCGGCCAGCTTTTCGTTCATCAGACCTTCGACTGCAGGGCGGACTTCGGACGACACCAGCTTGTCTTTGGTTTGCGATGAGAATTTTGGATCGGGCACTTTCACCGACAACACACAGGTCAAACCCTCACGCGCATCGTCGCCGGTAAAGCTGACCTTTTCCTTCTTCGCGATCCCGCTGGACTGCGCGTAGTTGTTGATTGTCCGGGTCAGAGCGCCCCGGAAACCCGCCACATGGGTCCCGCCATCCCGCTGTGGGATATTGTTGGTAAATGGCAGCACCGTTTCGTGGTAACTGTCATTCCACCACATGGCGATTTCGACGCCAATGTCGTCCCGCTCGCCCTTGATATAGATCGGCTCGGGCATGGCCGGGGTTTTCGACCGGTCGAGGTATTTGACGAATTCCTTGACGCCGCCCTCATAGAACAACTCGGTCTCCAACCGCTCGGCAGGGCGTTCGTCGATCAGGATGATCCGCACGCCCGAGTTGAGGAAGGCCAACTCACGCAGACGCTTTTCCAGCGTCTCAAACGAGTATTCAAGGTTCGAGAACGTATCGGTCGAGGCCAGAAAGCGCACCTCGGTCCCGGTGCGGTCGCCGCACTCGCCCACGACTTTCAGGTGCTCAGCAGTCTCGCCACCCTCAAAACGCGCAACGTGCTCTTTACCTGCACGCCAGATGCGCAACTCAAGCCAATCGGACAGCGCATTCACAACCGACACGCCCACACCGTGCAGACCACCCGACACCTTGTACGAGTTGCTGTCGAACTTACCGCCCGCGTGCAGCTGAGTCATGATGACCTCGGCCGCCGAGACGCCCTCTTCGGGGTGAATATCCACCGGGATGCCACGGCCGTTGTCACTGACTGAAACACTGGAATCGGCGTGAATTTTCACAGTCACATGGTCGGCATGACCAGCCAGAGCCTCGTCAATTCCGTTGTCCACAACCTCATACACCATGTGGTGCAGACCCGAGCCATCGTCCGTATCCCCGATATACATACCGGGGCGTTTGCGAACTGCTTCTAAGCCTTTGAGAACTTTGATGGAATCTGCGCCGTATTCCTGGGGTGCCTGTGCGTCTTCGGACATGCCGTTAGTACCTATATTATTTTGGTAACTTATACGTTTTCTGGTGGGGATTGTCACGCGCTCCCCCAACATTTTGTGCTATCAGCCGTCGCTTGTGGTGGATCAGAGTCGATCCAGATCCGCGGCGATATCCGCTGCGATTTCCGTCGCATCCACATCATCGCGTTCTGCCGAAAGGCGCAGTCCCAGGATGTCAGACTGATAGCGCGCCGCCAGCCGGTCGGGATCATGCTCAGGACCAATCTCTCCGGCCTGCTGCGCACGGCGGAACAGCGTCGCAAAACACCCTTTCATCTCGGCCATATGATGCCCCGCTTTGCCGGCCAGCTCATGCCCCTTGGATTGCAATTCGGCGTAGGTTTTGGCCAACATACACGCCCGTGCTGGCGTCTCGCGTTCGTCAATCACAACGTGCGGCTGCGCCTTGAGCGCCTGCAACGGCCCCATTTCCTCGGCCATTGCCATTAATCGCGCCACGCCGTCATTCGCATATCGCTCCAACGTCAACGCATACAGCGCATCCTTGGATCCAAACGCGGCGTAGAAGCTTCCGGGCTTCAGGTTCAACTCACGCTCGAGGTCTTTCAGCGACGTTCCCGCCCAACCCTGCCGCCAAAAGATATCTCTGGCCTGCCCGATAAGCGCGTCACGGTCGTAAGAAGGTTTGCGAGGCATCGTATTCACCAATTTTTTGAGCGTTCGCTCAAATATATACTTGAGTGATCGCTCAATAAACCCTAAATACGACTCATCGCGCCAGAAACAGGAGTTTTGACATGGCTAATTTCCCGTCCCACGACCTTGATTCCGCCCCCGAAGGGTCCAAGCCGCTGCTTGAGAAATCGCAAGCCGCCTTTGGCCGCCTGCCCGGCCTGCACAAGGTGATGGCGGAAAGCCCGCAACATCTGGAAGGCTATCAGGTTCTGCACGGCCTCTTCCTGCAAACCGATTTCGACAATGACGAGAAAACCGTCGTCTGGCAGACCATCAACGTGGAAAACGAATGCCACTATTGTGTCCCGGCCCATACCGGGATCGCCAAGATGATGAAGGTCTCGGACGACATCACCGACGCTCTACGCAACGAAACCCCGCTGCCCTCGGCCAAGCTTGAGGCGCTGCGCACCTTCACCCTGCAAGTGATGGAAACCCGAGGTAACCCGACCGAAGAACAATTGCAGGCGTTCTTTGACGCAGGCTATTCGCACCGCGCCGTTCTGGATGTTGTTCTGGGCCTCGCACAGAAAACCATGTCGAACTACGTCAACCACATGGCCAAAACTCCGGTCGACGAAGTCATGCGCGGTTTCCTGTGGGAACGTAAAGTGGGCGAACCGGCCTAAGCCGACACGACCGAGCCCTCATCGCCTTCGGTAACAACCAGCGTTTGGGCCCGGTCGCCCAATTCCGCAAACAGCTCAGGCCCGGTGCCCGTCATCCAGGCCTGAGCACCCAGAGCACAGATCTCATCATAGAGCGCTGCGCGCCGCCCGGCATCCAGATGCGCGGCCACCTCGTCCAGCAATACAATCGGCGGCGCGCCAACCATTCCCGCCAGCGCCCGTGCGTTTGACAGGATCAGCGACACCAGCAACGCCTTCTGTTCCCCGGTCGAACAATCCTTGGCCGGAACGCCCTTGGCCGCGAACACGCCATACAGATCCGACCGATGCGGCCCCACCAAGGTCCGGCCCGCCGCCAGGTCCCGAAACCGGTTTTCATTCAACGCCTCGCGCAGGTCGTCCTCGGTCTCGGGCATCGCACCCTCGGTCTGCACCAACTCCAGATCAGCAGAGGGAAACGCCGTTTCCGCCTGATCCTGCGCCCCGCGCAAATGCTCCAACGCCTCCAGACGGGACGCATGAATGCGGTGTCCCGTCTCGGCCATCTGCCCCTCTAGCGCCGCATACCAATGCGCGTCCCGCACCTGCTCTTTCAGCAGGCGGTTGCGTTCCCGCATGGCTTTTTCATAGGTCAGAGATGCATCGGCGTGCGAAGGATCAAAGCTCAGCGCGATGCGGTCCAGAAACCGCCGCCGCCCCTCGGCCCCCTCGATCCAGAGCCGGTCCATCGACGGGATTAACCAAACAACCCGCGCCAGCCGCCCCAGATCAATCTGTGTCGCAGACTTCTCATCAATCCGAACCTGCCGCGCCGCACCGCCCTCAGACCACGTCTCGATCTCATAGGCCTGCCCCTGCACCTGCAACAGTCCCGACAGCTTCCAGCCCAACGCCTCGGGCCGCCGCGTCATCTCAGCCGCGCTGGCCCGCCGCATCCCGCGTCCGGGCGAGAACAAAGACACGGCTTCCAGAATATTGGTCTTACCGGCTCCATTCGGCCCATGGATCGCCACCGGTCGCCCATCCAATGACAACCGCGCCAATTTATGAGACCGAAAATGCGAGACCGTAAGCTCGGTCAGGGCCAATCCCATGACCCCTCCCTTCATCTTTTCAAAAATACTCCCGCCGGAGGCATCGCGCGCCAGCGCGATCAGACGCGCATCGGCATGACCACATAGACTGCGCTCTGATCATTGCCTTCGCGCATCAGCGTTGGATCACCCGCCGAGTTGAACATGAATACCGCATTCTCGCGATCCACCTGAGACGCAATCTCCAACAGATACTTGGCGTTGAAGCCGATCTCCAACCGCTCATCGCCATAGGCCACGGCCAGTTCTTCTTCAGCCGCACCGCTGTCCGGCGCGTTCACCGACAGCACCAGCTTATCACCGTCCAACTGCAGCTTGACCGCGCGCGAGCGTTCGGACGAAACAGTCGCCACCCGGTCCACGGCCTGCGCGAACTCGGCGGCGTCCACCTCAAGCTTGCGGGTGTTGCCCTGCGGGATCACGCGGGTGTAATCCGGGAAGGTGCCGTCGATCACCTTGGACGTCAGCGTGATATCGGGCGTCGCAAACCGCACCTTGGTTTCGCTGACCGACACGGCAATGTCCATTTCGTCATCTTCCAGCAGCTTGCGCAGCTCACCCACGGTTTTGCGCGGCACGATCACGCCCGGCATATCCGCAGCACCTTCCGGCAGATCCGCATCGATCCGCGCCAGACGATGGCCATCGGTGGCCACGCAACGCAAAACCTTGCCGCCCTCGGACCCATCCGCAACATGCATATAGACACCGTTCAGATAATACCGCGTCTCTTCGGTGGAAATCGCAAATTTCGACTTGTCGAACAAGCGCCGCAGCAGCGCCGCCGAGGCGGTAAAGTTCGACGCATATTCCGAGGACGCCATGACCGGGAAATCCTCTTTCGGCAGCGTCGCCAGCGAGAAATTCGACCGACCCGCCTCGACCGTCAGACGCCCCGCAGCACTATCGGCGGTCAGCGTCACCAACGCGCCATCGGGCAGCTTGCGGACAATCTCGTGCAGGGTGGTTGCCGCCACGGTTGTCGCCCCGGCCTTCTCGACCTGCGCAGGGGCCTTGTCGACCACCTCGATATCCAGATCGGTGGCGCGGAACTGCACCTGATCGCCTTCGGCCTCGATCAGCACATTGGCCAGGATCGGAATGGTGTTCCGGCGCTCAACCACGGATTGGGCCTGCGAAACGGCCTTGAGAAGGGTGCCGCGTTCGATGCTGATCTTCATACCCTCTGTTCCTTTGACTTGCGTGCCGAAAATGGGCGGGACTGGCACGTTAGCGTCTCAGCCCTGAGGCACAAGGATTTTTTATGGATTTCTGGGTCGGAATACCCCTAGCGTCAAGGGGTGCATGTCCGGCAGGGCTCAGTTCCCGTCCGACCGTGGACTAATGCGCACAAGAAAACGCCCCGGCGTGAGGATCCGGGGCGTTCTTGAAAAAATCAGACAGACCTCAGGCTTCAAGCGAGCGGCGCAGCATCTCGACATCTTCGGCGATCTGGCCGTCGGTTGTTTTCAACTCTTCGATCCGCTTGACGCCATGCATCACGGTGGTGTGGTCGCGGCCACCGAAACGGCGACCGATCTCGGGCAGCGACCGGCTGGTCAGTTGCTTGCACAGATACATCGCCACCTGACGCGGGCGCGCGTATGAGCGCAGGCGCTTGGGGCCGATGATATCGCTGAGGCGAATGTTGTAATACTCGGATACCTTGCGCTGGATCTCTTCGACGGTGATCTTGCGCTCGGACATGCGCAGCACATCGGCCAGACAATCCTGCGTCAGGTCCATGTCAATCTCACGGCCCACCAGCGAGGCGAAGGCAAAGAGACGGGTCAAAGCCCCTTCCAGCACGCGCACATTGGTCGAGATCCGCTGGGCGAGGAATTCCAGCACCCCATCCGCAATGGTCAGATCGGGATAGGTGGTGGCGTATTGCTGCACCTTGTTCTGCAGGATGCCCAGACGCAATTCGTAGTCGGTCGGGTGCAGATCAACGACCAGACCGCATTGCAGGCGCGACTTCACGCGGTCCTCAAGATCCTTGATCTCACCGGGTGCGCGGTCGGCCGAGATGATGATCTGTTTGTTCTGATCGACCAGCGCGTTGAAAGTGTGAAAGAACTCTTCCTGTGTGGAATCCTTACCGGCGATGAACTGGACGTCATCCACCATCAGCACGTCGACCGAGCGGAACAGATGTTTGAAATCCATCATCCGACGCTCACGCAGGGCCTGAACAAAGCGGTACATGAACTGTTCCGCCGACAGGTACAGCACGTTCAGCTCGGGGTGTTTGGTTTTCAGCTCCCACGCGATGGCGTGCATGAGGTGGGTCTTACCAAGGCCGACGCCGCCGTACAGAACCAGCGGGTTGAAGGTAACCGGACCACCCTCGGACACGCGGCGCGCGGCGGCATGGGCCAACTCGTTGGGCTTGCCGACGACGAAACTGTCAAACGTGAAACGCGCATCCAGCGGGGCCGCCTGAAGCGCCTCAAGGGTAGAATTGGCGACCTCAACGACGGGAGGCTGCGGCGCAACCTCGGCGGCGGGCAGGTCTGCTTGCTGCGTTGGACGCGCTGGGGAATTCGCTGCCGTTCTGAAGGCCAGCCGCTGAACATTCTCGCCCGACGTGTTCAGCTCGTATAGAATGCGGTCCGCGAAATTCTGACTGACATAGTTGCCCATGAAATTGGTCGGCGCAGAAAACACCGCCACTCCGTCCTGCAGCTCTTCGAATTTCAATGGTTCGATCCAGGTGGTGAAGTTGTTCTTACCAACAGCCTTCATCAACTTGTTTCGCAATTGTCCCCATTTCTCTTGTGTCATTCGCGCCTCACGCATCCCATCTTTATTGGCCCAGCAGCCTTATTAATCTGTCCCGGTTTCCGGGTCGTATGACGTTCACACACAAGGGTACCAGCACCAGACCACATGGTCTGGCGGGTGCTATCGAAGATCAGCGCAGGCCGACAAAGCCATACCCCATAAAGGGGGCACACCCGAGCACTCGGGATGCGCGTGACATTCCAATTTTCGACAGGGCCGAGGTTATCGGATAAACCGAAACCCAGAGCAGATTGTCCATCCGACCGAAGCCGGTTTTCGAACATTCGTTCCTTTGATCGTTCTGATGCCCGTCAGTCAGATCGCTGGAACAGCCTGTCCCCCCAAGCGAGTGAATCGCTGATACAGTGGTAACAACAGGCCGCCCTGCCGGGCAACGAAACTCTGATATTGACTCGGCGTTCTTGGCGAAAGAATCTCTCGGCTTCGTGAAGACGCGGCTTTCGCGCAACAATGAAAAAGGCGCCGCACTTGGCGACGCCTTTTTTACAGATCAACGCTTGACGCGCTTTCCCACAGAATCAGCCCAGCGCTTTGACGCGGGCCGACAGGCGGGACATCTTGCGCGATGCGGTGTTCTTGTGGAAGACGCCTTTGGTGACGCCGCGCATCAGCTCGGGCTGGGCTGCGCGCAGGGCTGCGGTGGCCGCATCCTTGTCGCCGGATGCGATCGCTTCTTCGACTTTACGCAGATAGGTGCGGATGCGCGAACGGCGCGCTTTGTTTACGGCGAAACGCTTTTCGTTCTGACGGGCGCGTTTCTTTGCCTGGGGCGAATTTGCCATGTGACTTTGACCTTTGTTCGGTACGGTTATCTAGGGTTGCGCGCCACGGACATATCCGCACCGGATCAGAAATCACGAGTGTGAGTCGGGCCAGGCGGGCCGCACGCGCATGTATAGCGGCGCTTACTATCCAAGTTGCCCGACTTTGCCAAGCGGATTCTTGAGCGCGCGGCGCAGGCATGAGAAAGGCGGGCAAAAGCCCGCCAGATCGCCCCTGTTTAGAGCAGCTTACTTGTCGCGGAACTGAGCGGCCCGTTTTTCCAGAAATGCTGCCATGCCCTCTTTCTGGTCCTCAGTGGCAAACATCGAATGGAACACGCGCCGTTCAAACAGCATCCCTTCGCTCAGCGGCATCTCATAGCTACGGTTCACCGCTTCTTTGGCGGCGATTGCCGTCAATTGCGACTTCTCGGCAATCTTCTGTGCTGCGCTCACAGCCTCTTCCACCAGCTTCTTGGCGGGGACCACACGGCTGACAAGCCCTGCGCGCTCGGCCTCTTCAGCGTCCATGAACCGGCCGGTCAGGTTCATGTCCATCGCTTTGGATTTGCCAACAAAGCGCGTCAGGCGCTGCGTACCGCCCAGACCGGCAATGACACCCAGATTGATTTCGGGCTGACCAAACTTGGCGGTGTCCGCCGCGATGATGAAGTCGCACAACATCGCCAGCTCACAGCCACCGCCCAGCGCATAGCCTGCCACCGCAGCGATGATCGGCTTTCGGATGCCCGAGATGCGATCGTTAGCTTCGGCGAAAAGGTTTACGTTGAAGACGTCGACAAAGCTCATCTCGGACATCTCTTTGATATCCGCGCCGGCGGCAAAAGCCTTGTCCGAGCCGGTGATGACGATGCAGCGCACCTTGTCGTTGCTGTCCGCATCCTCCAGCGCGGCACCCAACTCTTCCAGCAACTGGGTGTTGAGCGCGTTCATCGCGTCGGGGCGGTCGAGTTTGATAAGGGCGACGTGGTCTTCGATTTCGACGATGATCGTCTCAAAAGCCATGAGGTGTAAGCTTCCGGTTGTTCCGTTCAGATACGATTCATTATCACGCGCAAAAGCTGGATCAAGCTATCTTTGGCATTGCGCACAGTAGAAGGATGAGCGACCGGACTGGGTGATTCTCTTGATCGACGCGCCGCATCCTTCGGTCCGGCAGGGCTCGCCTTCGCGCCCGTAGACGTCGAAGCTGTGCTGAAAATATCCAAGTTCTCCATCGGCTTGACGGAAATCCCGCAGCGACGATCCTCCGGCCTCGATGGCATCCTGCAGCACCTGTCTGATGATCGGCACCAGCGCCGCGACACGCGGTGCAGAAATCTGTCCGGCCTTGCGACGTGGCGACACCTTGCCGCGAAAAAGCGCCTCGCAGACGTAGATATTGCCCAATCCCGCAACGATTCCCTGATCCAGAAGCGCCGATTTGACCGGGGTGTTCTTGCCTTTGAACGCTTCAATCAGGTGCTGTTCGTGGAAGTCATTGCCCAAGGGCTCGGGTCCCAGAACCGAGAGCAGCTTGTGCTGCTCCGCCGATGCCGTCGGCAGCAGATCCATCGCACCAAACCGGCGCGGATCATTGAAGGTAATCCGTGCGCCGTTGGCCATATGAAACACCACATGGTCGTGCTTTTGCACCGCCGGATGGTCATGCACGAACTGCCCCAATGGGTCTCCGGACACCGTCATCCGCCCCGACATGCCCAGATGGATCAACAGGGTCTCTCCGCTGCTGAGATCGGCCAAGATGTATTTTGACCGCCGCCGCAGGCGCTGAACCGTCTGCCCGGTCAGCCGCTCGGCCATCCGCTTGGGGAACGGCCAGCGCAGATCGGGCCGGTTCACGTTTGCCCGTTCGATCACCACCCCCTCCATCGCAGGGGACAGGCCGCGTCTTACTGTCTCGACCTCGGGCAATTCGGGCATTAGATGGCTCCTATTCCAAAGGGCCGCATTGTGCCCGCCTCTCATGGCCCTATAACAGAGGCGAAATTCGACGAACGGCAAGGCAAATGTCCGACAACAGTGACAAGACCACTCATTTCGGGTTCGAAACCGTGCGCGAGGCTGAAAAGGCCGGTCGCGTGCAGGGCGTGTTCAACTCGGTCGCCTCGAAATACGACGTGATGAACGATGTCATGTCGATGGGCATCCACCGGGTCTGGAAAGACGCGATGATGGACTGGCTCGCCCCGCGACCCGGTCAGCGCCTGCTGGACGTGGCAGGGGGGACCGGAGACATCTCCTTCCGATTCCTCAAACGCGCAGGCCACGGCCATGCCACCGTTCTGGACCTGACCGAGCCGATGCTGGTCGAAGGCCGCCAGCGCGCCGAGGCCGACCAGATGGCCGACAGCCTGAACTGGGTGGTCGGTGATGCGATGTCCTTGCCGTTCGAGGACAACACGTTCGACGTCTACACCATCTCGTTCGGCATCCGGAACGTCACCCGCCCGCAGGAGGCGCTGAACGAGGCCTACCGAGTGCTGAAACCCGGCGGTCGCCTGATGGTGCTTGAGTTCAGCCAATTGCCCAATGACGGGTTGCAAAAGCTCTATGATCTCTACAGCTTCAACGTCATCCCCCGCATGGGCAAGCTGATCGCCAATGATTACGACAGCTACCAGTATCTGGTGGAATCGATCCGCAAATTCCCGGATCAGGAGACCTTCCTGAACATGATCCGCACCGCCGGATTCGAGAACGCCAAATACCGCAACCTGAGCATGGGCATCGCCGCGCTGCATTCCGGCTGGAAGATCTAGATGCGCGGCCCTCACAACATCATCCGCCTGATCCGCACAGGCGCCACTTTGGAGCGCACCGGCGCCATGAACGTGGTGCTGGATGCGTTCGAGGCCCCACGCGCCCTGCGCATCGTGGCGCATACCCTCGGCAAGCCCTTCCAATGGCTGGGCTACAAGGGCGACCCCGAGATGCCGCCCGCAACCCGCGCGCTGACGGCATTGGGCCCGGCCTATATCAAGTTCGGGCAGGTGCTCTCGACCCGCCCCGATGTGGTCGGCGATGAGTTGGCCGCGCAATTGCGTGTGCTGCAGGACAAACTGCCCCCCTTCTCCAAAGCCGAAGCCATGGCCGAGGTCGAACGCGAACTGGGCCAACCCGTCTCGGAAATCTTCAGCGATTTCAGCGAACCCATCGCCGCCGCCTCGATCGCGCAGGTTCACAAGGCCAAACTGACCAGCACTGGCGAGGATGTTGCCGTCAAAGTCCTGCGTCCCGGCATCGAACGTGCCTTCCGCAAGGACGTCGACGCCTTCTATTTCGCCGCCCGCATCGTCGCGCTCTGCGCCCCCGGTGCGCGCCGCCTTAGGCCGATGGAGGTGATCGAACATTTCGACGGCGTAGTGCGCGGCGAGCTTGACCTGCGCCTAGAAAGCGCCGCCGCCTCGGAATACGCCGCGAACACCAAGGACGACGCAGGTTTCTGGCTGCCCCCCGTGGTATGGTCCCTGTCCGCGCGCCGGGTGATGACCCTCAGCTGGGCGGACGGCATCCCACTCGGCGACAATGACGCGCTGGACGCCGCAGGCCACAACCGCCGCGATCTCGCGGAACGTGTGTTGCGCTTGTTCCTGCTACACGCCCTGCGCGATGGCTATTTCCACGCCGACATGCATCAGGGCAACCTCAAGGTTGCCGCCAACAGCGATATCATCGCCTATGACTACGGCATCATGGGCCATATCGACGAATACACCCGCCGGGTCTATGCCGAGATCCTCTTTGGCTTCATCCGCCGCGACTATAAACGCGTGGCCGAGGTGCATTTCGAGGCCGGTTACGTCCCAGCCAATCAAGACGTCGATGAATTCGCCCGCGCCCTGCGCGCAGTCGGGGAACCCATCTTCGGCATGGACGCCTCACATATCTCCATGGGCCGCCTGCTGAACTACTTGTTCGAAGTCACCGAGCGTTTCGGCATGGAAACACGCACCGAGCTGATCCTACTGCAACGCACCATGGTGGTGGTCGAAGGCGTCGCCCGGTCGCTTGACCCGCATATGAACATCTGGGAAGTCGCCCGCCCGGTGGTCGAGGACTACATCAAGAAATCCATCGGCCCTCGTGCCGCGTTGCGCGATTTCGGGAAAACAGCCCTCGTGCTGGCCCGCTTCGGTCCACGCCTGCCAGCGCTGGTCGAAGACGCCCTGATCGCCCAAACGCAAAAGGACGACCCAAAAGCCCACAGCGTCAGCGCACACCTTATTCCGGCGGCCGTGGGTGCAGCTGCAGGAGTTGCTCTAACGCTTCTGGTTATGGCGCTCGGCTGACACCAAGCCGCCCGCTTCATCTGGCTACAAATATCCTCGGGGGGAATCGCGCCTCAGGCGCGATGGGGGGCAGACAGCCCCCCTACCCAGGCTCGAAATCAGAGCTGTTCTATAGCGATCGCAATCCCCTGACCGCCGCCAATGCACATGGTAATCAGACCTTTCGATCCGCCCGTGCGCTCAAGTTCGTACAAGGCCTTCAGCGTGATGATCGCGCCGGTCGCACCCACCGGATGACCCAGGGCGATTGCTCCGCCATTGGGATTGACCTTGGACGCATCCAGACCCAGCTCTTTGTTCACAGCAAGCGCCTGCGCCGCAAAAGCCTCGTTGCTTTCGATCACGTCAAAATCGTTCACTGACAATCCGGTTTTGGCCAGCAGGTTCTGCACTGCCGGGACAGGACCGATCCCCATGACCTCGGGCCGGACACCGGCATGCGCGTACCCCAGAACCCGCGCCTTCGGTTTCAGACCGGCTTTCTCGGCCGCATCTGCCGTTGCAAGCACCATCGCAGCCGCACCGTCATTGATGCCCGAGGCATTCCCCGCCGTCACACGGCCTTCTTTCTTGAACACCGGTCGCAGCCCAGCCAGAACCTCGGCTGTGGTCGCCTTGGGATGCTCATCGACCTTGAAGTCCACCATGTCCCGCTTGACCTTCACCTGAACCGGCGCGATCTGAGTTTCAAAATGTCCGGCCTCGATCGCGGCCGCAGCACGGCCCTGGCTGGTCACGGCAAAGTCGTCCATCTGTTCACGCGTGATCTGGTGTTCGTCGGCCACGTTTTCTGCGGTCACACCCATATGCCCGGTTCCGAAAGGGCAGTTCAGCGCACCCAGCATCATGTCCAGCGAGGTGATGTCACCCATCTTCGCCCCCCAACGCGCCTGCGGAACGATATAGGGGCTGCGCGACATGCTCTCGGCGCCGCCCGCGACGGCAAAATCAGCGTCACCCAACATCAACGACTGCACAGCCGACACAATCGCCTGCGCCCCGGAACCGCAAAGCCGATTCACGTTCATCGCTGGCGTACCATTAGGAATCCCCGCCTGTATTGCAGCCACGCGGGACAGGTACATGTCGCGGGGTTCGGTGTTGATGACATGGCCAAAAACCACATGACCTACCTGAGCACCTTCCACACCCGAACGCTCCAGCGCCGCTTCTGTGGCAACTGTCGCCAAATCAATCGGCGCGGTTGAGGCCAAAGCGCCGCCAAAAGTGCCTATGGCCGTGCGCGCACCATCCAAAATCACTACGTCAGTCATGTTCTCTCCTCCAAATTCATGCCCATTATGCGCTTGCGGCATGATCTTCATATTAGACTCTCTGTCACGTGCGGAATTGACATTACGTAGCGCAACACGCATGGATTCCGTCATGACGGAAGATACAGACGATATCCTGAACCGCCTGCCTTCGCGCCTGAAAGAGGCACGCCGGGCCAAAGGGCTGTCCTTGGAGGCCGTGGCGAATCTCAGCGGGGTATCCCGTTCCATGGTCAGCCAGATCGAGCGTGGCGAAAGCAGCCCAACCATCTCGACGCTTTGGAATCTCACCCGTGCTTTGCAGGTCGATTTTGCCGGTCTTCTCGAAGACAACACGACCACCGATCAAATCGAGACCCTGCGGAAATCGGAAGTGCCCAGCATCGACAACATGGGCGAAAAATGCCGGATCCGTATCCTTTCACCCCCCGAAGAAGCAGGCGGGCACGAGGTCTATGACATCAGACTTCAAGCAGGTGGAAGCCTGAACAGCCAACCCCACGCACGAGGCGCGCGCGAGCAACTGACCGTGTTGCATGGCGCCGTCCGCGTCACCTCGGGGACAGCCGTCAGCAACCTGCAACAGGGGGACACCGCGCGCTATGCCGCCGATATCGTGCATTCCATCTCTGCTGATGAACCAGCCCGGGTCTTCCTGATCGTCAAGAACGCCTGATCCGGCGAACTTCCGCCTTCACGGATTTTTTTCCTTCATCTTGTATTTCTCCTATTTGGGAATTTCATCCGCTATGTTAGACACGCGACTCAGATGAACGGAGGTCGCCATGGCAGATGCATTCCTGTCCCAAATTTCTGACACGCTCGCGCAGATCGAATCGGAAGGTTTGTATAAACGCGAACGCATGATCACCTCGCCTCAGGGCGGCGAGATCACGGTGGGCGACAAACAGGTCATCAACCTGTGCGCCAACAATTATCTGGATCTGGCCGATCACCCCGCGCTGATCGACGCCGCCAAGGCCGCGATGGAGCCCAAAGGGTTCGGCATGGCCTCGGTCCGGTTCATTTGCGGGACGCAGGATATTCACCGCGAGTTGGAGCAGAAGCTGGCGCAGTTCCTGAACAAGGACGACTCGATCCTGTTCGCCGCCTGTTTTGACGCCAATGGTGGATTGTTCGAGCCTCTGCTGGGACCCGAAGACGCCATCATCTCGGACAGTCTGAACCACGCCTCGATCATCGATGGGGTGCGGCTATGCAAGGCCAAGCGCTACCGCTATCTGAACAACGACATGAACGACCTCGAGGCTTGGCTGAAACAGGCGCGCGAGGACGGGGCACGGCACATCATGATCGCCACCGACGGCGTGTTTTCGATGGATGGCTATCTGGCCAACCTGCCAAAGATCCGTGAACTGGCCGACAAATACGACGCCATCGTCATGGTGGATGACTGCCACGCCACCGGCTTCATGGGTCCGCGTGGTGCGGGCACGCCGGACCATTTCGGCGTCGACGTGGACATTCTGACGGGAACCTTGGGCAAGGCACTTGGGGGGGCAATCGGCGGTTATATCGCCGGGCCGCAGCCAGTGATCGACCTGCTGCGGCAGCGGGCGCGGCCCTATCTGTTCTCAAATTCGCTGCCGCCGTCCATCGTCGCCGCCGGACTGGAAGCGATCCGTCTGGTCGAACAGGGCGACATGCTGCGCGCACAGCTGTTTGGCAACGCCAAATACTGGCGCGCGGGGCTGGAAAAGCTGGGCTTTGACCTGCTGCCCGGAGAACACCCGATCATCCCGGTGATGCTGGGCGAGGCGCAACTGGCACAAGACATGGCCGCCAAACTGTTCGACGAGGGCGTCTACGTCTCAGGCTTTTTCTTCCCCGTCGTTCCGCGCGGTCAGGCGCGGATAAGAACGCAGATGAACGCGGCCCTGACCCGTGATGAACTGGACCGCGCGCTGGTGGCCTTTGGCAAGGTCGGTAAAGAACTCGGGGTGATTTCGTGATTCTGCCCTCTGCTATCGATGCAATTGGAAACACGCCGCTTGTTGACCTATCGCGCATTTGTCAGCGACTGGACCTGGACGGGCGCATTCTGGCCAAACTGGATTACCTGCTGCCTGGATTCTCGAAAAAGGATCGGGCAGCAAAGTCCATAGTCGAGCTGGCGCGCGCCGACGGCACATTGTCGCCGGGCCAGACAGTCGTCGAGCTGACTTCGGGCAACATGGGCACCGGTCTGGCAATCGTCTGCGGTATTCTTGGCCATCCGTTCGTCGCCGTGATGAGCGCCGGAAACTCGATCGAACGTGCGCGGATGATGCGCGCGCTGGGCGCGGAGGTTGTCATTGTCCCGCAAGCCGAGGGCAGCAAACCCGGCGAGGTTTCGGGCGCGGATCTGGCGTTGGTGGACGAAGCCGCGAAACGTATCACCGCCGAGCGCAAGGCCTTTCGGGCTGATCAGTTCGGCCATTCCGGCAATCCCAAAGCCCATACCACCGGTACCGGCCCCGAAATCTGGGAACAATCCGGCGGCACCGTCACGGCCTTTTGCGATTTTGCAGGCTCCGGCGGCACCTTGGCCGGGGCCGCAGCCTATCTGACACCGCTCGGAGTGCGCTGCTATGCGGTGGAACCCGAAGGCGCGCGGGCCATCGCGGGCGAAGCCATCAGCACCCCGGATCACCCAATTCAAGGTGGTGGCTACGCGATGAGCGATCTGGTCCATCTTATCGGCATCTCACTGGCCGGGCATCTGTCGGTCTCGGGCGACGCCGCGCGGGATGGCGCGCGCCTGCTGGCCCGGACCGAAGGCATTTTCGCCGGCTACTCGGCGGGCGCGAACCTTGCTGGCGCGATTGAGCTGTTGCGTGGTCCGGAAAAAGGCGGCTGCGTGGCGATTGTGATGTGTGACAGCGGTCTCAAATACCTGTCCACCAATTTGTGGGAGTGATCCGATGCGACCCAATACCATGAAAGCGCTCGAAAAGACGAAACCCGAAGAGGGCCTGTGGATGGTGCAGGCACCTGTCCCGGAAATCGGCCCGGATGAGGTTCTGATTCGCATCAACAAGACGGGCATCTGCGGTACCGATATACATATCTGGAACTGGGACGAATGGGCGGCCCATACGGTTCCGGTGCCAATGATCACGGGCCACGAGTTCGCCGGTGAGATTGTCGAGGTCGGGCGCAATGTAACCGGTCTGGAAATTGGCCAGCGCTGTTCAGGCGAAGGGCACCTGATCACACCCGACAGCCGCCAAAGCCGAGCCGGCAAGTTCCATCTGGATCCCGGCACGCGTGGTATCGGCGTCAACGAACATGGGGCTTTTGCGCAATACCTGAAACTGCCCGCCTTCAACGTCGTCCCCCTGCCGGATGATGTCCCCGATGAAATCGGCGCAATCCTCGACCCGCTGGGCAATGCCGTACATACCGCGCTCAGCTTTGATCTGCTGGGCGAGGACGTGCTGATCACCGGTGCTGGCCCCATCGGCATCATGGCTGCCGCCGTCGCCCGCCACGCAGGCGCGCGGCATGTGGTCATCACCGACATCAACGCCGACCGTCTGAAACTGGCCACCCATGTGGTGCCCACGGTGCGCACCGTGGATGTCACCACCGAGGACCTGCAGGACGTCATATCCCAGCTTGGCATGTCGCAGGGCTTTGACGTGGGGCTTGAGATGTCGGGCTCGCAGGCCGCGCTGGACCAGATGGTCGAGGCGTTGGTGATGGGCGGCAAGATCGCGCTGCTGGGCATTCCGCCGGGCAAATCCCCGGTCGACTGGTCGCGCATCGTGTTCAAGGCCATCACCATCAAGGGCGTCTACGGCCGCGAGATGTTCGAGACCTGGTACAAGATGATCGCCATGCTGCAGAATGGTCTGGATGTCAGCCGCGTCATCACGCACCGGTTCGGGGTCGATGACTTTGCCGAAGGCTTCGCCGCGATGAAATCGGGCCTCTCGGGCAAAGTCGTTCTGGATTGGACCTGACGCTCTGGAAAGTTGCAAAATGAGGTCCTAAACAGGGGCAGCACACCACCTGAGAGGGACCTCATGAGCGACAAGGACGACCGCTTTCTGGAACGCGGGATCGAAGACACGCTGGTCACGGATTTCGCGGAAACCCACCGCAAAAGCTATGGCGACTTCCTGCAGCTCAAGACACTTTTGAACCTGCAAAAGACCTTTCAAGACCCCGCTGAACCCGATGAGATGCTGTTCATCATAATCCATCAGGTCAGTGAGCTGTGGCTGAAACTGATGCATCACCAACTGGTCGAGGTCCGCCGCTTCCTGCAACAGGACGACTTCGGCCCGGCGATGAAGAACCTTGACCGGGTCAAGGCGATCCAACGGCAGTTGATTGCAGCGTGGGAGACGCTGCTGACCATGACCCCCGCCGATTACATGACCTTTCGGCAAGCATTGGGCAATTCCTCGGGCTTTCAAAGCTATGGCTACCGTCAGATCGAGTTTATTCTGGGCAACAAAGATGTCTCGACCCTGAAGGTCCACGAACACGACGCGGAAGTGATGGAGATGCTGAACGCCGCGCTCACCAAACCCTCGCTGTATGACGAGGTGCTGCACATGCTGGCCCGTCAGGGGTTCGACGTGCCGCAGGACCTGATCGAGCGCGACTATGCGCAGCCCTATTCCGGCGACCCGCGCATCGTGAAAATCTGGACCGAGGTGTTCCGTAACACTGACAAATACTGGGACCTCTACGCGCTGGCCGAAAAACTGATGGATGTGGAATCGCTGTTCCAGCGCTGGCGGTTCGACCATGCCACCGCCGTGGAACGGGTGATCGGGATGCAGCCCGGCACCGGCGGCTCCAGCGGTGTGGCCTTTCTGCGCAAGGCGCTGGAGTTGCGGTTCTTCCACGACCTTTACGACATGCGCACCGAACTGATGTATGCGGGGGACTGATGCTGTATCGCGGATTTTCACAAGGCGAACTGGAGCAGGAATATGCGCCCAGTTCGATGGTCGGCGGCGATCTGACGCCTTATCTGGCCAGCTATGCGGCCCTTAGCGCGCAGGCGCGAGCCGATCTGGAGGTGCAGGAAAACCTCGCCTATGGGGACAGCCCGACACAGGTGCTGGACTATTTTCCTGCCGCCGGTGCCAAGGCCCCGCTGCATGTGTTCATTCATGGCGGCTATTGGCAGGCGCTCAGCCAGCGCGACTCGGCGCTGATGGCCCCGGTGCTGCACGAGAACGGGCAGGCTTTTGCCACGCTGAACTATACGCTCGCGCCCGATGCCCGGTTGGGGCAGATGGTCGAAGAATGCCGCAATGCCCTGCTGTGGCTGGCATCGCAGGCCGAAACGTTGGGGTTTGATCCGTCGCATGTCACGCTTTCGGGCCACAGCGCCGGGGCGCATCTGGCGGCGATGGTGATGGCGACCTCATCGAACGCGCTGGCACAGGCCGCGCTGCGGGTACGCAATGTGATCCTGATCAGCGGGGTGTATGATCTTGAGCCGATCAGCCTGACCCCAGTGAATGATCCCTTACAACTGACGAAGGTCGAAATTCACGACCTTTCGCCCTGCCTGAACCTGCCCGCGCCGGGGCCACGTTACCGGGTGACGGTGGCCGAACGCGACACGCCCGAGTTCATCCGTCAAAGCCGCGACTATGCGGAGTTGCTGCGCAAGGCCGGGCATTCGGTCAGCTTCGATCTGCAGCGGGGCAAGCATCATTTCGACATCATCATGCCCTCGGGCACGTTTCTGTCGTCGCGCAGCGAATAGACCCCATCAAATGAAAACAGCGGCCCGATAAGCCGCTGTTTCTATGTTCGATTTTACCAGAGCTTAGTCGAGCGTCCGGGTGACTTCTTCGCGCTCGAAAATCTCGATCACGTCGCCCGCGCGGATATCGTCGTAGTTCTCGAACGCCATACCGCATTCCTGACCCGACTGAACCTCGTTCACTTCGTCCTTGAAGCGTTTGAGCGTTTTCAGCGTGCCTTCGTGGATCACCACGTTGTCGCGCAGCAGACGGACGCCTGCGGAGCGGCGGGCAACGCCTTCGGTGACCAGACAGCCAGCAACCTTGCCGACGCCGGTGACCTTGAAGACTTCGCGGATCTCGGCGTAACCGATGAACTTCTCGCGGATCTCGGCGCTTAGCAGGCCGGATGCGGCGGCTTTCACGTCATCCACGAGGTCATAGATCACCGAGTAATAGCGGATCTCGACACCCTTCTGGTTCGCGGTGTTCCGCGCCGATGCGTTGGCACGGACGTTGAAGCCAAAAATCGGCGCGCCAGAGGCTTCGGCCAGTCCCACATCCGTTTCAGTGATCGCACCAACACCCGAATGCAACACCCGCACGCGCACCTCGTCGTTGCCGATCTTCTCCATCGCCTGAACGATGGCTTCGGCCGAACCCTGCACATCCGCTTTCATCAGAATCGGCAACTCGGTGACGTTTTCGTCTTCCTTGGCCTTCTGCATCAGCTGCTCAAGGGTAGTCGCGGCACCGGCGGCGGCGCGTTTGTCCTTGGCGGCTTGCTCACGATAGGCAGCGATCTCACGCGCCTGCGCTTCGGTCTCGGTCACGTTCAGAACGTCGCCCGCCTCGGGCGTGCCGTTGAGACCCAGAACCTCTACCGGAACCGAGGGGCCAGCTTCCTTCACGCGGTCGCCCTTGTCGTTGATCAACGCACGGACCTTACCGTATTGCTCACCCACAACGAAGATATCGCCCTGACGCAGAGTACCGTTCTGAACCAGAACGGTGGCAACGGGGCCGCGGCCCACATCCAGCTGTGCCTCGATCACGGCACCTTGGGCGGCGCGGTCGGGGTTGGCTTTCAGTTCCAGAATCTCGGCCTGCAGCGCGATGGCTTCCAGCAGTTCGTCCAGACCCTGACCGGTGATGGCGGACACTTCGACGTCCTGAACCTCACCCGACATTTTCTCGACAATGACTTCGTGCTGCAGCAGATCGGTGCGGACCTTGTCCGGATTCGCATCAGGCTTATCAACCTTGTTGATCGCCACGATCATCGGCACCCCGGCCGCCTTGGCGTGGTTGATCGCCTCGATCGTCTGCGGCATCACCGCGTCGTCAGCCGCAACCACCAGAACCACGATATCCGTGACCTGAGCACCGCGCGAACGCATCGAAGTAAAGGCCGCGTGGCCCGGGGTATCCAGGAAGGTCAGCGTGGTGCCGCCATCGGTTTTCACCTGATAGGCGCCGATATGCTGGGTGATGCCCCCGGCCTCACCTGCCACAACGCGCGCGTCGCGGATTGCATCCAGCAGCGAGGTTTTACCGTGGTCAACGTGGCCCATGATGGTGATGACCGGCGGACGCGGCTGAAGGTCCTCGTCCTTGTCCTCGACCTCTTTGATGACGTCTTCCACGTCCGAATCAGAGACGCGGGTGACCTTGTGGCCAAATTCTTCGATGATCAGCTCGGCGGTATCAGCGTCGATGGTCTGGTTCTGCGTGACCATCATCCCCATCTGCATCAGCGATTTGACAACGTCAGCGACACGCTCGGCCATACGGTTGGCCAGTTCCGAGACCATGATCGCCTCGGGCAGCTGCACGTCGCGGATCACCTTTTCCCGCTCGACCGTGCCGCCCATGGCTTTCTGACGCGCACGCTCCTGCTTGCGCTTCATCGCAGCCATCGAGCGTTGGCGGTTGCCTTCGCCGCCGGTGGCCTGACCCAGTGTCAGCTTGCCCGAGCGGCGGTTGTCGTCGCGACCTTTGCCGCGGCCACGCTGCTCACGCTCGCGATCCTGCTTGCGCGGAGTCGCTGCGGGGGCCGGCTTATTGGCCGGCGCGCGTGCGGCTTTGGGCTCTTCTGGCGCAGGGGCCGCAGCAGCACGTTTGGCAGCTTCTTCTGCCTCAACGCGCTTGCGCTCTTCTTCCTCGGCCTTGGCGCGGGCCTTTTCTTCAGCCTCGCGCTGCTCGCGCTCTTTGGCCTCTTGCTCGGCCCGGCGGCGGGCGCGTTCTTCTTCACGCGCCTTTTCTTCAGCCTCGCGGGCGGCGGCCTCTTCGGCCTCACGGGCCTTGGCGGCCTGCAGCGCCTTCAGGCGGCGGTTCATCTCGGCGTCGGAAATCCCGGCAGGACGGCGCGACGGATCACCCGAAGGCGTTGCACCGCCGCTCGGCTTTCCGGCACCCGGCTTGGGGACCACCACGCGTTTGCGCTTGGTTTCCACCACGACATTCTTGGTGCGTCCGTGGCTGAAACTCTGTTTCACATTTCCGGGGCGTGCCCCGCCACGAAGACCCAATGTCTTTTTGCCGTCACTATCGCTCATAAAGCTTCTTACCCTTCCGCGCGGCTCTTGCCGCCGTCATCCTTTTCGCGCAAGCCACGCAGGCGCTGCGCTTCCTCTACAACACGTTTGGCGAGTCCGCCAGAGGCCAAGGCCGCATGAATCACCGTTTGGCGCCCAAATGCCGCCCCAAGCTCGTCCGCGGTCAACCAGCCGATGTATTTGCCGAAGTGCGGCGTGCTAAGTTTCGACTTACCGCGCCCCGACCCATCGCTGGCCTGAATCAGCACGCTTGCCTCTTCCCGGTCCAACCACGTCTTGACCTTTTCATACCCGGCAACCGCGTCACCGGACTTGCGCGCCAGGCTGAGCAATTCAACCACACGGCGCGCGATCTGTTTTTCGACCTCATCCGTCAGGTCCTTCGACGCGCTGACCTGCGCCTTGAACCCGCGCGAGAACAGTTTCTTGCCGACGGCCTTATCCAGCGCGGCGCGATCCGCCGCCACATAAACCCCGCGCCCCGGCAGTTTCGCCGCGACATCCGGATAGACCTGACCATCCGGCCCCGTCACAAAGCGGATCAGCCCGTATTTGGGCTGAACCTCGCCCGTGGCGATGCACTTGCGCTCGGGGCCTTCCGACCGATCCTTATGGACGCCACCGCGACCCATGTGCGCCACCCGAGGCCTGAGATCAGGCCTCGACCTCCTCGTCTGTTGCTTCGCCGTCTTCTTCGGCCTGCTCCAGTTCAGCCGGATCGACCCAGCCCAACATGATGCGCGCCGTCATGACCAAGTCCTGAGCTTCTTCCAGCGTCACGCCGAAAGGTTCCAGAACACCATCATCCTTGATGCGCTCGCCATCAACTGTGGTCCAGCCACCGGCCAGTTCCCAGTCGGCACAGGTTGCGAAGTCTTCCAGCGTCTTCACATCGTCCTTGGCCAGCGCTTCTACCATCTGGGGCGTCAGGCCTTCAAAGTCAATAAGGCTGTCTTCGGCACCCAATGCACGCGCCGCATCAAGCGCCGCCTTGGCCTGTGCTTCCAGGAATTCGCGCGCGCGGGTCTGCAGTTCCTGCGCGGTGCCTTCGTCCACACCGTCGATGACCAGCAGTTCGTCGATTTCGACATAGGCCACCTCTTCGAGGTTGGTGAAACCTTCCGAGACCAGCAGCTGGGCAAAGAATTCGTCCAGATCCAGCGTTTCCATGAACAGCTGGGTGCGGGCTTCGAATTCCTTCTGACGACGCGCCGATTCTTCGGCTTCGGTCATGATGTCGATGTCCAGACCGGTCAGCTGGCTGGCCAGACGCACGTTCTGACCACGACGGCCGATGGCGAGGCTCAGTTGCTCTTCGGGGACCACTACTTCGATCTTGCCGGCCTCTTCGTCCAGAACCACCTTGGAAACCTCGGCTGGCTGCAACGCGTTCACCAGGAAGGTCGGCTGATCTTCGTTCCACGGGATGATGTCGATCTTTTCGCCCTGCAGTTCGTTCACAACGGCCTGCACACGGCTGCCGCGCATACCAACGCAGGCACCGACGGGGTCGATTGAGCCGTCATAGGAAATCACGGCAATCTTGGCGCGCGAACCGGGGTCACGGGCCACGGCCTTGACCTCGATGATGCCGTCATAGATTTCCGGCACTTCCATCTTAAACAGCTCGGCCATGAATTCCGGCGCGGTGCGCGACAGGAAGATCTGGTGGCCACGCACCTCGCGGCGCACTTCTTTGATATAGGCGCGCACGCGGTCGTTGGGGCGATAGCTTTCGCGACCGATCTTGTCGTTGCGGCGCAGAACGGCCTCGGCACCGCCCAGATCGACGATGACATTGCCAAACTCTTCACGCTTGACCGCACCGTTGATGATGGTGCCTGCGCGATCCTTGAATTCTTCGTACTGACGATCCCGCTCGGCTTCGCGAACCTTCTGCAGGATCACCTGCTTTGCGGATTGGGCGGCAATCCGGCCCATTTCGACCGGCGGGACTTCTTCCACGAAAACGTCACCGACCTCGGGGTTTTCCATGTACTGCTTGGCCTGTTCGACGGTGAACTCGGCCTGATAGTTCTCAAGCTCTTCATCCTCTACCACGGTGCGCACACGGGTAAAAGTCGCCTTGCCGGTCTTGCGGTCGATGGAGACACGAATGTCCATCTCGGCGCCGTAACGGCTCTTGGCGGCACGGGCGAGCGATTCCTCCATCGCTTCGACAACCAGACCGGGGTCGATCATCTTTTCGCGGGCCACGGCCTCGGCGGTCTGCAACAGCTCCAGCTGGTTGGCTGAGGTGATTGCCATCAGTTCGTCTCCTCTTCGGACCCTTCGGTCTCAATCTCGTCGAAAGCGTTTTCGTTCAGAGCACCGGCGTCTTTGCGCTGGCGCAGCATTTCCTTGATCAGATCATCGGTCAGGACCAGCTTGGCGTCGCTCAGCCAATCGAATTGCAGACCGATGGTGATCGTCTCGTCCCCTTCGGGGATGTTGATAAGAACCTCGTCCCCCTCGATCCCGGCCAACTCGCCCTTAAAGCGACGGCGACCATCGATCAGCTCGGCGGTCTCAATCTTGGCCTCATACCCTTCGAAGGTCTCAAAATCCTTGAGACGGGTCAGAGGCCGGTCGATACCGGGGCTGGATACTTCCAGCGTATAGGCGTCCAAAATAGGATCCTCGACATCCAACGTGGCGCTGACCGCGTTGGAAATCTCGGCGCAATCATCCACTTCGATGCCGCCATCGGGCTTGTCGGCCATGATCTGCAGCGTGGTCTGCTTGCCGCTCATCAAACGGATGCGCACCAGCTCATACCCCAGATCCTCAATCACGGGGGTGATGATCTCGGCCAGTCGCCGGTCGATGGCAGCTTTGGCTATCAGGTCGTTTGTCATTCGGGTCTCTACCCTGTCGTCGGGCACAAAAAAACGGGCGCGCGGCCCGTCGTATTTTCCGGTGGAGCCTTGGACCAGAAGTCCAACGCGCCGCTGTTGCAGATGCATATACGCAGGAGTTCCCGAGTCTGCAACCCCCGGCGTAAAACGTGATCGGATTTACGCCAGCCACCACCGTTCGGCGATGCGCCCGTCGTCCAGCGCAGCCTTACCAATCTGGCGCGGCATCCCGACATGGGCGGCAACAGCCAGTGCCATGTCGGCCTGCGATGGATGATACCGCAGGCCACGCTGCGCGATCAGGTCCTCGCCAGCAGGCAGTGCCGCGATATCCACGTAGCCATCCCGCAACGCCTCGGCCCGCACCTTGGCGTCAGGGATCACGATGATCTCGATCGTGTCGGCCCAACCCGCCGATCCGGCCTTGTAGTGATCGGCCACGCGCCGCGCGCGCAAATGACGCTCATCCTCGGCCCGCTCGACCCGGTAACAGCCAGTACCGTTGGCTTGCGCCAGCGGCGTCACGCCATGGCGCGCGATGACGAACTGGGACTCTGACAACAGGAATGGCAGGCCCGGATTGCTCTCAGCCAATTGCAGCCGCACCTGGTGCGGAGCGATGACCTCGGCGCGGCCAACCTCACCCAGAACGGCCAGAACATCTGTGATATCCAGCTTGGTGCCATCATGGAACACGACATCATCGCGCAGATCGAAACTCCAGACCCGGGCGTCCGCGTCGGTTTGCCAACCCGTCGCAAGCTCTCCGCGCAACGTGCCGTCAGGTGCAATCTCGGTCAGCGTGTCAAAGACCGCACCACGCGCCACGCGTTCCAGACTGTTGTCACGCGGCACCGCCAGTCGCAGCGCGCCGCCCTGTTTCGGCGTATCCGCCAAAGATGCCCCTGTGGCCGCCAGCAAAGCGGCAGCCGCACCTGAGGCAAACAACGCACGACGGTCGATCCGGGTCATGTCACCCCCTCGGCCACGCGATCCATGATCCGGACCAGCTCGGCGCTGATGCCGGGTTCAGACAGGGCGTGGCCTGCATGGCGCACCATCTTCAGCTCGGCATTGGGCCAGCGCTGCGACAGGTTCCACGCGGCCTGCGGCGGGCAGATCATGTCATAGCGCCCCTGCACGATATGGCCGGGGATACCGGTGATCCGGTCCATCTGATCCAGAATCTGGCCGTCATATTCAAGGAAGGCGGCATTAGTGAAATAGTGATTCTCAAGCCGGGCAAAGGTGCGTGCATATTCCCCCGGGCTTTCGCCCACCGACCCGTTGGTGTGGATCGAGGCCAGCGCGTTTTCCCAATGTGACCACGCACGCGCATACAGTATCTCGGTCGCGCGATCCCCCGAGAACAGGCGTTTGTTGTAGGCGGCAATCGCGTCGCTCACCTCATGTTCGGGTAGCAGCGAGGTGAACTTGGCCCACTGCTCGGGCCAGAACTTGCCCGCACCGCCGCCATAGAACCAATCCAGCTCGGCCTGCGTGGCCAGAAACACACCGCGCAGCACGAGACGGTTGACCCGGTCAGGATGGGTTTGCGCATAGACCAGCGCCAGAGTCGCCCCCCAGCTGCCGCCGAAGACGATCCAATCCTCAATGTCGAACAATTTGCGCAGACGCTCGATATCCGTCACCAGATGCCAGGTGGTGTTGTTTTCGACCGAAGCCGTGGGCCGCGACCGCCCACATCCGCGCTGATCAAACAGAATCACCCGATAGGCTTTGGGATCGAAATACCGCCGCATCGCCGGGCTGCAGCCGCCGCCGGGGCCACCATGCAGGATGACCACCGGAATCCCCTCGGGATTGCCGCATTGTTCCACATAAATGCGGTGCCCATCGCCCATATCGACCATCCGCTGATCGAAAGGATCGATCGGCGGGTACAGATATTGAACTGCGCGCTTTTGGTCCGGGTACTTGTCCATTATGGCCCTATATAGTCCTTAAGCGTAAAAGAGCACACGGAGACAGGAATGCAAGCGCATCCGAACACGGTAGACCCGTCCGAGATCGCAAAATTTGAGGCGATGGCGGCGGAATGGTGGGATCCTCACGGGAAATTCAAGCCGCTGCACATGCTGAATCCGTGCCGTCTGGACTATATCACCCAGCAAATCGCGGGGGAGTTTGACCGCGATCTGAAGGCAACCAAGCCATTTGACGGCCTGCGCTTGCTGGATATCGGTTGCGGCGGCGGGCTGCTAAGCGAACCGATGGCGCGTCTGGGTGCCACGGTCGTGGGCGCCGACGCCGCCGAGCGCAACCTGCCCGTCGCCCGCATCCATGCCGAGCAATCAGGGCTGGACATTGACTATCGCCACACCACCGCCGAGGACATGGCCGCCGCGGGTGAACAGTTTGATGTGGTGCTGAACATGGAGGTGGTCGAGCATGTGGTCGATCCACTTGGTTATCTCACAGCCACGCAACAGTTGCTAAAACCCGGCGGGTTGCAGGTGTGCTCGACCATCAACCGCAACCCGAAATCCTATGCCATGGCCATTTTCGGAGCCGAGGTCGTCATGCGCTGGCTGCCCCGCGGCACGCATGAATGGAACAAGTTCATCACCCCTGATGAGCTGTTCGACCTGTTGCGGCAGGCCGGTTTGGACCCGGTGGACCGCAAGGGGTTTGTGTTCAACCCAATCCTGTGGAGCTGGTCGATCTCGGACCGGGACCTGAGCGTGAATTATGTGACGGCGAGCGTGAAGCCGGGGTAGGATGGGTTTTCAACCCATCTTGCAAAGGTTTTCGATCTTGAGCGATGGGTTAGAAACCCATCCTACGCTTGCTATTCTTGCTTATTTTGCGGCCAAACGGTGAAGGCTGAAAGCTGGCGCAAACCCGGCTTCGTCCAGCACGTGTTTGAGATGCCCATTCAGAAAAACACGACGTGGCACACTTGGGTCTCGCCAGATGTCGATCCCGGATGCGGCCTGTGCATTGCCGACAACGTCCCCCGGCTTGGCATCCTTCCATAATGGAAGTCGGAATAAATCATCCCGATCGGGCCGAGCTCTTCGAAGACCTTTTGACTCTTCGATGTTTAGCGTGCCGGGTTTATTTGCGATCCAAAAGATCGAGTAGTTCTGTTCAATCGGTGTGATCTTGTCTTTTTTAAACAGGTTGACGGGATAAAGCCCTCCTTGCCCCAGGTCGAATTTCTGAAGGACATCGGCGACATCTGATCGAACCGCCAGAATACCTGCCAGATCGATGACAGGAGAGTATTTACCGTAATATGGTTCAAAATCATGATCCTCAGGCGCAACCTTTTGAAAGAAATTCGGCAAGATATCCTGCTGCTCCAGCGGTTCTCCGAGATTCTGCCAACGCGCCAGATTCTCATGATAGCCTAGGCTAGGATGCCATCCAAAAGCCTTGAAGCGCTCACTTGGTTCCTCAGGAAAATCATTAGGAACGAGCGCCCGAAATGGCCTCTGCAGATCAAGTTCAACGGTTATGTCGGAAACCCAAATTTCATCCGTCATCTGTTGCGATCCTTTGGCGCAGTTGGCGCAAAGCCCTTACTCCCCCTCCAACTGCAACCGCAAATCCCGCAGTACGGGCAGCGTGCTGCGGACGCGTTCCAGACCCAGCTCTCCGACCACGCGGTTGATCAGCGGGGCGATCGAGGAAATCGCCTGATCACGTGCGCGGCGGCCGGCGGGGCTGATGGCGACCATCTTGCGGCGCGCGTCGTCCCAGTCGGGGCGGATGTGGATGTACCCGGCCCATTCCAGCTTGGCCAAGGTGTTGGTCATCGCTCCGCGCGTGACGTGGAAGGTGCTGGCCAGTTGTGCAGGCGTCCGCTCGTCGCCTACATATACAAGGTGGTTCAGTACCGAGAAGTGCGAGATTTCCATGCCCTTGGGCAGCACCCGGCTCAGCCGGTTGCGCAACAATTGGTCTGCAGTCAGAATCTCGCTGAACAGCGTGACCGCAAGGGCGTTTTTCTCGTCCGTCATTAGTCCGGTTCTGGATCAGGGCCCGTCAAAGGGCCGCAGGTGAGTCAGTGAGGGCACGCGGCGGCGCGCCTCTGTCACAGAACTATCATCCAAATCGAAAATGTGAATGCCCGGATCGGTGCCTGCGTCGATCAGCACCTCTCCCCACGGGGCGACAACCATGCTGTGGCCGTAGGTATGGCGGGTCTTGCCGCGCGTTTTCGGGTGCTCTCCGGTCTGGGCGGGGGCCAGCACCCAACAGCCAGTCTCAATCGCCCGCGCCCGCAGCAGAGATTGCCAATGCGCCGCGCCGGTCACGGGCGAAAACGCGGCCGGAACCGTCAAAATCCGGGCACCTGCCTGCGCCAGCGCGGCGTAGAGATGCGGAAAGCGGATATCGTAGCAGATGGTCAAACCGACCTTGCCGAAATCGGTCTGCGCAATCACAGCCCGGTCGCCGGGGCGGTAGTTCTTCGATTCGCGGAAGGTCTCGGATTCTGTGACCTGCACGTCGAACATATGGATCTTGTCATATCGCGCCATGATCTGCCCCTGCGGGTCGATCATGAAAGAGCGGTTGGCAAAGCGCCCATCGGCGTCGTGGGTCTTGATCGCCAGCGAGCCGATCAGCAGCCACACGCCCAGCGCAGCGGCCTGATCACGCAGGCCCGCCAGCGTGATGTCATCTTCTTCGTGCTGCAGAACCTCGCGCTGTCGCGTGGTGCTGGTCGAGACGCAGTTCGTTACTTCGGGCGTCAGGATAAAGCGCGCGCCCTGATCTGCCGCCTCGGCCATCAGGGCGCGCACCGTATCCAGATTTTCAACCGGGTCGTCCGACGAGGTGATCTGCAGCAGAGCGGTCTTCATCAGGCCGCCAGCAAACGATCCAGTTTACCCTGACGCTCAAGCTCATAAAGGTCATCGCAGCCGCCTACGTGCTGCGTACCGATGAAGATCTGCGGCACGGTGCGTTTGCCACCCGCGCGCTGGATCATCTCGGGCTTGCGTTTGGGGTGCATCAGCACGTCGACTTCCTTGAACTCGACGCCCTTCTGTTTCAACAGGCGTTTGGCCGCGTGGCAAAAACCGCAGAGCGGCGAGGTATAGATTTCTACGGGTTTCATATTCCGTCCCTTCGCGTTTCGCACAATCTTGGGCGAATTAGGCATCCTTGGCAACGCGCGCCAGAGCCAACACGAAAATATGATTTGCCCCTGCGGCCTGACACACACGGGTGCATGCCGCCAAAGTCGCACCCGAGGTCATCACGTCATCGACCAGCAAAACATCCCGCCCTCTGATGTGGCGTGTTCGTCGCGGGTGGATTGAAATGGCATCCTGCAGGATCGCCGCCCGCTCTTGCGCGGTTTTTCCGTCCAGAACCGGCGTATGACGGGTACGCTGCAGAAGATCAGGTATGCAGTCCAGCGCAACCTCTTGCGCAAGATGCTGCGCCAACAGAGCCGATTGGTTGTAACGCCTTTTCAGCAGACGCGACCAATGCAGCGGAACCGGAGCGATCAGCATATCGGGGCGCAGCAACGCCTGTCCTGCCTGCGCCAGCCACCGCGCTGCGGGGCGCGCCAGTTCCGGCCGGTCACCATGCTTCAGCGCCAGTATCAGGGACCGTGCCTTGCCCTTGTACAGCAGTGCCGCCCGCCCCGCGCGCCATGGCCGGGATGCCCCGATACAATCATCGCAGTCGATCCGAAACCCGTCCCGTTCCCCAATAACCGGTACACCACAGCTTTCGCAAACTGTGCCGCCAATAAACGGCGTATCGCGCCAGCAAGGTCCGCAGAGACCGAAATCGGTACCCGTCAGCGCACCGCACCCCATGCATCGGGGTGGGTAGATAAGCTGGATAGCGGTTTGAATCCGCCGCGCCATGCGATACTTGCGAGCTATGAAACTGCCCGAACCCACTGCACCCTCGTTGTTTGACCGCGCCGCCATTCGGCTGCGCCGCGCGCGCGCGCGCGACGAAGCCTTGTTCCTGCACCGCGCCGCCGTCGATGAGGTGCAGGATCGGCTCTCCATGGTTAACAAAGTGTTTATGGCCCCTGCGATCGTGAGTCCTTTTCCGCAGGTCTGGTCCGGTGTTTTTCCCGATGCGGTGAATGTCGAGGATGAAGATGTGCTGGCCCTGCACCCCGGCACACGTGATCTGGTGATCCACGCGATGGCGCTGCACAGCGCCAATGATCCAGTGGGGCAGATCATCCAATGCCACCGCGCCCTGAAACCCGACGGCCTGTTGCTGGTCCTGTGCCTGGGCGGAGAGACCCTGCACGAGTTGCGCGCCGCGCTGGGACAGGCCGAGATCGAGGTGTCCGGTGGCCTGAGCCCCCGAATCGCACCCATGGGAGAGCTTCGCGATCTTGGGGCTCTTCTTCAGCGGGCCGGGCTGGCGCTGCCGGTGGCAGATGCCGTCCCCCTGACGGCGGAATACCGCGATCTCTGGCACCTGATGCACGACCTGCGCGCCATGGCAGAAACCAACGCCCTGTCAGGCCGGCTGAAAAAGCCGACACGGCGCGCGGTCTTCGACACAGCTCAGCGCATCTATGCCGATCACTTCACCGCGCCCTCGGGGCGGCTGACCGCTACATTCGAGATGATCTGCCTGACCGGCTGGTCCCCCGATGACAGCCAACCCAAACCCCTGCGCCCCGGATCGGCCCAGATGCGTCTGGCGGATGCACTGAAAACCGAAGAAGGCAAACTGCCCGATTGACGACCGGACATTTCCCGTTATCTCAGCCCGGAACACGAAAATTCAGGAAGCTTCATATGTTTGACGCCACTCGCCCGATGCATGCACCGACCGACCACCCAAAGGTCAAGATGGGGCGCGTCGGCATTCTACTGGCCAACCTGGGCACGCCGGACGATTACACCTATTGGCCCATGCGCCGGTATCTGAACGAGTTTCTTTCGGACAGGCGGGTGATCGACTATCCCGCCTGGAAGTGGCAACCGATCCTGCAGGGGATCATCCTGACCAAACGGCCGTTCAGTTCAGGTGCCGCCTACAAGTCGATCTGGAACCACGACAAGGGCGAAAGCCCCTTGATGACGATCACCAAAGACCAGACCGCCAAGCTGCGTCACGCCATGCAGGAGCGGTTCGGAGATCAGGTCATGGTCGATTTCTGTATGCGCTACGGCAACCCTTCGACCCCTTCGAAAGTCCGCGAGATGGTGGCCGCAGGCTGCGACCGCATCCTGTTCTTCCCGCTCTACCCGCAATATGCCGGGGCCACGACAGCGACGGCTAATGATCAGTTCTTTCGCGCCCTGATGGCTGAACCATGGCAACCGGCCAGCCGAACGGTTCCCGCCTATTTCAGCGAACCGGCCTATATCGACGCGCTCGCAGGCTCGGTCGAGCGCGCATATGCACAGATGGACACAAAGCCGGATATCCTGGTGTGTTCCTATCACGGAATGCCCGAGCGCTATCTGAAACAGGGCGACCCCTATCACTGCCAATGCGTGAAAACCTCGCGACTGCTGAAGGAACGGTTGGGATGGTCGGATGATCAGTTGATCTCGACCTTCCAGTCGCGGTTCGGACCCGAGGAATGGCTAAAACCCTATACCGTCGATCACGTGGCCGATCTGGCGCGACAGGGGAAGAAGAACATTGCGGTCATTGCCCCTGCGTTTTCCGCCGATTGCATCGAGACGCTGGAAGAGATCAACGAAGAGATCAAAGAAAGCTTCGAAGAAGCGGGCGGCGAATCGTTCACCTATATTCCCTGCCTCAACGACGACGACACGCATATCGCGGCACTGGGTAAGGTGATCGAGGATAACCTGCGCGGATGGCTCGACTGACGCGTTCCGCGATGTGTTATGCGGACATGAAAAAAGGCGGTGGAAAGCTCCACCGCCTTTTCTCTGGTATAATGCTCGTCAATTAGCTTGCGGCAACAGCTGCAGCAACGATAACCAGCAGGATCAGCGGCAGGATGATGCCCTGCGACGAACCTTGGGTTTCTTCGACGACAACAGGTGCTTCAACAACCGGCTCTTCCAGGTTGCCAGCATATGCGGTCGAAGCAGCAGCAGTCAGAGCAGCGGCGAGAACGAGTTTCTTCATATTAACCTCCAGAATTTGCACGATTCCAAATAGCGAAACCGCACATCTAAGACTTACCTCGTGAGTTTTTCTAATCAGCTATCCCCATGGATTGCAATTGTAACTTGCGCCACAAGCGGGTTCGTGCGCGAAAATGTCGTCAAATTAGCAACACTTGCGTGCCAACATTGGCCATTCCGAACAGCTCGGCGATGTCTTCGTTGAACAGCCCAATGCACCCGTTTGACGATCGACGCCCGATTTTGCGCGTATCATGCGTGCCGTGAATGCGATAATACTTCCAGCTTAAGTACAAAGCGTGCGTTCCCAATGGGTTATCCGGCCCCGGAGGAATGTAGTCCGGCCATTCGGGGTTGCGTTTTTTCATCGACGGCGTGGGCGACCAGCTTGGCCCTTCGACCTTGCGGATGACGCTTGTGCGTCCACGGCGGGTCAGTTCTTCGGTCAGTGGAACCGAAGAGGGGTAGAGTTTGTACACTGTTTGGTCTTCTGACCAATAATGCAGCGCCCGCGAAACGGTATCGACCAGAATGGCGCCATTCCGGGTGTTCGAGAAATAGGGTTGCCAGTCCAGAGCGCGAAAACCCGAGACGTTGCGGCGTACGGGCGGCTCAGGTTCGGCGGCGGGGCGCAGCGGGTCGCCGGGTATGTACTGTGCCAGCGCGGGTGACGCGAGGCTGGCCGAAGCTGCCGCCATGAATGCGCGGCGGGTCGGGGTCACAATCGGTTTCTTGACCATGTCGAACGGTCCTTTGCTAAGGTCAAATGCAAATTCTGGCACATTTTATGGCCAGAATGCTTCAGTCGCAAATCAAACCGGCAGATTCACGCAAGCTGAGGCGATTGTGCATTTGCCCCCGGCCTGTAAGCGCGGTATTTCCCTTGAAACACAGAATTCAGGCCGATCATGACACGTATTCTTTCTCTTCTGACGATTTGCATCCTCGCTTTGGCCGCTTGTACCGATTCGAGCACGACCGCGATTGGCGCGGATGGCAGACCGCTTCCATCCGTCTATAAAATTCGCGGAAACCCCGAGAAACTGCAGTTCCGCATGTTGGACTCGGTAAACGCACTGCGGCAGGCCTCGGGGCTGCAACCTGTACAGTTGAACGCACAGTTGAATGCGGCGGCGGCCACCCATTCCAAGGATATGGCGCGTCAGAACCGCCCTTGGCATTTCGGGTCGGACGGGTCATCACCCATCGATCGCGCCGCACGCGTGGGCTATTTCGGAACCTTCCTGGGCGAGGCGATCTCGGAAACCTTTGAAACCGAGACCGAAACACTGGCAGCCTGGATGCAAGAGCCCGGACCGCGATCGGTCATCATGGACCCCAAAGCCACTCAGATGGGATTTGCCTGGCATCAAGAGAGCGGCGGCAAAATCTGGTGGACCCTTGAGATGGGCACCGGTGGCTGAAGACCCGCAGCAGAAAATGACAAAGCCCCCGACGATCCGGGGGCTTTTTTTCGTCCTGTAGCCTGCGTTTAGGCAGCCTGCATGGACTGTGCTTCGGTCAGAATCGCATAGAGTTTCACCGGATCTGGGTTGGCTCGCAGCTTGGCGCAGACAGTCTGTTCGCGCAGCGTGCGCGACACCAAGGCCAGCGCCTTGAGATGCTCAACGCCCGCCTCTTCGGGGGCAAAAAGCGAAAAGGCCAGATCTACCGGCTGCCGATCGACCGATCCGAAATCGATGGGTTTTTCCAACATCACGAATACGCCGGAAACCGCTTCAAGTTCGGACAATCTGGCATGCGGCAAGGCCACACCGTGGCCAACACCTGTGGGCCCCAGACTCTCGCGTTCAAGCAAGCTATCGACAACGGCTTGCGCGTCCAGTCCCAGCGTCGCGGCGGCGACATCACCGATTTCCTGAAACAACCGCTTTTTGCTGGACGCGGCGGATAGCACGCGCACGGCTTCGGGCTTCAGAATGCTCGAAAGCTCCATCATTTTGCTCCTGGGCCATGCCCCCGCAGCCGGGGGCAGGCCAATAGTTCTTGCCTGTTACGGATCAATCCACCCGATATTACCGTCCTCTCGACGATAAACGACATTCAATCCGTCCTTATTCTCATTCCGGAACACCAGCACCGGGGCACCGGCCAGTTCCATCTGCATAACGGCTTCACCAACACTCAGCGATGGGATCTTTGTTTCCATCTCAGCCACAATCATTGGCTGCAGCGATTCGGGTTCGTCGGCCGTCTCCGATTCGTCAGAAGCGAGGATATAAGAGGACGCGCCAAAGAGTTCAACCGGCTCAGAGCGATCCTTGTGGTGGTCCTTCAAACGGCGCTTATACCGCCGCAATTGTGTTTCCATCTTGTCACAGCAGCCCTCGAACGCCGCATAAATCTCGGTCGCATGGGCCTTGGCCTGTGCGGTGAGGCCGGTCGACAGATGCACGGTGGTTTCGCATACATATTCATGCGCCGAACGGGAAAAGACGACGTTGGCGTCCGTCGGTCGCTGGGCGTATTTGCCTACAACCTCGCCCAGTTCGGTCTGCACATGGGTCTGCAGGGCCGCACCGATGTCGATCTGTTTTCCGCTGATTTGGTAACGCATGTGATCTCCTTCACAATTCACACCCATTCTGACGCCACGGTACGCGGCTGACTTGTTTTTATCGGGTGGGGGGTCGCAGCACTCTGTGCGGTTGCCGCTGATCCTGCCCTTCGATGAAGGGGCATCGCGATCCAGACTGGAACCGAAGATGTGCCATAACCCAATTGAGCCAAGAGGCGACGGAAGAGTCAATCAAAACAGGTGTGTATATACCAGATTTCCGCCATGCACCCGGCGCAATTCCGCGTAAACCTATGAAATACGGAAATTTTCGCCCAGATACACCCGGCGCACATTTTCGTTTTCCACCACCTCGTCGGGGGTGCCTGACATCAGAACCTGACCGTCATGCAGGATATAGGCGCGGTCCACGATCTCGAGCGTTTCGCGCACGTTGTGGTCGGTGATCAGAACTCCGATTCCGCGCTTTTTGAGGTCTGCCACCAGCAGGCGAATGTCACCGACGCTGATCGGATCAACGCCCGCGAAGGGCTCATCCAGCAACAGATATTTCGGATCAGCTGCCAAACAGCGCGCGATCTCGACCCGGCGGCGTTCACCGCCCGACAAGGCCAGCGCAGGCGCGCGGCGCAGGTGTTCGATCGAGAAATCCGACAGGAGCTCCTCCAGCCGTTCTTTGCGGCGGTGGGCGTGTTTGACGGTGATGTCCAGCACCGAGGCGATGTTGTCCTCGACGCTCATACCGCGGAAGATCGACATTTCCTGCGGCAGATAGCCGATGCCAAGACGGGCGCGGCGATACATCGGCAGAGTGGTCACATTCTGCCCGTCGATGGTCACTGTCCCGGCCTCAGGAAACACCAGCCCGGCAACCGAATAGAAAGTCGTGGTCTTGCCCGACCCGTTCGGACCCAGCAGCGCCACCACCTCAGACCGGTCCAGCGTCATCGAAACGTCGCGGATCACGGTTTTCTTGCGATAGGATTTCCGCAGCTTTTCGATCTTCAGGCCAGACATCCCTTGGGCGACAGACAGGTTCGGGCGGTTCATCAGTTCTGACCCTGCTGCAGGATGGTTTTGACGCCCCCCGACATGGTCGCGGTGCCAGTGGTCAGGTTCGCAATCATCTGGTCCCCGCTGATGATACTGGGGCCTTGGGTCAACAACACGTTGCCGCGCATCTCAATCACACCGGACTCGATCGTATATTCGGCCCAATCGCCTTCGGCTGCGTCCGGAGGGCTGACCAAAACCACATTTTCCGTGGCTTCCAGCCGTTCTATGGCCGATCGCTCCTCATTATAGATCACCAAAACGCGCTCGGCGGTCAGGCGCATCTCACCCTGGATGACGATCACATCACCCAGAAACTCGGCGGAGCCATTTTCCTGATTTACGTTCAGCGTCTCCGACGTCACCTCGACCGGCAGGGTCGGATCGGCTTTGACGGCTCCGAAGGCAACCTGCGCCTCTTGCGCCGAAGCGGGTGCGATCGTGAGGGTCAGAGCGAAACACAAAGAGGCGGCACGAAAATCAAACACGGGTTATCTTTCAGCTTTTTGCGGCTCGTATATCAGCTTCACGCCATCTGTAAAAAGAATATGGACCGGGCCGTCCTTTTTTTCCGTTCCGAACGTCATGCGCCCTGCCGTAAAGTCACCAATCGGGCCGGTGCCGTCAATCTGTCCCGGGCTATCACCGCGTATTTCGTCCAGCGATGTGTTCAACAGATCGGTGGTGACCTGAATGCCGTCCGCGGTGGTGATGACCACATTACCAGAGAACGTTGCGGTGCCCTTGTCGGGCCTGACCATACCAGTGTTGGATTCCAGCGTAATCTCTCCCCCGTTGCTCAAGCCAAAGCGACCGTGAACATCGGCGGCGGTCGGGTTATCGCCCTGACCGACCTGACTGGCGCGGCGCGCTTCGACGCGAATTTCCTCACCTTTGCGGGTGACGCCCCTATAGTCGGGCCGAGTGATCACCTGATCGGTCAATCGTTCGTCAATTTCCTGACCGGTGAACGGGACAGAGACATTGGTGTCGATGCTGCGCGACAAAAGGAACACGGTGGACAGCAGCAGGATAGCGGCCAAAGGCAGAACCACCTTCAGAAACTGTACCCATCGGGAATGGTGGTCCACCGGCGTGCCCCCTCAGCCCAGCCCGACGCGCAGGCAGTCGTGGATGTGCAACAGCCCCTGTACCGGCCCCGGCGCTTCGGGGTCTACGACGAACAGCGACGTGATCTTACGGTCGTTCATGACCGCAACCGCCTCTTCTGCCATAGCATTTGGCGCAATGGTCAGTGGGTTTTCGGTCATCACTTCTTCGGTGGTTTTATCCAGCAAACCGTCCATGTTCCGGCGCAGGTCGCCATCGGTAACGATGCCCAGCAGGCGGCCTGCTGCGTCAGTCACGCCAACCACGCCAAAGCTTTTCTGGCTCATGACCAGCAAGGCATCGCTCATGGGTGTCCCGGCAGAAACCAGCGGCAAATCCTCGTGCATTAGATCGCGCACAGTGGAAAGTTGCGCCCCAAGCTTGCCGCCGGGGTGATAGGCGCGGAAATCTTCGGGTTTGAAGTCCCGATACTTCATCAGCGCAATCGCCAGCGCGTCGCCCATCGCCAGCGTCAGAGTAGTTGAGATCGAGGGCACCATGCCGAACCCGCAAGCCTCACCCAAAGACGGGATCAGCAGATGCACGTCAGCCTGCTTCATCAACGTGCTTTCGGGTTTGCTGGACAGGCCAATCAGCGGGATGCCAAAGCGGCGGGTAAAAGCCAGAAGATTGGCCAGTTCCGGCGCCTCGCCCGAGTTCGAGATCGCCAGAACCACGTCACCCTTGGACACCATGCCCAGATCGCCATGGCTCGCCTCAGCGGGGTGCACGAAATAGGCAGGTGTCCCGGTGCTGGCGAGCGTCGCCGCGATCTTGTGGCCGATATGGCCCGACTTGCCGATACCACTGACGATGATGCGGCCCGTGGCCTGCAGGATCAGTTGCACGGCCTCGGCAAAATGTTCGTCCAGCCCTTCGGCCAGCACGTCCAGCGCGCGGGCTTCATCGGTGACAACCTGTCGGGCGGTTCTCAGAAATGCTTCGGTATCGGTCATGAGTGCGCAAAAATATCCGTTTCGGGCCAACCGGCGAGGTCCAGCTTCGCGCGCATCGGCAGGAAGTCAAAACAGGCCTGCGCCATCTCGGTCCGGCCCTCGCGGGCCAGACGCCCCTCCAGCGCGTCCCGCAGGCGATGCAGGTACAAAACGTCCGATGCGGCGTATTCAAGCTGCGCGTCGGTCAGCGTTTCCGCGCCCCAATCGCTCATCTGCTGTTGCTTCGAGATATCGACGCCGATCAGTTCCTGACACAGGTTCTTCAGCCCGTGCCGGTCGGTATAGGTGCGCACCAGACGGCTGGCGATCTTGGTGCAATAGACGGGTGCGGCCAGCGCGCCAAACGTGTGGTACATCGCGGCAATGTCAAAGCGGCCAAAGTGGAACAGCTTCAGCACATTCGGGTTTTCCAGCATCGCACACAGGTTCGGAGCCTGAGTCTGCCCCTTCTCGACCTGCACGATATGGCTGTTGCCGTCGCCGCCCGACATCTGGATCACACACAGGCGGTCCCGATGCGGGTTGAGCCCCATGGTTTCACAGTCAATGGCCACGACCGGGCCCAGATCCAGCCCGTCCGGCAGGTCATTCTTATAAAGGTGGTTCGCCACTGGGATATCCTTCAAGCGCTTTCGCCCCCGAGATAGGGGGTTTCGCAGACAAACTCAACGTCGCCGGGCCCGCAGGGCCGTTACGCGCTCATCGGCTTTACATCATCCCCAAGGGGGGGATAAGGATATGATCATGACGACTCATACCCATGCCTCACATCCGCAGATCACCGCGCGACTGAAACGAGCCCATGGCCATCTGGCCAAGGTCATCACCATGCTGGACGATCAGGCCCCATGCGGGGACATCGCCCAACAGCTTTTCGCCGTCGAGAAAGCCATCACCAACGCCAAGCGGGCGCTGATCCACGACCATGTCGATCACTGCCTGTCTGCCGGGGCCGATGGCGACAGTATCGACGATTTCAAATCCATCACGAAATACCTCTGACCCATGCTCAGCGTCCTGAAAAACCGCACCTATCGGCACCTGCTGGCCGCGCAGATAGTTGCGCTGTCCGGCACTGGGTTGGCCACCGTGGCGCTGGGTCTGCTGGCCTTTGATCTGGCAGGCGAGGCCGCCGGGCTGGTGCTGGGCACCGCGCTGACCATCAAGATGGTGGCCTATGTCACCGTCGCGCCACTGGCCGCTGCCTTTGCCGAGCGGCTGGACCGTCGGAAGATGCTGGTGGCACTGGATCTGGTGCGGGCGGCTGTGGCGCTCTGCCTGCCATTCGTGAGCGAGATCTGGCAGGTCTATGTGCTGATCTTTGTGCTGCAATCTGCCTCGGCCGGGTTCACCCCGACCTTTCAGGCCACCATCCCCGACGTGCTGACCGACGAGCAGGACTATACCAAGGCCCTGTCCCTGTCGCGGCTGGCCTATGATCTGGAAAGCCTGCTGAGCCCGATGCTGGCGGCTGTCCTCTTGCTGCTGGTCAGTTTCGACAGCCTGTTTCTGGGCACCAGCCTTGGGTTTGTGGCCTCGGCCCTACTGGTGGTCTCCGTCGCTCTGCCCTCGCCCAAACCCACCGCGCGGCGCGGCATCTATGACCGGACCACGCGCGGCATCCGCATCTATCTGAAGACCCCCCGCCTGCATGGGCTGCTGGCGCTGAGTTGGAGCGCGGCGGCGCTCAGCGCGATGGTGATCGTCAACACGGTGGTGATCGTGCGCGCCGATCTGGGCCTGTCCGAAAGCGCCGTGGCGGTCGCACTGGCCGGGTTCGGCGGCGGGTCCATGCTGGCCGCCTTCACGCTGCCCCGTTTGTTGGAACATATCCCCGACCGTCAGGTGATGCTGAGCGGCGCAGCTCTCGCGACCGGAGCCATGGCCACCGCCGCCCTGCTGTCCGCTACCTTACCGATGACTCTCATGCTGCTGACACTGATCTGGGCCGCCGTTGGCTTTGGCTACTCGGCCACACTGACGCCGTCGGGCCGCTTGCTGACCCGCTCGGCCCACCCTGAGGACCGCCCCGCCCTCTTTGCTGCGCAATTCACGCTATCGCATGCCTGCTGGCTGGTGCTGTACCCCTTGGCCGGGTGGCTGATGACCCGCTTCGGGGCCACGGTCGTGATGGCCGCAATGGCGACGGCTGCAGTGCTGGGCGTTGCGCTGGCGATACGGGTCTGGCCTCGTGACAGCCGCTCGGCGGTCGCGCACAGCCACCCCGACCTGCCCGCAGATCATCCGCATCTGGCCGGGCCGGGGCCACACGCCCACCCCATCGTGATTGACGAGTTGCACCCACGTATCCCGCGCCAGCCTTGAGCCCGCCCCATAAACTGCCGTAAACCGGGGCACATCCAAAAGACGCCCGGAGCCCGCATGGATCAGCTTGACCGTCGCATCATCGCCGCCCTGCAGCACAACGCGCGCGATTCCACCACGCGCATCGCCGCAACGCTTGGGGTCGCCCGAACCACGGTCCATGAGCGGATCAACCGCATGGAAGAACGCGGCATCATCGCAGGTTATTCCGTCGTCCTGCGCGAAACCGAGGATACCCCCCGCGTTCAGGTCGTTGTCCTGCTGGAGGTGCAGCAAAAGGAAACCACACGGATCATCAAGCGGCTTGAGGCTTACCCGGAGGTCAGGCTGTGCCTGTCGATCAACGGCGAATTCGACCTGCTTCTGTCCGCCGAGGCCCCGAGGATCGAGGATCTCGATGTCCTCGTTGATGAACTGGCCCGCATACCCGGCGTCTTGCGCACCAACACCAGTGTGGTTTTTGGCCGCAAAATCGACCGGACCTGAGGGGCGCTAACTCTCTGTAAACCCATACGTGGCTAGCTTGGCCAGGATTGATCAGAATCCCGGACCGGCAGAATGCCCTATCGTGAAATCCTGTTTGCGCTGTTTGTGGCGCATCTTGCGCTGGTGCCGCCCGGCCACGCAGCGCCCGGCGTTGAAACGGCGGCTTTGTGCGATCAGGCCGCGCAACGGGCTGCACGGGCGGAAGGCGTGCCTCTGGACATTCTGCGCGCCATCACGCGGGTTGAAACAGGCCGAACGGTTGATGGTGCGCTGCACCCCTGGCCCTGGGCTGTCAACCGTGAAGGGCAGGGATATTGGTTCGCGTCGGCGGCTGAGGCGAAATCCTATGTGTTCAACATCTTCAAATCCGGTGTCCGCAGCTTTGATATCGGCTGTTTCCAGATCAATTACCGTTGGCACGGCAAGGCCTTCCGCTCGATCGACGCAATGTTCGACCCGGATGAAAACGCCGCCTACGCCGCCCGCTTCCTGAACGAACTCTACGCCGAGCTCGGATCATGGCCCGCCGCCGCCGGGGCCTATCATTCCCGGACCGAAAGTCTTGCGGCTTCTTACAGCAACCGCTTTCAGGCAGTGCTGGCGCAACTGGAAAGCCCGCGCGCGACCGGCGACCCGTTTACCATGTCTGCCGCCCCGTTGATCCCCCTGTCGCCCAAGCCCGCCAGCCGCACCGCTCTGGGCTCACTGGTGCCCCATACCGCCGCCGCCACCGCGTTCATCCCCTTCAACTAAGAGGTCCCCGTGCCCCGGATCGACATCCGTACCCTGTTTTCCCCGACCATCCTGCTGGCGCTGGCGCTGATGACGGTGATCGTGATGATGATCCTGCCGATGCCCGCATGGGTGCTGGATGTGGGGCTTGCGGCCTCGTTCGCGCTGGCGATCCTGATCTTCACCCTGACCCTGTTCATCGAACGGCCGCTGGATTTCTCGTCCTTCCCAACGATCCTGCTGGCCTCGCTGATGCTGCGGCTGTCGCTGAACGTCTCCTCGACCAAGCTGATCATCGGGCAAGGGCACACCGGCACAAACGCGGCTGGCGACGTGATCGAAGGCTTCGCGCAATTCGTGATGAGCGGCAGCATCTTTCTGGGCCTCGTGGTGTTCGGCGTACTGCTGATCGTCAATTTCATGGTCATCACCAAAGGCGCTGCCCGTATGGCCGAGGTTGGGGCGCGTTTTGCGCTGGACGGGATGCCCGGCAAACAGCTGGCCATCGACAGCGATATGTCCGCCGGGGCCATCGACCACCAGCAAGCCAAGGAACGGCGCGAGCGTGAACAGCAGGAGACCACGTTTTTCGGCTCGCTCGACGGCGCGTCGAAATTCGTCAAGGGCGATGCCATTGCCGGGCTGCTGATCACATTGCTGAACCTGGTGATGGGTCTGGTGATGGGTGTGATCGTGCACGGAATGCCGGTTTCATCCGCGTTTGAGACTTATGCGATCTTGACCGTCGGCGACGGGCTAGTCTCACAAATCCCGGCGGTGATCATTTCAATCGCCTCCGCCCTGCTGCTGGCCCGGGGTGGCACGCAAGGAGCCACCGACAGCGCCATTTTCTCGCAACTCGGGCGGCATCCGGCGGCGCTGGCCACGGTTGCGGTGCTCATGGCGCTGTTTGCGCTGGTGCCCGGATTGCCATTTCTGCCCTTCATGCTCGGCGCGGCGGCGCTGGGATACGCCGCCTATGCTGGCCTGAAAAAACGGAACACCGAAGACATCCCCGAAGATACCGCGCCCGAGGCCGACACCCCCGTCTCCCAAGCCATCGGCGACGTGCTGGATCTGGACGACGTGCATCTGGAGTTCGCTCCTGACCTGGTCAGCATGGTGCTCAACCCCGGCACCGGGCTGGATGCGCGGATTGCAAATATGCGAACCTATGTCGCCTCAAGCTTCGGCCTGATCCTGCCTGATATCCGCCTGACCGACCGCGCCGACCTGCCCACCGGGACATATGTGATCAAGGTGCAGGGCGTGGAACAGGCGCGCGGGGTGCTGAATTCGGAACTGGTGCTGGCGCTGGTGCAGGACGGGCAGGACCTGCTGCCCGATGGCACCGACGTGACCGAGCCGGTCTATGGCGCCCCCGCCCGCTGGATTCTGCCCAAGGATCAGGAAGCCGCCGCCATGAATGGGGCCACCATCGTAACCCCGCCCGAGATTCTGGCCACACATTTGCTTGAGATCATAAAACAGAATTTCTCGCGCCTGCTGACGCTGAAATCCCTGCGCCGCCTGCTGTCCGAGATGACCCGCCTCAGCGATCCGGGCCGGGCCGAGGCCAACCGCAAGCTGCTGGACGAACTGATCCCCGACAAGGTACCAATCGACACCTTGCATGCGGTGCTGCGCCTACTGCTCGACGAACGGGTCTCGATCCGCAACATGGCGCTGATACTGGAAAGCGTAGCCGAGGCGCGGTTGACCACAACCCAGCCCGAAGGCATCTGCGAACTGGTCCGCCAACGGCTGGGTTTTCAACTGGTGGCCGATATGAAGCGCGAGGACGGATCGATCCCGCTGATCCAGCTGGCCCCGGAATGGGAAGACACCTTTGCCAGCTATCAGATCGACGCGCCCAATGCCGGACTGGACGTGGCGCTGCCGCCGAACCTGTTCAACAAGCTTGCCGACGGGGTGAATGACAGCGTCACCAAATCCGCCGACCACGGGCTGTTCCCAGCCGTGGTGACCTCGACCCGGAGACGGCGGTTGTTGCGCACCATCATGCACGCCCGCGGCATCGCCAATCCGGTTCTGTCCTTCGAGGAAATTGGGCTCGAGGCGCGCCCAGCGCTGGTGGGAACGGTGCCCGCGTGATCACCCTGCCGCCCGAGCTGTTGCCCCATCTGGGGCAGACCCTGTGGCATCTCTTCGCCATTTTCCTGCGCGTCTCGACCATGGTATCGCTGCTGCCCGCCTTTGGCGAGCGCAGCATCCCGGTGCGCGTCAAGTTGGGTTTGGCTGTAGCGTTTTCACTGATCGTGGCCCCTGCGGTGCCAGATGCCGAAGCCGTGCCCGGGTTCGGGCGCATGGTGGCGCTGACCGGCACCGAAATCGCGACGGGGTTGGCGTTGGGCGTCGGCCTGCGCCTGTTTGTGCTGGCACTACAAACCGCCGGTTCCATCGCCGCGCAGGCGACATCTTTGTCGCAAATTCTGGGCGGCGCAGCGGCCGAGCCCGTGCCCGCGATGGGCTACATGCTGACACTGGCCGGGCTGGCGCTGGCCGCCTTGCTGGGCCTGCATGTCCGTGCCGCGCAATTCATGATCCACAGCTATACGCTGTTCCCGATGGGCACGCTGCCGCTGGCCCCGGATCTGACACAATGGGGCGTTACACAGATATCACGCAGCTTTGGGCTGGCCTTTGCGCTGGCAATGCCCTTCGTCATCGCCTCGCTGATCTACAATCTGGCGCTGGGCGTCATCAACCGCGCCATGCCGCAGCTGATGGTCGCGTTTGTGGGCGCCCCCGCGATCACCTTCGCCGGTCTGTTTCTGCTGTTCGCAGGTACGCCGCTGATCCTGTCCGTCTGGTCCGACGCACTGTTTGCGTTTCTGCAGAACCCGATTGAGAGCGCAAGATGAGCGGGCAGGACGATGACAGCGACAAGTCTTTCGAGGCGACACCGCAGAAACTTGAGAAAGCCCGCAAGAAGGGCGAAGTCGCCAAGTCCAACGATCTGTCGGTGGTGGCTGCCTATTCCGGATTGCTCATCGCGCTGCTGCTGGCGGGACAGTATACGGCGGAACAGCTTGGCACCCTGTTTGTGGTTCTGATCGACCAATCGGATCGGCTGGCGGATCTGCTGACCGAAGGCCCGGCCACAGCCCCGGTGACGGGCATCCTCCGCTCGACGCTGGTGCCGGTCGCCGCCCTGTTCGTGGTGCCCGCGGTCGCGGTAGTGCTCAGCCTGATCGCTCAGCGCGCCCTGATTTTTGCCCCCGATAAGCTTAAGCCCAAAACCTCGCGAATCTCGATCCCCTCGAATGCAAAGAACAAATTCGGGCGGGGCGGCCTGTTCGAATTCGCAAAGAGCTTTGTAAAGCTGCTGATCTACGGGGCCTGCCTGGCCCTGTTTCTGCGCGCGAACCTGCCCGAGATCCTCTCGGCCAGCGCCGCACCCGCGCGCGCGTCCATCCTGCTGATGATGAACCTGTTGTTTCGGTTCCTGTTCATCGTCATCACAATCGCGCTGGCCATCGGTGTGGTCGACTATCTGTGGCAACATGCCGAGCATCTGCGCAAGAACCGCATGTCCCGCAAGGAAATTCAGGATGAAACCAAGGACTCCGAAGGCGACCCGCATGTCAAACAGCAGCGCCGCCAGCGCGCGCAGGACATTGCCACCAACCAGATGATGGCGGATGTGCCCAAGGCCGATGTGGTGATCGTCAACCCAACCCATTACGCGGTTGCTCTGAAATGGTCGCGCACCAGCGGCACCGCTCCGGTCTGCGTCGCCAAAGGGGTCGACGAGGTGGCAGCAACGATCCGCACAGCGGCGGGCGAGGCCGGGGTGCCCATCCACTCAGACCCACCGACCGCGCGGGCGTTGCATGCCACGGTCGAGATCGGCCACGAAATCGCCGAAGAGTATTACCGCCCGGTCGCCGCCGCGATCCGCTTTGCCGAAGCCATGCGCAAGCGTGCCAAGGGACAGGTCACCTGATGCGCAACCGGCTGAAAGACCTGCAAACCGTGACCGAAGCCGCTTATCAGCACGAGTACCACAAGCTGCGCCCCTTGCTGCAGCAAGAAGCAAAACTGCTACAGCAACTGACCCGACTGGATAGCCAGCTGGCCGAGGTCAAGTCACAATCTGCGCGGACCGAAGGTTACCGGATCACCGGCACCGATCTGCTATGGCAGGGCTGGGAATCGGCCACGCGGCGGCAGTTGAACACCGAGCTGGCGCGGCTGCGGTCGCAAAAGCTGGTCGCGATGGACGAGCTACGTCAAGCCTTCGGGCGCAAACAGGCCGTCACAGAGCTGACGCGGCGCCCACAGCAAAGCAAGCGCCGCACGTGAATTGAGACAGGCGGTCAGGTATCCTGACGACTGATGCTCATGATCAGAACCTTTGAGACGTCCTGCCCCAGATCCTTCTGCGCAACCTCAAGCAACGCCTTGCGCAGGACTGCCAAATTGTCCGACCGGGTAAACGCCCCGTCAAAACCGCCAGTGTTGGCGTGATCGAATAGGACCTGCAGAAACCGGTCTCTCAGCTTGGGTTCGATCTCATAGAAAATATCCTCGATGCCCGGTCGCACTTCGAGGCTGAGGGACATGGTCACCAGTGCAGAAATCTCAGCCTCAGACACCACTGGCACCACAAATTGCTTGGTAAGCTTCAGATATTCCTGAGTCTTCTCTTCATCCTTTTTGCCGGATTCCTTGGCCTTTTCCTTACCCTTCTCAGGTTTGGGTTTGGCGGGCTTGGTCTCGGCCTGGTCCCCGGTTTGCTCAGATTTCCCAGATGGCGCCAGCATAACGCCGGCGCCAACACCTGCGGCAAGACCCACCACCAGGCAAATGATTGGCAACAGCTTTCCCATCACATCCTCGCTTTAAAACGGCAAAACGGTATCAAGAACCTGCTGCCCGTATCGCGGTTGCTGCACATCAGTGATCTGACCGCGACCGCCGTAGGACACACGCGCAGACGCGATCTTGTCATAGGTGATTTCGTTCTGACGTGAGATATCCTCGGGGCGGACATAGCCCGCGACCAACAGCTCGCGCAGTTCGAAATTCACCCTCAACTCCTGAGAGCCGGTGATCGACAGCACACCATTGGGCAACACGTCGACAACCGTGGCGGCCACGCGCAGCGTCAGTTTCTCTTTGCGTTTGACCGACCCCTTGCCCTTGCTGACCGAGGCCGAATCTATCGATACAGCCTCATCCAGAGAGGCCCCCGCAGGCAGGCGTTCCGCCGCCCGTTGCGGCAAGCCGAAAAGGCCCGGCACCGACAGGCTTTCGGACCCGGCCCGAGAGCGGTTGGTGTCGTTAGAAATCTCGGCCTTTTCATCCAGTTCAATCACCACGGTCAGAATGTCACCCTTTTTCATTGCCCTCTGATCCCCCAGCAACGAATGCTGGCCGCCGCTCCAGAGTGAGGCACGATCCACGGTGCGCTGTGGTTGACTGTGCAGGGGCAGACCGGGCCAGAGCATCGCGACATGCTCTGGCGACTCCGTATTGGGCGTTAGGCTGGGCGGTTTGCCCAGATGGTCCAGCCGACCGCACGCGGCAATACCCAGAACAGAGAGAAGCAGGAATTTCGTTAGGTTTGACATCACTTGACCTCGATTTGACCATCGGCGCGGACCACGCCCGTTACCGTTGTGCGCGACGACAGGTTCATCACCCGGATACGCTCTCCCGCGGCGCCACGCCCCAGCGCGCGACCCTCCGCGGTGATCGACAGCGCAGTGCGATCAAAGATCAGCGTCACCAGATCATTGCGGTCGACAATCGCAGGCGGGCCGATATCGGACGGGCGGATCGGTCGGCCCGGATAGAGCGCGACGCGGGCCTCTTGCCCGATCAGGTCCGAAAGCTGTTGCACAGCACCCGCTGCATCGATTGCCTTGACCTCGACATCCGAGGCGGCGATGACCTCTTTCGCGCGGATCGTTCGGGTGGGGACAACGATCTCGGCCAAAGCCGCAAGGGGGGTCAGGGCAAGAAGGCAAATGAGAAATCGCATCACCGCACCTGTGTGGTGGCGCCCATCATCTGGTCCACGGCGGAAATAACCTTGGCGTTCATCTCATAACCGCGTTGCGCCTCGATCAGTTCGGTCACCTCGCGCACCGCATCGACCGAGCTGTCTTCGAGATAACCCTGCCGCAGCGTGCCCAACCCATCCTCGCCCGGGGTGCCGACCACCGGCGGGCCCGAGGCTTCGGTTTCCTTGAACAAGTTGCTGCCCACCGCCTCAAGCCCCTTGGCATTCGAGAAACTGGCCAGTGTGAATTCGCCAAGCAACTGCCCCTCGGCCGTGTCGTCGAAATAGGCATAAACCTCGCCCGCAGCATTGATCGAGATCGATCTTGCATCATCCGGGATGGTGATTTCCGGCGCGACGGCAAACCCGTCCGAGGTGACAATCAGCCCCTCGGCAGAGCGTTTCAGACTGCCATCACGGGTAAAGGCGGATTGGCCGTTGGGCAAGGTCACCTCAAGATAACCGCGCCCTTCGATGGCCACGTCCAGATCGCTGCCTGTGGCCGACAGACCGCCCTGTTCCAGCTGCACCGTTACGGCCGAAGGCCGCACGCCAAGACCCAGCTGAATGCCGGTCGGCAGCACGGTCCCGTCCGAGGCATTCACCGCCCCCGCCCGCGCCATCTGCTGATAATGCAGATCGGCGAATTCAGCCCGCCGCGCGTTGTAGCCGGTGGTGTTCATATTCGCGAGGTTGTTCGAGATCGTCTCAACCCGCATCTGCTGCGCGGTCATGCCCGTCGCGGCAATTTTCAAAGCCCGCATATTGGTATCTCCTTTGTCAGATCAGCGCATCAGCGCCTTCAGGGCACCGCGCACCCGTTCATCCTCGGCCTCCAGAAAACTCTGGCCCAGTTCATAGGCGCGCTGAATCTCGATCATTCGCGTGACCTGCCCGATGGCGTTGACATTCGAGCCTTCGAGGAAGCGATGCAGCACGACCGGTTCATCCACCGGGTCGACCTGTCCGCCGGCGCGGAAATGGGTGCTGCCCTCGCGGACGAGATTTTCCGGGTCCGCCACGGAATAGATGCCAATCTGACCCAGAAGCTGGCCGTTGATACTGAGCGTACCGTCGCTGCCCACATCAATTGTCGTTGCATCGGGAGGAACAAAAACCGGTGCGCCATTGCTGTCCAGAACGCGGTGCCCGTCCATGGTGACCAGGTCGCCTTCAGCACTCGGTGAAAAGCTGCCCGCGCGGGTCAGGCGGTTGCCTGCAGGGGTCTCGATCATGAAGAACCCATCGCCTTCGATAGCAAAGTCAAACGACCCACCAGTCTCGGTCAACACGCCCTGTTGCAGAGAGGTGTTGCGCACCTGCGCCCGACTGAGCGATAGCGACGGGTTTCCCGGCATGTCCCGAACGAATTCTGAGAACACTAAGCCCTGCTGGCGATAGCCCGTCGTATTGGCATTGGCGATATTGTTGGCAACCAACCGCATCTCAGTCATCAGACCGGATTGGCGAGAAAGAGTGACATAGGCTGTGTCCATCAGCGGCCTCCTGCAATAAGCGGGATCAGCGTCCCGGTGAAAAAGGTAACGAGGGTCTGGGTCATGAACCCCATCGATATCCAGAACACGATGACAATAGCGATCAGCTTGGGCACGAAGGTCAGCGTCATCTCCTGCACCGAGGTCAGCGCCTGAAACAGACCGACCGCCAGACCCGAGATCAGCGCCACCGCCAGAATCGGGACCGAGGTGATCACCGCGACCCACAGCGCCTGACGGACGATGTCATAGAACAGACCTTCGCTCAGCATCGGGTCAGACCGGCATCCGCAGGATTTCCTGATAGGCCTCGACCACCTTGTTGCGGACGATCACCGCCGTCTCAACCGCAAGCTCGGTCTGCGCCAGCGCCTGCACCAGCGCATGCGGGTCGGCTTGCCCCACCATCGACGATTGCGCGACCTGTTCACTGTGTTTCAGCGTCGCGGCGAAGTCGCGAAAGGTGGATTGCAGCCCCTGCCCAATGCCCTGATGATCGGGATCAGCCTGTGTTGCGGGGCGGGCACCGGCATAGCTCTGCGCGGCGGTCAAAGATCGGATATCCATTCTGGCTTTCCTTTATTTTCTGAGCAAATCCATCAGGCTCGACGACATTTGCCGGGTCTGATCAAACATTTTGAGGTTGGCTTCATAGCTGCGCTGCGCCTCGCGGGCGTCGGCGATTTCAATCATCAAATCGACATTCGAGCCGCGGTAATGCCCGGTTGCATCCGCCATGGGATGGCCCGGATCGTAGATACGGGTCAGGTCCCGGCGATCCAGTTTGACCCGCCCGGCCTGCACCATCTGCTGGCCGCCTTTCTCGACGGTTTCAAACGGCACCGTCTTGCGCCGATACCCCGGCGTATCCGCGTTCGAGATATTCTCGGACACATGCCGTAGCCGAGCCGCCTGAGCACGCAAGGCGCTGGCCGAGGCGGTAAGGGAATGGGAAAAATCGCTCATATCCTATCCTCCTCAGGCCCGACCCAGAGAGGTGCGTAGAATGCCAATCGAAGAACGATAGATCGCAAGCGCGCGATCATGCTGCCGTTTGACATCGACCGCTTTCAGCATCTCTTCTTCCAGCGAAACGCCGTTGCCGTTGGGATCCCCAGACGGATCGGCCGTATATTCCGCCCAGTGCTGAGCGCCCGAACCGCCATGCAGGTGGCCGGCGCGGGTGGCGGCCATCGCTACCGTGCCCCTAGTTTTCTCAAAAGCGGTCTTGAAGGCCTCGATATCGCGGGGCTGATAGCCCGGCGTATCCGCGTTTGCCATATTGCGCGAGATAACCGCCTGCCGTTGACCAGCATGGGTTGCCATTGCGTACGCTGTCTTAAAGACGTTCAGGTCATAGAACATCGGGGCTTCTCCCTCGATCGATTTCAATCAAGGCTTAACCCCGATTCCTTTAGAAACCGTTTTCAGCAAAGAGTTTTGGAGGATCCGCGATGACCGATCTTGACCTGGCGCGTTTGAAGGGAGCATTCGACAGGCTGTCTGCCACACGGCATATGGGCCGCGTCACCAGCGTTGCGCGCGGTGTGATTGAGATTGATGGCCTGGCCGGGCGCGCCCGAATCGGAGATCACCTGACCCTGCGCCGCCGTTCCGGCCCTAATCTGGCCGGAGAGGTCCTGCATGTGGAAGCAGACCTGATCCACATGCTGCCCGCCGCAGCCCCCGACGGCGTGTGTCTGGGCGATCGGGTGATTCTGGAACACACGCCGGTCTTTGCCCCCGGCCAGCATTGGCTGGGCCGGGTGATTGACCCGTTCGGAAACCCTTTGGACGGCAAACCATTGCTGCCCGGGGTGCACGCGCAGGATCTGATGCAGGCCCCACCCGCCGCCGTTACACGCAAGCCGCTGGGCGAGCGGATGGAGACGGGGTTGGCCATGTTGAACACAGTTCTGCCCATCGTGCAGGGCCAGCGTGTGGGGCTGTTTGCAGGTTCAGGCGTCGGCAAATCGACCCTGCTGGCTACGCTTGCGCGGTCGATGCAGGCCGATGCGGTAGTGGTTGCGCTGATTGGTGAGCGCGGGCGCGAAGTGAATGAGTTCGTCGAGAACGCTCTTGGTGCCGAGGGGATGAAGCGGTCGGTCGTGGTCGCGGCGACCTCGGACCAGTCGGCGTTGGCCCGCAGGCGGTGCGCGTGGTCGGCGATGACCGTGGCCGAACATCTGCGCGACGAGGGGATGAACGTGCTGTTTCTGGCCGACTCGGTCACGCGTTTTGCCGAGGCCCATCGTGAGATCGCAGTCGCCATGGGCGAGGCAGCCTCGCTGCGCGGCTTCCCACCGTCGGTCACTCCGATGATCGCCAACCTCTGCGAACGGGCGGGACCCGGAACGGCTGAACAGGGTGATATTACGGCAGTCTTCAGCGTGCTGGTCGCAGGCTCGGATATGGACGAGCCCGTGGCTGACATCCTACGTGGAGTGCTAGACGGTCACATCGTGCTGAGCCGCGAGATCGCCGAACGCGGGCGTTTCCCGGCAATCGACCTCAGCCGCTCCGTGTCACGCAGCCTGCCCGGGGCGGCCAGTGCCGACGAGAATCAGCTGATCGCCGAGACCCGAAAACTGGTCGGCAGCTATGAACAGTCCGAAGTCATGATCAAGGCGGGGCTTTATGCAGAGGGTTCTGACCCTCTTTTGGATCAGGCCGTGCGCGTTCATGACGAACTGGACGGGTTCTTTGCCAGGCGCGAGACCGACAGTATCGCCAACAGTTTCAACCATTTGCAACTGATCCTGCGCAGGGCCGGGGCGAACCTGCCCCGCTGAGGAATTCAAGACAGTTTTAAGTGTTAAGCCCGCCTTAAGACCTGCGCTGCTACCCCGATAGACGGGTGATATAAAAGGTGGTGGAGATGGGTGCGCAAACCAATGCGGCGCCAATCATCATCAAGAAGAAGCGTGTGTCAGGCGGCGATGGCCACCATGGCGGCGCGTGGAAGGTCGCGTATGCGGACTTCGTCACGGCCATGATGGCCTTCTTCATGTTGATGTGGCTGCTGAATGCAACGACCGAGAAACAACGCAAAGGGCTGGCGGATTACTTCTCGCCGACGATTCCGGTCAATCCGGTCTCGGGCGGGGGTGACGGGGCCTTTGGCGGCAACAGCATGTTCTCGGAAAAGACGCTGGTGATGGATGGTACCGGGGCCAGCAACCGCAACCCGACCGAAGCGCAACAGGCGCGCGGGTCCACCGGGGTTGACGCGCGAGGCGGCGGCAAGGGCGCGTTTGAGGATTTCTCGTCCCTGGAAGCCCAGCTATTGGGCCGTAGCGGCGAAAGCCTGATGTCGGACAAGATGCTCAAGCACATCGTGACTCGGGTCACCGATGAAGGTCTGGTGGTGGAACTGTTTGCGACCGAAGATCAGCCCTTGTTCGAATCGGGCACGGACAAGCCGACCCCGATGATGCGGGCACTGACGCTGCTGGTTGCGCGCGCGTCTGATCTGGTGACCAACGCTATCGCGGTCGAGGGGCATGTCCGCTCTGCCCCCATCGTGCTGGCGGACAATCCGGTCTGGGACCTGTCGACCGCGCGGGCGCAGACCATCCGTCAATTGCTGCAGGACAAAGGCGTCAGGCCGCTGCGGCTGGATCGGGTGACCGGTCATGCGGACCGGCATCTGGCGGTCGAAAATCCGATGGCACGACGTAACAACCGGATCGAGATCATCTTCCTGCGCTCTGGCTGATTTGCAAAGTTAGGACGCATTTTAGCTGTTAGCGGGCTGTTAAGAGGCCGTGCGGTACGTGTTGCATCAAGGACCGATGCAACAAAAGGGCGTGCCGATGACCATTTCCTCTTCGCTGAATGCCGGTGTGGCGGCGTTGAAGGCCAACGCCAACAGGCTGGCCACAATCTCTGACAACATCGCGAATTCATCGACATTCGGCTATAAGCGGGTCGAGACCGATTTTCATTCGATGGTCACTTCGGGTCAGGGCGGCAGCTATTCGGCGGGGGGCGTCAGAACCACCAGCCAGCGCCTGATCGATCAGCGTGGATCGCTGGTGACGACCAACAACTCGACCGATCTGGCGGTGCGCGGACGGGGCATGCTACCAGTGCGGCCCAGCTCTCAGATCGCGTCTGGCTCGAATGAGATGTTGCTGACCACCACCGGATCATTCCGCACCAACGAGGAAGGGTATCTGGTCACCGAATCCGGCCTTGTCCTGCTAGGCTGGCGCGCTGCGGCGGACGGGTCCATCCCCAGCGTGCCGCGCGACACGCCTGCGGCGCTGGAACCCATCCAGCTAAGCGTCAATCAACTGTCCGGCGCGCCGACTACCTCGATGAATTTGCGTATGAACCTGCCCGCAACTGCAACGGACGCAGGCGCGCCGGGTGATACACAGCCCCTCTCGGTCGAGTACTTCGACAATCTGGGCAAATCCGAAAGCGTCGATATCGAACTGGTGCCCACCGTCCCGGCGGCGGGGTCCAGTAATGAATGGACATTGACCCTGCGCGATTCCGCATCGGGTGGCGCAGTGATCGGAGAATACACACTGACCTTTACTGACAGCCGATCCGCAGGGGGTACCCTGGCCAGTGTCGCGACGGTGTCCGGGGGTGCCTATGACCCGGCAACCGGCAGCTTCGTGGTCAACGTGGCCGGCGGACCTATGGAGATTAACATCGGCCTGATCGGCGATTCTGACGGGATAACCCAGTTGTCCGATACCTTTGCGCCGGTTTCGATCACGCGCGATGGCTCGGCAGTGGGTACGATGACCAGCGTTCAGGTGGATGAGAACGGGTATGTCTACGCGTTCTACGATACCGGGGTCAGTCGCCGGGTGTTTCAGATTCCACTGGCCGACGTGCCCAATCCAAATGGCCTGACTGCGTTGGACAGCCAGACCTACGCCCCTTCGCGTGAAAGCGGCACGTTCTTTTTGTGGAACGCAGGTGAAGGGCCGACCGGCGATCTGGTCTCTTTCGCGCGCGAGGAATCGACCACAGATGTCGCGACCGAGCTGACCTCGATGATCCAAACACAGCGAGCCTATTCCTCAAGCGCCAAAGTCATTCAGACCGTCGATGAGATGCTGCAGGAAACCACCAATATCAAACGCTGATCCAACGGCTGACCACCAAAAAGGAGGTGTCCGATGAATATGTCGACAGCATTGAACAACGCCTTGGGCGGGCTGAACGCCGCCAGTCGTGGTGCGGCCGTGGTCTCAGGCAACATCGCCAACGCGCTGACGCCGGGATACGCCCGCCGATCACTGGAACTGGCAACCAGCACGATCTCGGGCAATGGTGTGCGGGTCGTTGGGGTTACCCGTCATCAGGACCCTGTCTTGCTGGCCAATCGCCGCGCAACCAATGCAGATTTGGTCACCACCACGACTCTATCGGCCTTCCACGCTGGCTTTGAAAAGCTGGTGGGCACCGCCGATGATGCGACCTCGATCGCGGCGCGGTTAACGGAGTTCGAAAACAGACTGACCACAGCGTCCAGCATGCCAGGCTCGGCTCAGCGGCTGGATCAGGTGGCCCGATCAGCCCGCGCGCTGAGCACAGCAATCAACCAGGCATCCGAGGGTGTGCGCAAAATGCGCTCGGATGCGGATCGGACCATTGGCGAGCAGGTCGAAACCCTGAACCGGACCCTGAAGGACATCGAAAAGCTGAACACCCGCATCCCGGCCATTCACAATTCTGGCGGTGACACCGGTGCGTTACTGGATCAGCGGCAGGTTCTGATTGATCAGGTCAACGCACTGGTGCCGCTGAATGTGATACCCCGCGATAACGATCAGGTATCGCTGTATGCGGATGGCGGCCTGATCCTGCTGGAAGGTTCTGCGGCTGAATTCGCGTTCTCGATCACCGGCGAGACCGCGCCGCATATGACGATTGGAAACGGACTGCTGTCGGGGCTTGAGGCCAACGGGCAGCCCGTGCGCATCACCGGGGATTTCGCACAGATTCGCGGCGGGGCGCTGACCGCGCAATTCGAGATTCGCGACAACCTGGCGGTCGAGGCGCAGGCCGATCTGGACACCGTCGCCCGTGATCTTATCGAAAGGTTCGAGGCTGCGGGCCTTGATCCAACCACCACCGCGGTCGATCCGGGCTTGTTCACCGATGCAGGCAACCGGTTTGACCCAGCCGCGCAGACCGGGCTGGCCTCGCGCATTGCGGTCAATCCGATCGTGGACCCGGACGCGGGAGGCGACAGCTGGAAGTTGCGCGCGGGCCTTGGCGCAACGGCACCTGGCGCTCCGGGAGAGGCACGCCAATTGCAAGCGTTTGGTGCGGCACTGGATCAGGCACAATCGGTAGCGGGGTCAACTCTGGGCACCGGCGATCAGCGCGCTGCCGAACTGACCGAGGCCTTGATCTCGAAGGCAGGGGCGAACGCCTATGCCGCAGAAACACGAAACACCTTCGCCGCGAACGCGCACCAGAAGATGGAGCAACTGGTGGCAGAACAAGGGGTCGACAGCGACACCGAGTTGCAGAACCTGATGCAGATTGAACAGGCCTATGCCGCCAACGCCCGTATCGTCGCAGTGGTCGACGAACTGATGGATACCCTGCTGAGGCTTTGAACATGACCCTGAATTCTATCGGCGATCTGGCACGCGGCCTGACCCTGCGCACCCGCAGCGCCGAGATCAAATCGCAAATCGAAACCCTGTCCTATGAAATGTCCTCGGGAAAGGTGCACGATATCTCGGACCGATTGGCGGGCGATTATTCGCATCTGCTGGACCTGGAACGAAACCTCGAACGGCTGCAGGCTTTTTCTGTCGCCACGGCCGAGGCCGGTTTGTTCACAGATGCTATGCAGCTTAGCCTGAAGACCTTTGGCGATTCCGTGAGCGAGATCTCGTCGTCGTTGCTGTCTTTCGGCACCGCCAATCAGACAGTAACGCATGAGCAAGCCTCGGTTCAGGCGCGCAATGAGCTGGATACCATGATCTCGGCGCTGAACGGACGGACGGGTGGGCGTAGCCTGTTTTCGGGCACCGCGACCGATGTCTCGCCCTTGCTCGACGCCGATACGCTGCTGGCCGCGTTACAAACAGAGCTGACCGGTCTGATCACCGCAACGGATATCAGACAGGCGGCCGAAGATTGGTTCAACGATCCAACCGGGTTTGACGCGGTGATCTATCGCGGCAATGCAACCCCTTTGTCGCCGATGCAAATTTCGGAAACCGAGCGGATCGACATCCCGATCACGGCAACCGATCCGGCGTTAAAAGCCGCGCTGCGCGATGTTGCCGTCGCCGCGCTGGCGTCAGAGGACGCGCTGAACTGGGCCCCGACGCTGCGGACCGCATTGTTTACACAGCTTGGCGTTGATCTTGCCAATGCGCAGGATGCCACCGTCAAGCTGCGCGCCGAGGTTGGCGCCGCAGAGGCGCGCGTGGAGCAAGCCGCGACACGCAACGCCGCCGCGAAAACCAGCGCCGAAAGCGCACGGAACACTCTGATTTCTGCGGACCCCTACGAGACCGCCGCGCGCCTGCAGACCGTGCAGTTCCAGCTGGAAAGCCTCTATTCGGTAACCGTGCGCAACGCCAACCTGTCGCTGGTGAATTTCCTGAGATGAAGATTCTTGCTTTCATATTGATGTTGCTGCCCGGCCTCGTCTCTGCGGGGGCGATCCGCCTTAAGGATCTGGTGGATTTCGACGGCGTGCGGGGCAATGATCTGGTGGGCTATGGCCTTGTCGTCGGATTAAACGGCACCGGCGATGGCCTGCGCAATTCCCCATTCACAGAAGAGATCATGTCGAACATCCTGGAACGGCTGGGCGTCAACGTGAATGGAGAGGACTTTCGACCCAAGAACGTGGCTGCTGTGCTGGTCACAGCCACTCTACCGCCCTTTGCGCGGGTCGGGGGGCAGATTGATGTGACGGTCTCGGCCATCGGGGATTCGAAAAGCCTGCTGGGTGGGACACTGGTTATGACGCCGCTCAACGCGGCGGATGGTCAGATTTATGCCGTCGCGCAGGGTACCGTTTTGGCGGGTGGCGCGGTGGCCGAGGGCGAGGCGGCCACGGTCACGCGCGGGGTCCCGACCTCGGGCGTTATCCCGTCGGGCGCGCGGGTAGAGCGAGAGATCGACTTTGAACTGGCGGATCTGACGCAGCTTAGATTGGCATTGCGAGAACCGGATTTCACGACCGCCGGGCGGATCGAGGCCGCTATCAATACCGAATTCAACCGTGCCGTTGCGCTGATGCGGGATTCAGGGACCGTAGAGTTGAGTATTACGGCGACGCAGGCGGTCTCGACCGCGCACGCGATTGGCCGGATCGAGAACATTTTGGTCGAACCCGAAAGCAAGGCCCGGGTCGTCGTGGATCAGCGGTCCGGCACCATCGTTATGGGCCGGGATGTCAGAATCTCTCGGGTGGCGGTGTCGCAGGGCAACCTGACGCTGACGGTCGAGGAAGCGCCCATCGCCGTACAGCCCAACCCTTTTGCACGCGGAGAAACAGTGGTGGTTCCCCGCACCTTCGCCGGGATCGAAGAAGACGAGGGCACCGGGCTGGCCGAAATCCCCGAGGCGACGACCCTGTCCGAAGTGGTTGCGGGCCTGAATGCTTTGGGCGTTTCGCCCCGCGATATGATCGACATTCTGAAAACCATCAAAGCCGCAGGGGCGCTTCATGCTGAATTCATCGTCAGATAGATGTGCACCTGTGAATGGCAGCCGTCGCTATTTGGACTTCCAACTGTCCAGCCAGCGACGGAAACCTTTGCGCTTTTCATCAATCGCATCGCCCGCAGCGTAGAGGCCATCCTCCATGTTCTCCAACACGGGATCGATACGTTTTTGCCGAAAGCGACGCCAACGAACCCAGATCGCCCATACCAAGGCAGCGAACACCGTCAGGAAGATGATGTTGAACCATGGGATGATGCGTACGTCCGGTCCGTCGACATGCCGGATGAACACGGCGTTTGGAAAGATCGACATGAACTCGTTCCGCCAGCCATAGTGGGTGACGACCACCCAATCCGGGTTGTCCTTGGTCGATTTGGCATCATTCGCCTCGGTATACAGATTAGCGGTGTCGAACTTGAAATAGGGCGGCCAGCCCCAGCCGGTGTCTTCATTTCGGTAGACAATCGGTTTGCCATTGGCACGCACCGCCTGAATGAACTGCACATCGCGGTTCGACAGGCTGGTCGATTGGTCCTCTGGCTCGGACCAAAAGATGCGCGTCCAGTCGGTCAGATCCTGGCGTTCTTCATAGGTATTCACGATCCGCACGACATCTTGTTGCGGCAGCGCGTATTGCAGGATCGTTCCGATCGTGACCCAGAAGATGATGATGAACGCCCATTTCACATAGGCCATGCCGTAACCTCACATATAATTCACGATATAGATCAGCGCACCAATTGCCACCCAAGGCACAACATAGACGCCCAAAATCAATTTACGCCGGAACGAATTGTCGTAGACATGCAGGCCGCGGGCCACAAATGCCTCTTTGTTGCCGGTCTTACCCTTTTCGTCCCACCAGCTTTCCAGCTTGCGCCGCCGCACACCACGCGAGTACAGCGACAGCGCAAAATAGGCAATCGTCTGAAGAACCAGCAGGATCAGGAACAGGCGCATTGCTCCGAACATTTCAGTCCCTCCTCACCGCACCCCAGGGGCCGACTCGTGCGATCACGGCGTCGCTGACGCGGTCATTGCCGCTCATGTCAGGCTCGTGGCCAAACAATGCGGCCCGGGCTCCGGATTTATCCACCTGATACTCGCGCGCAAGGAAGTCGGCAACATAGGCCTTCTTGGCCTCAGGCCAGGTCCGGTAAGTGCTGTAGAACAGCTCTTTATGGCAGATAAACAGCTGGCGCGGATCCAGCGGAGCAAGCTCGGCCAGCAGCATGTTGACCAAATCGCGCTGTGGCGTATCGGCGGCGCGCAGAGTGTAGAAATAGGCCGGGTGATCCGAGGTGATCCGAGGCCACGGCCCGCCATCCGTCGCCCAGCGCAAAAGTTGGGCCAGCCCGTGATAAGCCTCGGGCAGCCGATCTGAATGCCTGCGCGCAAGGCGGCGCATATCGCTACGATCCAGACCGGTCAGATCGACCTGGGCATCTGCAGCGGCGGCGATGGTCAGAAAATCCATCTTTTGCTGCAGGATTGCGGCCGAGTCCACGCCGCGCGCCTCGATGATGGTTTCGACCAGATCGTTGTAGTCAAGAAACTTGGCGATCTGGTTGCGCTGCGACTGGTCAAACACAAATTTGACGGGCAGGTCATCGGGTTTTTCACCCATACAGATCGCCGCCGGATGGTCCAGATCAGGGAACAGATAGAGCCCGCCGAAATGCGCTGTCCAGAAATTGCGTTGCTCGAACGCGGTGTGACGCAGACGTACGGGGTTGCGGGTGACGTCTCCGGTATCCCTGGCGGTTTCGATCATCTCGGCGATCAGCACATCGTCAAACCAGGCGTCCTCTTCGGTCTTGAACCGTTCCACCATGCCTGCGAGTTGTTGCGCCTTGCGCAGGGTACCCCCGGTCGTGTCTGCCTCGATCTCGATCTTGCGCAGGTTCAGCAAGTCGGCAGGCGTGGTGAGTTTGAAGACCGAGTTCACCAGTTCTCCGGCCACCGCATCGGTGGCGGTTAGGGCAAACAGCTGTGCCTCGTTCATTTCGATGAATTCGCGCAGGATCTCGCGCGAGGTCGAGAAATTGACGTTCAGCAGAGGCGCGCGTTTCTGTTCGGTCGTCAGCAGGATGAACTGCCGGTTGACCCCGTTAGGGTTGAGGTAGAGCGGATCGTCAAACTCCTGCCCGATCTCGGGGGAATAGCCCGAGATGTCCACATGGAAATCCGCAAGCTGAGTGGCCTTGCCCGCCAGATGCTGCAATGCGCGGTTATAGCGCTCGACCAGAGCCGGGCTGGAGATGTGGACGAGATTGCCGAACATAAGGCCTTTTTCGATGAGGCGGATCATGGGAACGCTCTCGCATGTTGAATGCGCTCTCCAAGTTCAAAACCGCTATCTAGAAAATCAGCCATTTGTCGTGTCGTCATTTGAGTAAGAGTTCAGTCGCTTTTGGCGGGTATTCCAACCTAGTATGTCCGGTATATCCACAATGGTGAACGCGACAGCAGCCAGCCCCAAAAAGTTCCTTTTGAATAAAATCCAGGGCGTTTCACCTCCCTCCGTAGTTGGATTGTTAAAGAACGGCGATATCTCTCCGAACTCGACAAAGGTAATGAGCCAAGCGCCCAACAAGGGTAGCGCCAGAATGTAAATGGCCCTTTTTAGTCCCTTAGATTTCAAATGACTTATTCCTTTCTCACTGGTTTAGTTGACACCCACTATACAAGCCCCGCTGCTGCACGACGCACAACAATCGTCGCCAAAACAAACAACGGCAACGCAAACGCCCGCGCTGTGATCTGCAAGTTGAACCCGACGTAAGATACCACACTGCCTTCGAACAGGATCAGCGTTTCCTCCCATGTCGTGCCCTCAAACCCACCGCCTGTGTTCACGCCGAACTGGGTCAGAAACAGCACCGCCACTGCGCCCAGAAAGCCGAATACGCCCCAGCGCACGGGCAAGATGAAACCCAGAACGAGTGCTAAACCGGTGATCGCAAGTGTCAACGTCATGTCATTGCCTCCTTTGACCAATGGCGCGTTGTTGCATACGCGCCTCCGGCCAAGATCATTGCGGGGACAAACCAGAACAACGCGCGACCAAGGAAATGTGAAGGCATTTCACCGGGACCAAAGGCGTGGAGCAGCGAGACCGGGCGCAAGATGGATGCGCCGTTCATCCAGATCTCGAACAGGGAACTCCAGATATAGGTGACCGCAAAGATGATCAGCGTGAGCATGGCAAAGGCCCAACCGGATGGCGGGCGACGGCGCGCGACGGCTCTGCCGAAGAAGATGCAAGCGCCGATCAGGCTTGCAAAGATCAGGATTGGGCCGCCTGTCACCCCTTGCCCTCCAGATACCGTCGTTTGGCCTCTTCCATCCGGCCCATCTCACGCACGGCGTTTTCGATGGCAACCTCGTCGCTCTTGTCGGCATAGCGGAACTCGCTGTCGGCGTAGCGGTTGATTTCCTGCATCACCATCTCAACGGTGATCGGCTGGCGCAGGTCCTCAATCATGGCCTTCTTGGCGTCGTAGTCGCGGAACAGGAACAAGTCGGGGTTCTCCATCCATTCGTCCGGCAGTTCGAAGTCCATCGCGCGGACCTTGACCGCGTCGGTGATGTTCTTGATCGCGCGGCCGGTGAAACGCTCATCCGCCTGCTGGATCGCCTTGAGATAGGTGCCCAGCTTGGCGATTGTGTCCATCTGGCCTATTTCGCCCGCCACCCGGTCGTAGACTTGCAACAAGGCGTCCTCGTGCGGGCGGGAGTGGCTTTCGAAACTGGCGGCGACGGCCTTTTTGATCTCCTGCGCGGCATAGGCGTCGTGCTCGCCCAGCGGGATGTCGTGGTTGCGGCCCATCAGCAGGTGCAGGATATCGATGTAATCCTCGCGCGTTTGCGGGCCGTCCACCAGGAACCGAGCACCCGCCCGCTGGCGCAGGGCGTCGTCCACGTTTTCAGGGTAGTTCGAGAACATGCCAAAGGTGCAGTTGCCGCGCACGACGGTGTTGGCACCCGCAAAGCTCTCCATCAACACGGCGGTGATTTCCAGCTGCCCGGCCGAGGACTGCCGGTCGCCGCGTTTGCCCGCCAGCTGGTCGATATCGTCGACGGTGCCAAAACCGATGACCGAGGGGTCGATGATCGTGTTGATAAACGCCTTGGCGTTCTGGCCGGATTTGCCCTGATAGCTGTCGATATTGTCGGTGCTCAGGTTCTGATAGCGGAACGGGTAGCCCGCGTTCTGGCAATAATCGTTGATCAGCCCGGCCATCATCTGGATCAGAGTGGTCTTGCCGGTGCCCGGCTTCCCGTCGCCCATGAAGGTAAAGATGAACCCGCCGAGTTCCGCGAACGGGTTCAGGCGGCGGTCGAAGTCATAGGCCATCAGCATCTTGGCCAGCTTCATTGCCTGATACTTGGCGATATGGTTGCCCACGACCTCATTCGGTTTCTTGAAGGTCATGGTGAGGGTGGTGGATTTGGCTTTGGAGGCCGGTGCAAACCCCCGGATCGTCAGATCGTCGGCCTCAATATGCCAGGCGGCGTTCTGGAACGCGGCCAAATGGTCAGCCGATTGCGCGCGCAGGGCGACCTTGTCCATCAACTGCTCGGCATAGGCACTGATCGCCGCGATCAGATGGGCATCGTCGGGGGCATGTTTCGCCAGCACCTGATCCAGCTCCCACAAGGTGCCGTGCAGGGCAAGCTGGCCATTGTCCGTCAACACCTCTTCGATCTCACCCAGATCAACCGTGGTTTCGCCCAGATGAGACGACATCAGATAAGCCAGCGCATTGCCCAGCACATGAGATGTGATCAAAGCCTCAGCCGTCAGCAATTCCGAAAACTCGGTCTTGCGCGCAACAGGCAAATCCCCCGCCATATTGGCCCGCTTCAAATCGGCCAACGGAGTCTGCTCCGCATATGCCTCGGCCACCGCCAAAGCGATGGCAATCGCGCGCCGAATGGCCTGCTGCGCCGTGGCCTGAGAGGGTGAGACCAGCGTATCGCCATCGTCCGACGCCTCGATCCGCTCAACCAGATGCACTCCATCGGCTCGCACGCTCCGCCGCGTCACCAATCCCGGCGTGGTGGATCGAAACCGCCGCCCCGTCGACACGCCCGGGGACCGCTCAACCGCCACATCAACCGGTTTCGCAATCCGCGGCGCGTGTTCGAACCCGTTCAACAGGGCCGTCGCCGCCGGGTAATGCTTGCGAATATCGTCTTCGCGCAATTCCATCTGATCTGACGTCAAACTCATCTCAAAAACCGCCCATGCTTCATCTTTTCAAAAATACTCTCGCCAAAGGCGAAACTAATAGCGCAACACCTGCCCCGTTTTGCTGACCACAAACTTGCGCACATCGGCAAAGCCCGGCGGGTTGCGCTCGGCCAGCACCTGAAACGGACGCTGAGGCAGAATGATTGAACGCTGCGTGCGCGTCGCTCCGGTTTCAGCCCCTTGCCCGCCAAACGGATCCAGCGCGAAGACCTCGCGCTCAACCGTCGAGAACCACCCGGCGCGTTCCTCGATCACCTCTTCGCTCTCCAACTCTTCGGTCGTCCAGGCCAGCGCCCAATCCTGCCCCTGAGGGGCCTGCGCGTCCTCCAGCACCTGCCGCAAGGGGCCGGATTGCTCGGTAAAGGCCGAGGAATACATCGGACCCACATGAATACGTCGCAGATGTTTGGGATGCAGGTCGTCGAAATCCTGATCGAACCCCTTGGCGATAGTCACCAGCTTCAAACCACCCAAGGATTGCGCCATCAGATGCGCCTGCACCTCGGGCCAGCGGCGCTGGTCCTTGGGCAAGGCCGTCCGACCGCTGTCCTCCAACTGCATCAGGTAGATGACCGGCAGATTGATCTGGCTGTCATAGACCGCCCAGTGGATCAGGAACTTGCGCCGCTCGCCCTCATTTCCGATCCAGTGGCATTCGGGATCGTTACGGGCCCAGAACAGCTGACCTTTCAGCAATTCCTCGTAGTAGAGCCTTTGGGACAGCGCGAATTGCAGCTTGGTGGGGATCTCCTGATCGCCAATGATCGTGCGGACCATGTCGGTTTTCAGGTCGTCTTCCGAGGGCATATTCGCCAGATGCACCTGCGCCTGCTGTGCGTCATTGGCCATAGTCAGCAGCTCGGCCGCCACCGGAAACCCGCTGTCGCGCTTGTCCATGGCAAGGCTACCAAAGAACCGCCCCGTATCGCGCCCGACCAGCAGGTATTTCATGGAGAGCGCGCGGAAGGTGTAGAGCAGCCCCGAGAGATACCGCGACACGATCCGCACCTCTTGCTTGCTGATCGCGCCCTCAGCCTCCATCGTCGCGGCCACGCGCAGGAGGTGGACGGTGATCACCTCGAATTTGCGGAAGTATCGACGCGAGGCGAAAGTGTCGGTCAGGCCGACATGATCTTGGGTGGGGTTAGTCATTGGCAGATTTATTACACCCGTTTGTGCGGCATTGATGAAGCCGCCAAGGCAAAAGAAGAACTTCCGAGATCAGGTACAATGCGAAGATGATAAGCCCGAAGATTACACTACCCGGCCCGACATATAGAGTGAGGAAGCCGAGCAGCTTATAAGCTCCGCCATCGACACCGATTTCATGCAGAAGGGCCGTTAGGCCATAGACAGGGAACGGCCAAACCACGAGAAAGAGGCCAATTCTGAGCAGCCTAAAGTCTTTTTGGCTAAACCACTTCATCCGCCATACAAATTCTTATCATGCTTCTCGACAATCGAGGCAAAGCGGCGAGCAAAGCGTTCGTCCGCTTTGGCCTTTTTCTCCAGCACGTCGCGAGCAAAGACCATGTGGTCCTCATGCGCCTCAAGCATGTCGGCCATTTTCTGGTTGGTCGCGGTGCCGATGGCGGCCATGGCGGATTGCGCTTCTTGGTCGGTCTGCACGCCGATCTCGTTGATGCGGTGGGCCACGTCCTGCTGCTGCGCGGTTTTCAGCGATTTGGTCAGGGCGTCATACAGCACCACGCGCTGTTGCGTGTCTGTCTGCAGCTTGTTGATCAGCACCATCTGCGTCGCCGCCTGGTTTTGCAGTGAATCGACCCAGGTCTTGCCCTTTTCGATATAACGCTCCAGCGTCTGGCTTTTGGCCAGCTTGACCTGTTCCTCCTGAACTTTGGCGTTGTATTGCTTGTTCAATTCGGCCAGTTCGGTTTCCAGCTGGGTGCGCGCAGCGGCATCCTGTTCGACGCTGATCTTGTTTTCCAGCGTGATGATCGTCGGGTCCATGCCCTGAATCTCGGTGCGCAAGGCCTCAAGCTCTGCAACGGTCGCCTCACGGTCGTCCAGCGTGACGGTCAGGTTGTCCTCGACCTTGACGCGCTGTTCCTCCAGCACGGCCAACTGACCTTCCAGCAGTTTGACGATCACGTCGGACTTAGCGATCAGGTCCTGCAGCTTGTCGTCGATATTGGCCGTGCGCATCCGTTCCTGCCGCATGGACTCGGATTTGGCCTTGGCGAAGATGCCCACAAACGACTCCCACCCGGTTTTCGACCGCATCTCGTCAAAATCCTTGGAAAACGCGTTGGTGACATCGTCCAACCCCATGATCAGCTCGGCAATATTGGCGTTCATCACCTCGGTATGGGCGTGAACATCCTCAAGCGTGGCGTTTTCGATGTCGATATCTGCCTCGGCGGTGCCAATCTTGGCACGCGCGGCCTCGATCCGCGAGGTCAGCCCTTCGATCTGCGATTGGCTTTCGCGCACCTTGGCTTGAGTTTCCTGAATGAGCGCTTCGAATTGCTGGTTCGACATCTGTCCTATCCTTGTTTTTCTTATATACCCAATAAGATAGGGAATGTTACGCCTATTTACATCCCCTCGGGCTCTAAAATCATTGAAAGATTGGCAAACTCGGGGACAAAAAGATAGGCGGGACCATCGAACGGCACAGGTAAAAGAACCGGCGCGGCAGCTGTGCAACTTGTCATCAAACTGAATCAAAACCGTCACGATCGCGCAACAATGTGCGTCCATCCCACTTGGGCCCAAGTGAGAGAGGATACCAACCGATGTCGTTGCGCTTTGTCTGCCTGACATCTGCCCTTGCCCTGACTGCTGGTCAGGCTGCGGCAGAGATGAATTTCAACCGAATTGCGTCTTTCCCCGTCGTAAAAAACATGGCCGAGGGCGCGGATACCAACCGCGAAACCTCGCCCGAAATTATCGCGGCCACTGCAGATGGCATGACATTGGTCTATACTGACAGCCCGCTTGGCGTGATCGGCATGGTCGACATCACCGATCCTGCGAACCCCACCCCTTTGGGCGCGATGGAAGTCGGTGGTGAGCCAACCTCTGTCGGGATTGTCGGCACAACGGCATTCGTCGGCGTGAATACCTCCGAAAGCTACACCGCGCCGTCGGGCAGGCTGATTTCAGTCGATATCGCGGGCAAGGCCGAAACCGGTGCCTGTGATCTGGGCGGTCAGCCCGACAGCGTCGCCATCTCGCCCGATGCCAGCTTTGTCGCCGTGGCGATCGAGAATGAGCGCGACGAAGATCTGAACGAGGGCATCATCCCGCAGCTTCCCGCAGGTGAGCTGGCGCTGGTGCCGCTGAAAGATGGCACGCTGGACTGTGCGGGCATGAAAATGGCCTCTTTGACCGGTTTGGCCGAGGTTGCGCCCACCGATCCCGAGCCTGAGTTTGTGGACATTAACAGCCGCGGTGAGACCGTCGTCACCCTGCAGGAAAACAACCACATCGCGGTTGTGGGCAAGGATGGCACCGTGATAAGCCATTTCTCGGCCGGAAGCGTGGATCTGGAGGGCATTGACGCCACCGATGAGCGCGGCGCACTGATCTTCACCGAAAACCAACCGGGTCGCCTGCGTGAACCCGATGCGGTGAAATGGATCGACGATAACCACTTCGCCACCGCCAATGAAGGCGACTATGAGGGCGGCTCACGCGGCTGGACGATCTTCCACAAGGACGGCACCGTCGTTTACGAGAACGGCACCGATTTCGAGAAAGCCATTATCCAGATCGGTCACTACCCCGACAAACGCTCGGACAGCAAAGGGGTCGAGCCCGAAAGCGTGACCGCAGCCACCTTCGGCGGTACACCGATGATCTTTGTGGGGGCCGAGCGTGCCTCGGTCGTGGGTGTCTACGACGCCACCGATCCGGCAAACCCGGTGCTGAAACAGCTGCTGCCCTCGGGCGTCGGCCCTGAAGGCTATGTAGCGATCCCCGAGCGCAACCTGCTGATCTCGGCCAACGAAAAAGACCTGATCGAAGATGGCGGCCCGCGCGCCCATATCTCGATTTTCGAATATCAGGATGCGCCCGCAACCTATCCCCATCTCACGTCAGAGGGCGCGGATGAGCTGATCGGATGGGGTGCTCTGTCCGGTCTGGTGGCAGACGCGGACGGCATGATCTATGCGGTCAACGACAGCTTCTACGGTTTCCAGCCCTCGATCTTCAAGATCGACCCAAGCCAGCAGCCCGCTCGCATCGTGGACGTGATCCGCATCCACCGCCAGGACGGCAACCCGGCACAAAAGCTGGACCTTGAGGGCATCACGCTGGATGGCAACGGTGGCTTCTATGTCGCCTCCGAAGGCCGCACCGACCGAGTCATCCCGCATGCGATCTATCATGTCGGCGCGGATGGTCTGATCAAGGACCGCAAGGGCGAGATCGGCCTGCCTGCCGAGTTGATGGCTGTCGAGAAACGCTTTGGCTTTGAAGGCATCACCAAAGTCGGTGACACCTTGTGGATGGCCGTACAGCGCGAATGGAAGGACGACCCGGCAAACCATGTCAAACTGGTGGCTTACAATCTGGAAAGCGGCGAGTGGGGTGCCGTGCACTATCCCAAAGCCCAGCCCGAAACCGGCTGGGTCGGCCTGTCCGAAATCGCAGCCTTCGGCGATCATATCTATGTCATCGAACGCGATAACCAGCATGACCACCGCGCCGTGACCAAAAAGGTCTACCGCATCCCGCTGTCCGAAATGACCCCGGCCCCGCTGGGCGGCCCCCTGCCCGTGGTCAGCAAGCAAGAGGTCCGCGACCTGCTGCCCGACCTGACCTCGACCGGAGGCTACGTTCTGGACAAGATCGAAGGTCTGGCCATCCTGCCTTCGGGCGAGGCGTTTGTGATGACTGACAATGACGGCGTCGACGATGCCTCAGGCGAGACCATGTTCTGGTCGATTGGGTCAGTGACCGCCGGGAACTGACGATCATTCCCGAATACCAAACCTACCCTGCGCAGCAATTGTGCAGGGTTTTTCGATTCAGGATTGGAAGTGATGCAGGTTAGAAGATCCAGTCCAGATCGCTATTGGTTACGCCAACGAAGCCAAAGCAGCCGTGCCAATGGGAAGCAACTGATAAACAAAACAAGCAGTATCATACCCACTGCCCGGGGATCATTTAGTAGATTTACTATGGGATTTGGCCTTTCCGAAGCAGGTTCTGCTTTTGGAACAAAAACATGTTCGATTGTCCAAGCAGATTTCGTCTCATCAGATAGTTCAGACCACCCTACGACACGAATTGCATCTGTTTCTCCGTAAATGAGTAGCAGATCCGTTTCTCCGTTGAAGCCGGGCACCTCTGTCCTTTCAACCATTTCCTCTGGCACATCGCGAAATCTAATGCGATTGCCCGAGATACTGTGATCGATAATAGTGTCCGCTCCATCACCCAGCTCAAAAGTATAGGTGTCGTAAGAGTCGTATCCGACCAGAACGTCGTTCCCTTTCGCGCCCCGAAACGCATCTCGCAGATTGGTGCCCCCGAGATCATTGTCTGCAGAATTTCCGTTTCTTACCAACCCCATATTCAGCGTTGGACCATCACCGACCATGCCAGAATAGTCTTCAGTCATGGCCGGAGGCAAAACTTCAGCCGAGCTCAGAGCCGGTAGGGACAAAAGCAAGAGCGGAACAAAATGTCGAAACATCAACAACCTGAGACAGCCAATCCCTCAAATCTGGCAGGGCCGTGTGGAAGAAACAAGGGGACATGAAACCGGAGCGTGCATTTCACGAGGTTACTAAGCGCCAGGTAGAACAAGAAAGTGCTTTGTTGGCTAAAACACAACGCCCCGCGCCTGGAGGTACGCGGGGCGTGCAGTCTGCGACAGGCCACAGAGGCAGGGCCGTCGCAAAGTGATCAAGTGCCTCAGTTCACGGCTTTGGCATCGACCACATCTTTTTCGATGGCTTTGCCATTCGAAATCTCGATCCGGCGCGGTTTCAGCGCTTCGGGCACTTCGCGCTTCAGATCGATGTTCAACATGCCATCCTCATGGCTTGCGCCGGTGACGCGGACATGATCGGCAAGGGCAAAGCGACGCTCGAACGCGCGCGTGGCAATACCGCGATGCAAATAGTTGCGCTCGGGTTGGTCGGCGGCTTTCTTGCCCGCAACGATCAGTGCGCTTTCCTTAACTTCGACCGACAGATCGGCCTCGGAAAAACCGGCGACGGCTACCGAGATGCGATAGGTGTCGGCCTCGGTCTTTTCGATGTTGTATGGCGGATAGCTTGGCTGGGCCACGTCATTGGTCAGGACCCGATCCATCATGTCTGCGACGCGGTCAAACCCGATGGTAGCGCGGTGCAGCGGTGCAAAATCAAATGTACGCATATGTCATATCCTCTTTCCTGAGCGATGTGCAAAACGGCCCTCCGTTACGGACGGGCTCTGGGTTACGCGGGCCCCTGTTCAGGCGACCCGATACACCTCAGATGGGAAGAGAGTTGACAGGGTTCAAGACCCGCCTGCGCTGATGAACTTCGCACCTGAACTGGACTTGTCAGAGCCCGGTTGCAGCCGTCGTATCGTCGCCGTCGGGCGCGGGGCATTCCGGCGCATGGCGCCCTTCAGCTCGGCCACAATGCCCGCGAGTTCCATCCCGTAGCCCACCTTCTGTGGTCCGTTCCAGGCAACGGCCGAGACAACCGAAAGGATCTGCCAGCGCGGCCCGTTTCTGGCCAGTATCGCAGACCCTGACGACCCGAAGGTCACATCGCAATTGAACGCGATCAGCCCCTGACCACGTTCAACGATGTTGCACGACCGCTGACGCGTAATCGCCTCGGCGCGGCCACGCCCATAAGAGGCGACGCTGATCTCGTTATTGAGAACACGTCCGGAATACAAAGCGAACGGGTTTGCAATGGCATAGGGAATAGGCTCTTCCAGACGCATCAGAGCCACATCAACGCGGACGTTCTCGGCCGAAACCGGCGCGTTGGCGACATAGTCCTTATGGGCCGCAATCTGAATCACCTTGCGCTCTGCCAAAGCCTGGCCATCGCTTAGGCCAGCGCGAAAAGTCACCTTCCCCTGCGCATATGGTTTTCCGGTCGCGCGATCCAGGGCGCAATGGGCAGCGGTCAGCACCAAATCCTTCGCGATCAGAGTGCCGGTGCAGAAACCGTCATTTCCGATATCCAATCGTCCGACCGCCTCCCAGCCATACAGATCGTCGCGATCGGTCAGACGGCGTTTGCCGCTGTTCTGCGCCTGCGCTGCGGTAAGACAAATGGAAACAAGCAAGACTATGGATAGGAATATGCGGCTCATGGTTTCAGAAATTTCGCCCCCAGATTTGTAGACCCCGGGCCCGTCGACGCGCGCAATCCACGCCCTTGCGACAACTCGGCCTGCAGCAATTCCAACGATTGCTCAAGCGCCGTTCCCAGTGCGACGCGACGCCCGTCCATTTCAGCCTTGGCGGCGACGACCGAAACGATACGCGGGCGGTCCCCTTCAAACGAAAAGACAGGTGCGCCCGAGGCGCCGAAATCAACATCGCAGGACATCACCAAAACGCCTGCCTGCCGCGCCATCACCGAACACACCTCTTGCAGCGAGGGTGCCTCGGCCCGGTCGTGCGCGTAAGAAACAACGCCCACGTCTTCCCCATGCGCGGGGCGGTGGCCTGTTTCGAACGGGACGACCGACGTGATGCGGATCGGCTGTCGGAGCTCGATCAACGCGATGTCGTGGCGTACACGCGTGACCGACGCCCCGCCATCAAATTCATAATCAGGATGCACCACGGTGCGCAGCGCGGCCCGATACGCCAGCGCATGCCCCAATCGCCAGCCTGCCAGAAACTCGATCCGTGCGGGGTCGATGGGCTGCTTGGTGACCTTATCGAACAGACAATGCGCCGCCGTCAGCACCAATGTGGGAGAGATCAAGGCACCCGTGCAGAACCCTGTACCGTCGATATCCAGACGGCCAACCGCCATCCACGCGCGCCCGGCATGCGAGGTCTCGAGGCGCTCCAGTCTGGTATCCTGCGCCTGCACGACCAAGGGCAGCAGGCTGATTACAAAAGCCGCAATCCAATTGCGCACGGGGGCCTCCGGTCATTGGGTCCAGCGCCGAGTCGTACGCGTGAGGTGCGGCAAAATTAGGGCAATATCAGAAATGCGCAGCACCCTGTGATGTCTACAAGATCAGCGCAGAACAGGCACCACCGGTTGCCCAGCAGCCATGGCGCGCGGGCGTGGCCCGCCGGTCGCCCAATCCAACAGTTCCACCGTATGCACAACAGGTGTCGCAGTGCCGGAACCGATCTGCATCATGCAGCCGATGTTTCCGGCTGCAATCACATCCGGTTTCTTGGCCTCAAGCGTCTGCAGCTTGCGCTGTTTCAGCTTGGCCGAGATTTCGGGCTGCATCAGGTTGTATGTCCCGGCACTTCCACAACACAGATGGCTGTCAGCAGGCTCTACTACGGTAAATCCGGTCTTTTTCAGCAGGGTCTTGGGATACGACTTGATCTGTTGGCCATGTTGCAAAGAGCAGGCCGCATGATATGCGACGACCAAATTCTGATCCATCTGTTCGGGCAGATCGAGTTGCATCAGCAGCTCGCTGATATCCATCGCGATCCCTGCAACACGCGCGGCATCCGCCGCCAGAGGATCGTTGCGGAACATGTGGCCATAGTCTTTCACCGTCGTACCGCATCCGGATGTGTTTATGACAATCGCGTCCAGCCCGTCCGCATCCATCTCGGCAACCCAGGCCCTGATATTGGCGGCAGCCGCGTGGTGACTTTCCACGGTCTTACCCATGTGATGGGTCAGCGCGCCACAGCACCCTGCCCCGTCAGCAATCACGACCTCACATCCCAGACGCGTCAGCAGGCGAATCGTGGCATCATTGATATCGGTATTCAGTGCCTTCTGCGCACACCCCGTCATCAGGGCCACACGCTTCTTTCGGGGTCCCTTGGGCAAGAAGCTCTGCGGATCATCGTTGCGGCTGACCGGCGGGATATGCTTCGGCGCCATATCCAACATCGCTTTTAACCTGGCGTCCGGCATGAGAAACCGGAAAGGACGGCCAAGCTTTGCCCCGATCAGCGCCCAGCGGAAACGCATCGGATAGGGCAATATCCGGGCCAGAACCCAGCGCAGCATACGATCTGTCAGCGGTCGCCTGTAGTTTGCTTCGATGTATTCTCGCGCATGATCTACCAGATGCATGTAGTGCACGCCCGAAGGGCAGGTTGTCATGCACGCCAGACACGAGAGGCACCGGTCGATATGTTTGACCGTTTTTTCGTCCGGAACACGCTCATTCTCCAGCATGTCCTTGATCAGATAAATGCGCCCGCGGGGGCTATCCAACTCGTCGCCCAACACCTGATAGGTGGGGCAGGTCGCGGTGCAAAACCCGCAATGAACGCAGCTCCTCAGAATCTCGTTCGAGCGCTGGATTGCCGGATTCTGCAGTTGCTCTTCCGTAAAACTTGTTTGCATCGCCTACCCCATCAGGCCCGGATTAAACAAACCGCGCGGATCGAATTTCGCGCGCAGAGCCTGTGCCAGAGCCGAGACTGTCGGGGCCTCGGGCTGAAAGCGGCTCAGGGTTTCGAAGGTCTGACGCTCTGCGCGCACCAGTGTGGCGTGACCCGAGAATTCGCCCAGCCTGTTCCTCAAATCCGTACCGGCTGCAACACGCATCCAGATCAATCCGCCCCCCCAGTCGAACAACAGCTGCTCGGCACGAGCGCGCGTTGCAACCTCTGGCGCATCACTTGGCTTGACCGACACGCGCCAGACATCTCCTTGCGAGCCATGAAAGGCGCGCACGTCACGTATGGCGTTCCAAACCGCTGCGGGATCAGCCTCTTCCGAGACCGGGCCGAACTGCTGCAGGTCAGCGGCCAGTTTGCTACATCGATATTCAACCGAGTCGGCAAAGCCCTCGACTCTGACAAAGGCCCTTTGATCACCTGGGTCATATGCTGCGCCGCTTACCTCAAACGGCGATTTCAACGCCTGCGAGAGCACACGCACCGCAGTCTCGGCATCCCCCACCGCAAGCGACAGCGTCGCAACCTGATCAGGCTTGGGAAGCACTTTCAACGAAACCTCGGTCAAAACGCCCAACGTGCCCCATGACCCGGCCATCAGCTTGACCAGATCGTAGCCGGTGACGTTCTTCATCACGCGACCACCGTTCTTGACCACCTGCCCGCGCCCATCAACAAAGCGCACACCCAGCAGAAAATCCCGGCATGCCCCGGCCTGAATGCGCCGGGGCCCCGAAACATTCGCCGCGACAACCCCGCCAATGGTCGGCACGCCCGTGCAGCCCAGCAAGCCACGATGGTCCATCGGCTCAAAGGCCAATTGCTGACCTTCCGCTTCCAACGCAGCCTCGATCTCGGCCAGCGGCGTGCCCGCCCGCGCCACCAGCGTCAATGCACCCGGCTCATAAAGCGTGATGCCACTCAGGCCAGCAGTGCTCAGCGATGGCGCTGCTCCGGTTACGCCGCGTGTCCCGCCCCCGACAATGCAAACAGGCGCCTTCAAGCCCGTTACAAGTTCAGCCAGTTCCGCTTCTGTCTCTGGTGCCATATCATTTCTTCTGTTCAAGATTACTTTGAGGGAAGCCGCGCCTGTGCGACATAGGCAGGGCCCTCTACTCTGCGGCCATCCGTCGACCTTCGGAAACGTCCAGCGGGAACACCTTCGCAGGGTTCAGCAGCCATGCGGGATCGAACACATCCTTGACCGCCATTTGCGCCTCAAGATCGGCGGGCGCATATTGATGATGCATCAGGTCGCGCTTTTCGATCCCCACCCCATGCTCGCCGGTCAGACACCCGCCTTCATCCACACAGAGTTTCAGAATCTCCGCCCCAAACGCCTCGCATTTCTCAAGATCACCGGGCTTGTTGGCGTCAAACAGGATCAGAGGATGCATGTTCCCGTCGCCCGCATGGAACACATTGCCGACGGGCAAACCGTAGTCTTCGCTCAACTCACCGATCCGGCGCAGCACGGCGGGCAGGGCGGACACGGGAATCGTTCCGTCCAGACACATGTAGTCGTTCATCTGCCCCATCGCGCCAAAAGCCGATTTTCGGCCAAGCCAGATCTTCGCACTCTCCTCAGCGGATTGGCTTTCGCGCAGTTCCACCGGATTGTGCCGCTTCGCGATCTCGATGATCTTTGACAACTGATAGTCGATCTCGGCCTCTGACCCCTCGACTTCGACAATCAGCAACGCCTCGCAATCAGGATATCCGGCATGGGCAAAGTTTTCGCAGGCCTGAATGCACAACCGGTCCATGAACTCGATCGCGACCGGCAGAATGCCCGATTTGATGATATCAGAGACACATTGCCCCGCGACCTCATTGTCATCAAACCCCATCAGGACGGGCCGCGCCCCCTCGGGCTTGCGCAGGATACGCAGCGTGGCCTCGGTCACGACACCCAGTTGCCCTTCCGACCCGCAGATCACGCCCAGAAGGTCCAGCCCCGGGGCATCCAGATGGGCACCGCCGATCTCGACCACGCGACCATCCATCATCACCATGGTCACGCCCAGCAGGTTGTTCGTCGTCACGCCGTATTTCAGACAATGCGCCCCGCCTGAGTTCATTGCGATATTGCCTGCAATCGCGCAGGCCAGTTGCGAGGACGGGTCGGGCGCGTAAAAGAAATCCTGTTCCTCCACCGCGCCGGTGACGCTCAGGTTGGTCCGGCCGGTCTGCACCTTGATGAAGCGATTGTCATAATCGACCTCCAGCACCTCATTCATCCGCGCCACGCCCAGAATGACGCAATCGGCGGTGGGCAAGGCCCCCCCAGCCAGCGAGGTGCCCGACCCGCGTGGCACCACCGGCACCCCTTCGTCATGACAGATGCGCAGAACGTCCGAGACCTCCTGCGTATTCGACGGCAGCACAGCCAGCATCGGCGGGCAGCGATAGGCGGTCAGAGCGTCACACTCATAGGCACGGGTCTCGGCCGGATCATGAATGATCGCATCCTTGGGCAAAACCCGCGACAGACGCGTGACAAGCTGGGCTTTGCGGCGCAAAACGGCGGGGTTTGGGGTGGGCATTTCCATGGCTGACCTCCAATTTGGTAAAATAATATTACCAATTTATCCATCTGGCAAGTTCGCATCCGCCCGCCTACTGTCGCGCCATGACCTGGATCGACCGCGCAGCCCTGTTCTCACCGCTGGATTACCTGGCCATCGCCCTGCTGCTTGGCGCGTGGCTGGGGATCGGTTGGCGGATCGAGAACCCATCGCCCCACAAACAATCCGTCGCGATGATGATGGATGATTTTCGGCGTGGCTGGATGCGGGAAATGGTAACGCGGCAGCCCCGCATGTTCGACGCGCAGGTCGTTGCGGCGATGCGACAGGGCAGCACGTTTTTCGCCTCGACGACCATGATCGCGATAGGGGGCGGTTTGGCGCTGTTGGGCAACACCGAACGTCTGGCCGGTGTCGCCAACGATCTGGCCATCGGCAGCGCACCCGCTGTGGTATGGGAGATCAAGATATTGATTGTAATCCTTTTTCTCGCGAATGCCTTCCTCAAATATGTCTGGGCGCATCGTTTATTCGGATATTGCGCGATCCTGATGGCAGCGGTGCCCAATGAACCCGAAGACCCCGCCGCTTATCCGCGTGCCGCACAGGCGGCCGAAATCTGCGTCACTGCCGCCCGCAGCTTCAACCGCGCCTTGCGGGCGACCTATTTCGCGCTGGCCTCGCTCGCGTGGATCCTTGGCCCGGTCGCCCTGATGATCGGCGCGGCGATCACCTTTGGTGTTCTCTATCGCCGCGAATTTGCCTCGCAATCGCGGTCGATCCTGATGAAACAGGGCACCCACACACAGTCGTGATCCCAATTCGGCCTGCAAACCCGTACATTCACGCTATGCGATATGTGATTCTTGCCGCCCTTCTGGCCAGCCCCGCCCTTGCCGATGATCCCGTCATCGAGAACGTCACCGCCAGCCAGAGCGGCGATACCTGGCGATTCGACGTGACCGTCTCGCATCCGGAAACCGGCTGGGACGATTATGCCGACGGCTGGCGCGTGCTGGATATGGAGGGGGCAGAGCTGGGGATGCGCGTGCTGCATCACCCGCATGAGAATGAACAGCCCTTTACCCGGTCACTCAGCGGTGTCGCGATCCCGGCAGGCACGTCTCAGGTGCAGGTGCAGGCCCGCACCAATGTGGATGGCTGGGCCAAAGAAACCTTTGTGATTGATTTGAACTAGAACACGCCCAACGTCAGACCCGCGCCCAGCGCCGCGCCGATCTCTCGGCATTGGTCCAGTTGATCCTGTGGAATGGTCTTTTCGGCCAGAATAGCCTCGGGCGTTTGCGCGTGGGTGCAGAGGATCAGCGGCGGCTGCACCTCTTTCAGCCGCCAGCCAGTTGCGATGCGGGCGATCTGACGGGCCGCGTTCTGCCCGTCGGACCCGGCACATATCATCTGGGCATAGGGGCGACCTTCGATCCGGCCTAGAACGGGATAGTAGCTGCGATCGAAAAACTCCTTCATCAGACCCGAAATTGCCGCCAGATTCTCGGGGGCGCAGAAGATATAGCCGTCGGCGGCCAGCAGATCCTCCGGCCCCGCTTGATCGGCGGTTTTCAGGATCGTATCAGCCTCATCTCGCGCGGCCTCGGCTGCGGCCTCGGCCATCTGCCGGGCCCCGCCTGTGCGCGAATGGTAAACGATCAGAAGCTGCGCCATGTCTCAGACCCGGTGATAAGGGCCGCCCGAGAGGATGGTTGCAGCCCGATACAGTTGCTCGGCCAGCATCACACGGACCAGCATATGGGGCCAGACCATCGACCCGAACGAGATCGAAAAATCTGCCTCGGCGCGCAGTGAGGGATCGATTCCGTCTGCTCCGCCAATGATCAGCGCCAGATCCTGCCGACCGGCGTCGCGCCATTTGCCCAGCTTGTTCGCAAAGTCTGGCGAAGACAGCACCCGCCCGCGCTCGTCCAGCGTACAGATCACAGCTCCTTTGGGCAGCGCCTTGCGCAATAACGCAGCCTCGGCTCCCATACCTGCGTTTTTCTTGTCCTCGACCTCAATCATCCGCGCGGGACCAAGGCCCAGACCGCGGCCGGTCCGGTCAAATCGGGTCAGGTAATTATCAAGCAGGGACTTCTCCGGTCCGGCGCGCAATCGCCCGACCGCAACTATGCTGATCCGCATATCTCTCTCGCCTCCGGCCCCTCAATACGGACCGGGATGGCGCCTCAGTTCGCTGAGGCGCTGCCGCCCTGAGGCAGCCACATCTTTTCCAGCTGATAGAATTCACGCACTTCGGGGCGGAAGATATGAACGACCACGTCGCCCGTATCGATCAGCACCCAGTCGCCGGCATCCTTGCCTTCGACCTTCGAGGTGAAACCGAATTCCTGCTTGATGCGATCCGTCAGCTTTTCCGCCATGGCTGCGACCTGACGGGTCGACCGACCCGAGGCAATTACCATGTGATCCGCAACAGAAGACTTGCCCTGCAGGTTGATCTGCACGACGTCTTCGGCCTTGTCATCGGAAAGTGAGGAAAGGATACGTTCAAGCAGCTTGTCGCTGATTGACTGAGAGTGGGCCATCACACTGGCCCCGTCATCGGCGGGCAAACCCGCCTGTGCATGTAGAGACAGGACATAGTCCTCCTTTGCTGCGCGCCGCCAAATCCCCGGCGCTGGGGTCCTATTAAGGTAACAAGGGGAATGCAACATTTCAATGAACAGGCGGCGCTGGGCCGTGACGCCCCCTCACTCTTTGGCGAGCTGTTGCGCGTCTGCGTCGTCCGGCAGCAGCCGCACCTCGCGCTGCGGGAACGGCAACGAAATGTTTTCGGCCTGAAACGCATCCCAAAGGGCCAGGTAGACATTGCCCCGGATATTGGTCAGCCCCTTGGTCGGATCGCTGATCCAGAACCGTAGGACATAGTCCACGCTGCTGTCGCCGAACCCTATGATATGGCAGACCGGCTCATGTGACCCTCCGCTCAGCACCCGACCCACGGTTTTCACCGACCGGATGGCCGTGGCGCGAACCTTGTGCGGGTCATCGCCGTAACTGGTGCCGAAATTCAGATCCAGCCGCACGAACTTGTCCGAATGCGACCAGTTCACCACCTGATTGGTGATCAGGTCTTCGTTCGGGATCAGATATTCCCGCCCATCCCGCGTCACCACCGAGACATAGCGCGCGCCCAGTGAGTTGATCCAGCCGAACGTATCCCCCAGCGAGATCACATCGCCGGGCTTGATCGACCGGTCCATCAGAATGATGATGCCAGAAATTAGGTTCGAGACCACCTTCTGCAGCCCGAACCCGATCCCCACACCTATCGCACCGGACAGCAGTGCAATGCCGGTCAGGTCAAACCCAAGCGTGCGGATCGCGGCCATGAAAACCGCGCCATACAGCAGCACCTGGATGCCTTTGGCCAACAGCACCTGCATCGAAGGCGTGATGTCGTCATTGTTTTTCAGACCCCGCTCGGCGGCGCGTGTTCCAAGCCGCGCCAGCGTCAGCAGAATACCGATCAGCAAAATCGCCTTGAGAATGCCCAGCGCCGAGATGTGCAAATCCCCGATGGAAATCGCGACACCATCCAGAAACCCGGCCACGTCATCGGTCAGGTTCAGCGCAATCAGAGTGGCATAGACCCACATCGACCACTTGAAGATCTGCCTCAGCGTGCGGTTGCGGACTAATCGCGAGACCAGCGCAATCGCCAGCCAGGCCGCAGCCAGCGTGGCGAAAACACCGATGATGTAGCTGCGCGAGGGCCATGTCGTCTGCTGCATCACCCAATAAAGACCCCAGGACAGCATCACGAAATAGACCAGCGTCAGGCGTCGCATCAGTTGGATAAGAATGCGCAGCCGCCATTTCGGCCAGCCGATGCGGGCGCGGGCCCATGCCTCCCACCGGTTTTGGGTCAGAAGCCTCAGCAAGAAAGCCAGCAGCCAGAGGAACAGGATAATGACCAGCTGGTATTGCCGCCACCCCGGCGTAACGACCAGTTCGATCAGATTTGAGAATTGTGCTGAGAAGGCCGCCGTCATATTGGCAAAAAGCTCGGACAGCGTTTCCGGTAACAGATCCTGGTTCATGGCCATCAGCTTGGCCATCCGTGTGAGGGGATGCAAGCCCGTACCCGGATTGAACCTTGATTGACGGCAAACCCCGTTATATCTGGTGCGCATGAGACTCAATGTGGCCCAACAGCAGAACCTGGAAGATCGCGCGCGCCTGCGCGAACGGTTCTTTGGGGCTGCCCGCACGGTTCTGGCCCGGCTATCCGCGGCCTAAGCCACCTCGCCAGCTATTTCTCATTTACATACGGGGAGAGGACAGATGTCCCCCAAAACACTCTATGACAAGATCTGGGATGCCCATGTCGCGCATGAAGCCGATGATGGCACCTGCCTGCTTTATATCGACCGCCATCTGGTGCACGAAGTGACCAGCCCGCAGGCGTTCGAAGGCCTGCGCATGGCGGGCCGCAAGGTGCGCGCACCGGAAAAGACGATTGCTGTGCCGGACCACAACGTTCCAACCACGCCGGACCGCGTGAACGGGATCGAAAACCCCGAATCGCGCATTCAGGTCGAAGCGCTGGACAAGAACGCCAAAGATTTCGGCATCCACTACTATCCTGTGCACGACGTCCGTCAGGGTATCGTTCACATCGTCGGCCCCGAGCAAGGCTGGACCCTGCCCGGCATGACCGTTGTTTGCGGCGACAGCCACACCGCTACCCACGGCGCGTTTGGTGCTCTGGCCCACGGCATCGGGACGTCCGAGGTTGAGCATGTTCTGGCCACCCAGACCCTGATCCAGAAGAAGTCCAAGAACATGAAGGTCGAGATCACCGGCAAACTGCAGCCGGGCGTGACCGCCAAGGACATCACTCTGGCCGTAATTGGTGAGACTGGCACCGCTGGCGGCACCGGCTATGTCATCGAATATTGTGGTGAAGCGATCCGCGATCTGTCGATGGAAGGTCGTATGACCGTCTGCAACATGGCCATCGAAGGCGGCGCACGCGCGGGCCTGATCGCGCCGGATGAGACCACGTTCGAATATGTCAAAGGCCGCCCCCATGCCCCGAAAGGCGCCCAGTGGGAAGCAGCGATGGATTGGTGGAAAACGCTCTATACAGATGAGGGCGCGCATTTCGACAAGGTCGTGACCCTGCGCGGTGAAGACATCGCGCCGGTCGTGACGTGGGGCACCAGCCCCGAGGATGTTCTACCGATCACCGCGACCGTCCCGCACCCCGAAGATTTCGAAGGCGGCAAGGTCGACGCGGCCCGTCGCTCGATTGAGTATATGGGTCTGGAAGCGGGTCAGAAGCTGAGCGAAGTCGAGGTCGACACAGTCTTCATCGGATCGTGCACCAATGGCCGGATCGAAGATCTGCGCGCTGCAGCCGAAATCCTGAAAGGCAAAAAGATCAAGGAAGGCATGCGCGCCATGGTCGTGCCCGGCTCGGGCCTTGTTCGGGCTCAGGCCGAAGAAGAAGGTCTGGCCGACATCTTCAAAGAGGCCGGGTTTGAATGGCGTCTGGCGGGTTGTTCCATGTGTCTGGCGATGAACCCCGATCAGTTGCAACCGGGTGAGCGCTGCGCCGCGACCTCGAACCGCAACTTCGAAGGGCGTCAAGGACGGGGTGGACGGACCCACCTGCTAAGCCCCGCGATGGCCGCCGCAGCGGCGATCACGGGACGTCTTACAGACGTTCGTGAATTGATGTAAGGTCCGCTCATATCTAGATATTTGAGGGATTGAACAAATGAGTGACTGGATCAAATGGCTCCTGCTGGGGCTTCTGTCCATAGCGTTCGGCATCTTTGTGCTGGGCGCGCCTGTGGTGGCATCCGTAGCCGTCACGGTCGTGACTGGTGTGTTGCTACTGATCTCGGGCGTCTTGCAGGTCATCGGCGGCTTCACCGTCGAAGGCGTTGGCAACAAGATCCTGTCACTCATCATGGGTGCGGTCATGCTGTTTCTGGGCTGGTCCTTCCTGGATCACCCGCTGCAGGGCACGCTGACACTGGCAACCGTGATGCTGATCCTGTTCATGGCAGGCGGCATCGCGCGGATCATCCTGTCATTCCAGATGAAGGGCACACAGTTCTTCTGGCCGACCATCATCTCGGGTGTGCTGTCGATCATTCTGGCAGGCATCATCTGGAGCTATGTCGGACAGGAACCGCAGGCATTGCTGAGCATCCTGGGAATCTTCCTGGGCATCGAGATGCTGTTCAACGGGTTTGGCCTGGTCTTCATGGCCTTCTTCGTCAAGAACGCACCCAAAGACGAAACAACCGAAGCGAAAGAAGCTTAAACGCGAGGCACGGGCGCGGCCCTACCCCGCAGGAGTGTAGAGATGGAAAAGTTTGAAAAAGTCCACGGGGTGGCCGCCCCGATGCCGCTGATCAATATCGACACCGATATGATCATTCCCAAAGTGCACCTGAAAACCATCAAACGGTCCGGCCTTGGCGTCGTGCTGTTTGACGAGATGCGCTATCACGAGCATGGCGGCGAGAACGAGGATTTCGTCCTGAACAAACCCGCTTATCGCAATACCGAGATTCTGGTCGCTGGTGACAATTTCGGCTGCGGCTCATCGCGGGAACACGCGCCTTGGGCGATCAAGGATTTCGGCATCAAGGTCGTGATCTCGACCAGCTTCGCCGACATCTTCTTCAACAACTGCTTCAAAAACGGCATCCTGCCCATTGTCGTCGAGGAAGAACATCACGCGATCCTGATGGAAGACGCGCACAAGGGCGAGAACGCCCGGATGACCGTGCATCTGGAAGATCAGCAGATCACAACTTCGGATGGTGTGGTCATCGAATTCGACATCGATCCACACCGCAAGCACTGCCTGCTGAACGGTCTGGACGATATCGGCCTGACCATGGAGAAAGATCATCACATCGACAAATTCGAAGATCACGCGAGTCAGGCCCGCCCCTGGGTCTGATTCTTGTGGGCGAATCTGTGGATACTCAACCTGATGGGGTCGCAAGAGCGGCCCCATCTTCTTTTAGGGGTTGAAATCTAAGAACATACCAGATTTAGGTCTCACTTTGAGATACACGCCCGATTTGCGTCAAAAATGATGCAATCCCGCACCAGTTGCGCCATCATTTTGCCCGAAATTGCGTGTTTTCTGCACAGCGGCTTGAGCGAAATACCGCTTATCGTCAATCTTAGCGATAACGAGGTAACCGTCAGTAAAAAGAACGGTGAGCACAAGCTTGGAAGCGAAGCCGACTTTAGAATTGGCAGCTCCGGTTTGGAAAAAAGGGTTCGGATTGTGATTGCACGCACCACGGGGGCGGCGATACGTGGAATTTTGGTGGCTCTGATGGTGCTCACCCCCGCGTTGTACCTGCCAGCTTCGACATCGAACGGCACCGAGATTGTGGTGTTCCTTGCGATTCTCGCATTCCTTTTGACGTTCTCCGAATACAACTCGGCCTTTCCCAGCTTTATCGAATTCCGTGACGCCCCGCCCGTGAACCGCCTGCGCTTTGTTGGGCTTGTTTCGATGGTCACGTTCCTGACCATGATCTGCAAGAACGTCTATGCGCCAACGCAGATGACCAGCCTGTTCTATTCGACCGGCCTGATGGTCGCGAATGTGGCAGATTTCCCCTACTCGCCCGTGCGCCTCGTGGTTCTGATGCTTCCCGATAATGCCAGCCAGCCTCTGATCGAACTGGTCCGCATCTCTGCCAGCATCGCCTATGTGGCCGCTTTGGTGACCATCGCCAGCTTTGCCTACGCCGTGAAACTGCGGGGCTGGCCGACCGGCAACGGGGCATTCAATGTCTGGACCAACCTGCCCCTGTTCGACCCGACCAAGGGCGGCGATGTTGTCGCCCGCCTACAGCGGGACGGGCGGCTGAATATCGCCATTGGTGCGTTGTTGCCCTTCCTGATCCCGGGCGTGATCAAGCTGCTGGCCACCTTTGCGACGCCTATAGCGCTCAGCAACCCGCAGACCCTGATCTGGACTCTTTGCGCCTGGGCGTTCTTGCCCGCCAGCATGATTATGCGGGGAATGGCGACGCTGCGCATCGCCAGCCTGATTGTTGAAAAGCGCCGCGCATACTCCACGTCCGAGACCACGCAGATCGCATGATCCGCGCCCTCTTTGTGCTGTTGCTGCCGCTTGCGGCACAGGCAGAGCCATTGCGCGTAGCCACCTACAACACGGAACTCAGCCGAGACGGCCCCGGCCTGTTGCTGCGCGATATCCGGCGCGGCGATGCACAGGTCGATGCGGTGATCGAGGTGCTTGCTGAAACGCGACCGGACATTGTGGCCTTGCAGGGGATCGATTGGGATCTGGAGGGGCTGACGCTGTCGGCTCTACAGGATGCGTTGGGAGATGCCGGGCTGAGCTATACCCATAGCTTTGCAGCACAGCCCAATTCGGGGATTGAAACCGCGATCGATCTGGACGGAGATGGCCGAACCGGCGGACCGGGCGACGCTCAGGGTTGGGGGCGATTCACAGGTCAGGGAGGGCTGGCTGTGCTGTCGCGCTATGATATCGTATCGGATCAGGTGCAGTCATATTCCGATCTGCTCTGGCGCGATCTACCGGGCGCGGAACTTCCTGTTTCGCGGGAGGGCGCCTTCCCTTCGGATCGGGCGCAAAAGATACAGCGCCTGTCCTCGACCGCGCATTGGATCATTCCCATCATCACCCCTGCCGGTCGTGTCGATTTAATGACCTTCCATGCCAGCCCGCCGGTGTTCGACGGCCCCGAAGACCGAAACGGATTGCGCAACCGGGATGAGATTCGGTTGTGGTCTGCGGTGCTCGACCAGAACCTCGGACCCGCCCCTTCAGACCGCTTTATCATCGCAGGGGACGCCAATCTCGACCCATCTCGCGGCGAGGGTCGCAAAGAAGCGATACATAGCCTGCTGAGCCACCCTCTGCTGCAAGACCCGGTGCCGACAGATGCCGCAGGATCGTCAGCGACGGTTTTTTGGAAAGGGGTTGGCGAAATGCGCGTTGACTATGTTCTACCTTCGGCAGATTGGGCGATCCAGGGATCGGGCGTCTACTGGCCCCCGCCGTCAGAGCGTGCGGCCGCCGAAGCCGCCAGCCGCCATCGGCTAGTTTGGGTCGATCTGTTGCCCCGCTGAACTGCCGGTGGGATCACCACCCCAACCCCGATACACCGGGGCTCCAAACTTATTCGAATAGTCTTTGAGTGGGTGCGCTCCACTTTCAACAGCAACTTTGTGACAGTACGCCAGTCTCCGGGCCGCGCGATCGAACTCGCGTATCACCGACCTATCCGGTGGGGTCTGTATCACGCCCGGAAATGGCACGTCGCAATGCGGTGTCCAGGTCTGTCTGCGCAAAGCCCTGCAGCAGAGTGTCGAAACACCTGCCATCTAGGTGGTGCGGCGTGTTCCAAAGGTACCGCATCTCAAGCAAATGCGGTGCCATGCGCCAGAACGGACGGGCCAGACGCAGCGGCCACCACCCCATCTGCTGCAGCTTGATCGTTTGCCCCGTCACACGGGACAAAGCCTGTGCCAGCTGATTGCCCGTCAGCGTGTAGCCAGCATATGCAACATCGCTATAGCGCGGCAGCTCGGCCCGCCGCGCGGCCAATGCAACGGCGGCGCGCGTCAGATCAGGCAGATAGGCCCAGGCATGTGCAACATCGGGGTTGCCCGGATAAACCAAACGACCGCGGTCCAGATGCTTGGTCAGAACCTGATCAAACCAGTTCCCCGAAGCCGCAGTGTCGATGAAATCCCCCGCCCGCAGCAAGATCGTCTGCGCCGACGAAGCCCGATAGGCCGCCTCCATCGCAATGCGAATACGGCCCAGCGGGTTTTCAGCCAGCTGCGGTGTTTCAGCGGACCACGGGGCCGCTGTGTCTGGGCTGAATACGTAAACATTGCCCGGGACAATAACGGTGGCCCCGCTGTCCTCGGCGGCCGCAATCACGTCGCGGTGCAGCGCGGGAACTTGGCGCGCCCAATCCGGATACGGCGGGTTCCAAGCGTTCACGATTACATCCATGCCGCTGGCCGCGCTTCTCAAATCATCCACGGCGCGGTTGAAACGCCGCACGTCCCAGCCCGCATCGGAAAACGCCTGAACAGCATTGCGGCCAAAACGCCCCGAGGCCCCAAGAATAAGTGCTGTCTGTTGCATCTGTCCCTCCTGATCTGCGAATATAGCCATTCGCACACATTGGGGAATTGCTGAAGAATGCAGATCATGTATTCATTTTTGAATGACTAAACCTCTGCAACTGTCTGACTGGTCCCTGATCCAAAGCTTTCTGGCGGTGGCCGAAACCGGGTCGCTTTCAGCGGCCGCCCGGCTGCTGGGGCGCAGCCAGCCGACACTGGGGCGGCAAGTGCATGCGCTTGAAGAAGAACTGGGCGTGCCCCTGTTCGAGCGGCATGCGCGGGGGCTGACGCTCAGCGAGGTTGGACAGCAGGTATTACCGATGGCTCAACAGATGCGCAGCGCCGTCAATGCGCTGGGGCTGACAGCGGCGGGGCAGGCGCAGCGGCTTGAGGGGACCGTTCGCATCACCGCCTCGGTCTTTGTATCTCATCATCTGCTGCCCCCGATCCTTGCCCTGATCCGTCAGGCAGAACCGGCGATTCAGCTTGAACTGGTCGCGTCGGACACCAGCGAGAACCTGCTGTTCAGAGAAGCCGATATCGCCGTGCGCATGTATCGCCCCGCGCAGATCGACATCGTGGCCAGGCACATCGGAGAGGTTCCTCTATGTTTCTGCGCTGCTCGATCCTATCTGCAACGCCGTGGGTCTCCGTCTACGCCTGAGGATCTGATGCAGCATGATCTGGTGGGATTTGACGCCAATCAGGACATCATCACCGCCATGCGCGACAAAGGCTGGCCCGCCAGCCGTAACAGCTTTGCCACCCGGTGCGATAACCAGACCACCTATTGGCAGCTAATCCGTGCCGGCTGCGGCATCGGTTTCGGCCAGCTCAGCATCGCGAAAGCCGACCCTGGGATTGAGGTGCTGGATATTGATGTCGAGATACCGGTTCTGCCGGTCTGGCTGGCTGCGCCGCAGGCCATGCGCCAGACCCCGCGCATTCGCAGAGTCTGGGACTTGTTAGCCGACGGGTTAAAGGCCAGATTGCAATACGCCTAAAGCGCGCCTGTATATGTGCCGCGTGCGGGGTAATCATTCGCGAGGGTGAATTTCAGCCCACCGACAATCTCGGACATTGGTGGACGAGCAAAAGGCGTCGTCTGCTGCCAGACATAATGCAGCGTCTGATCGGGCTTGATATAGAAATGCCCGGGCTCGGCAAACAGCGCAGGTTCTGCGCTGCCTTCGCGTGCCACCGAGATGTTCAGCCCCCAGCGATCACCTGCCTCGGCCATCGAAAGGCCGTACCCGACGCGCAGCTTCGAAACCCCCGCTTTCTCGACGGTTTCCGCAGCACGATCGCCTGTATCCGTGGTGATCATGATCACCTCGATACCCAGTTCGGCGAGGTCATCCAGCACCGCTTCGACTTCGCCCATCTGGCGAATGCAGATCGGGCAATGCAGGCCCCGATACTGGATGACCAGCGTGCCGTTCTCGCCTGCGTCGCGCTCGATATCGAAAAGACCGTGGCCCACGGTTTCAATTTTGAGCGATGGGGCCGGGTTTCCCGGTGTCAGCATGTCTATTCCTCACGTTTTGGCGGGTACGTCTCATTGACCCGATGTCCCGCAAACGCTAGGGCCTGTGCAACGAAACGCAAGGAGATCGTTCATGTCCAACCCTTCGCTCCTCATCCTGCCCGGAGACGGAATTGGCCCCGAAGTCATGGCCGAAGTGCGCAAAGTTATCGATTGGTTCGGTGCCAAGCGTGATCTTCACTTTGACGTGAGCGAGGATCTGGTCGGCGGTGCGGCCTATGACGCGCATGGCAAGCCGCTGTCGGATGAAACCATGGCCAAGGCGCAAGAGGTCGACGCGGTTCTGCTGGGCGCTGTTGGCGGCCCCAAATACGACGATCTGGATTTCAGCGTAAAGCCCGAACGCGGGTTGCTGCGCCTGCGCAAGGAAATGGACTTGTTCTCGAACCTGCGCCCGGCGCAGTGCTTTGACGCGCTGGCCGATTTCTCGTCTCTGAAACCCGACGTTGTGGCCGGGCTGGACATCATGATTGTGCGCGAGCTGACCTCGGGCGTCTATTTCGGTGAGCCACGCGGCATCTTCAACGAAGGCAACGAACGCGTGGGGATCAACACCCAGCGCTATACCGAATCCGAGATCGAGCGCGCCGCGCGCTCGGCCTTTGAACTGGCGATGCGCCGGAACAAGAAACTTTGCTCGATGGAGAAGGCCAACGTCATGGAATCGGGCATCCTGTGGCGCGAGGTCGTAGACCGCGTTGGCCAGGATTACCCAGAGGTCGAGCTGAGCCATATGTATGCCGACAACGGCGCGATGCAGCTGGTGCGCGCACCCAAGCAATTCGATGTTATCGTCACCGATAACCTGTTCGGCGACCTGCTGTCGGATTGCGCCGCGATGCTGACCGGCTCGTTGGGGATGCTGCCATCCGCGTCACTGGGTGCCCCAATGGCCAATGGCCGTCCAAAGGCGATGTATGAACCGGTGCACGGCTCGGCCCCCGATATCGCAGGTCAGGGCAAAGCCAACCCCATCGCCTGTATCCTCAGCTTTGCAATGGCGTTGCGCTACAGCTTTGATCAGGGGGATGAGGCCGACCGTCTGGAAGGCGCGATCGAAAAGGTTCTGGCCGATGGTGTCCGCACCGCGGATCTGCTGGCTGAAGAGGGCGTTCAGCCGGTCTCGACCGCGGAAATGGGTGACGCGATTCTGGTGGCGTTGGACGACAGCCTCTGATCCGGCGTCCATGGGAATAGCAAAGGCGGTACCCAGCGCACCGCCTTTTTCTTTGCCGGGTCAATTACCGAAGATGTTGTTCAGCAGGTTGTTGATCGCCCGGTCCAAACCGGTTTCCTTCTTGCGGCGTTGTTGCTGCGGTTGCGCGGTTCTGACCGGTGGATCCGGTGCCAGCATCGGCAGAGGCGTTGGTGTCATTCCCTCGGTCACGCGCACCATCGTTTCCTTCCAGATTTCCGCAGGCAGCCCACCACCGGTCACACCGGACAGAGGCGTATTGTCATCATACCCCATCCAGACCCCTGCCACGTAATCCGCCGTGAAACCGATAAACCACGCATCCCGCGCGGCCTGCGTAGTACCGGTCTTGCCCGCCACCTGCCAACCCGGCAGCTTCGCGCGGCCACCGGTGCCTTCGGACACAACACGTTCCATCATCCACGTCAGCTGCTTGGCGGCCTTGTCATTGATCACGCGTTCGCCGATCCCGGTTGTTGTCACCATCACCGGCTCAGTCTCGCCCAGCAGCTTCAATTCGGTCAGGCCATAAGGTTCCACCGACGAGCCGCCGTTCAGGATACCCGCATACGCTCCGGTCATCTCGATCAATGTGCTTTCGGACGCGCCCAACGCCAGCGCAGGCCCCTCGGCCAGATCATTAGCTATACCGAAACCGGCGGCAACCGTGCGCACATTCTCCAACCCCGAGATTTCAGCGACCTTGACGGCTGGAATGTTCAAAGAGTTCTTCAGCGCATCCGCCAGCGTCACCCGGCCATAGAACTTGTTCGTATAGTTCTTGGGGCACCACTGACCCGAACCCGGTATATCCACGCAATAGGGTTCATCCATCACCGTATCCAGCGGTGAATAGCCCAGTTCAAGCGCGGTGGCATAGACAAAGGGTTTGAACGAAGACCCGGTCTGGCGCAGCGCCTGCGTCGCCCGGTTGAAGGCACCCGACACCCTCGTCTTGCGCCCGCCAACCATGGCCCGCACCGCGCCATCGGCGGACATCACCACAATCGCGGCCTGCGCCTTTGATCCTTCGCGCACCTTCTCCTGGAAAATATACTTCAGCGCCTCTTCTGCCGATGTCTGCAGCCGTTGATCCAGCGTTGTGCGGATCACCACATCCTCGGTGGTGTTGCGCGTAAAGAATTCGGGCCCGCTGGCCATGACCCAATCGGCGAAATAGCCGCCAGCGCGTGCCGCTGCCGCCTCGGACAGCTCTGCCGGACGGCTGCGGGCCTCGCTGGCCTGCGCTGCACTCAGATAACCCTGATCCTCCATCAGACCGACGACCAAGCGCGCCCGATCCTGCGAGCGTTGCAGGTTATTGGTTGGGGCATAGCGCGTCGGCGCCACCAGAAGACCGGCCAGCATAGCGGCCTCTGCCGGGCTGACCTCGGCCGCGGAAATGCCGAAATAGCGCTGGCTGGCGGCCTCGAACCCGCGCGCACCTGCGCCCAGAAAGGCCCGGTTCAGATAGATGGTCAGGATTTCATCCTTGGAGTATTTCACCTCCATCGCCATCGCATAGACCGCTTCTTTCGCTTTCCGCCACAGCGAGCCCTGACGGCAATCGGCCTCATATGCCGCCTCCGATTCCCACGCGGCGGGATCATAAGGCACACCCAGACACAGCAGCTTTGCGGTCTGCTGCGTTATGGTCGATCCACCGTGGCCTGACAACGGCCCGCGCCCTTCGCTCAGGTTGATCCGCACGGCGCTGGCAACCCCGCGGGGGCTGACGCCGAAATGGCGGTAGAAGCGTTTGTCCTCGGTCGCGATCACAGCGTTCTTGAGATGGGGTGAAACCGTATCCGCCGTGATGACCCCGCCAAACTGGTCGCCGCGCCATGCAAACACCTTGCCATCGCGATCCAACAGCGTCACCGATCCCTTCGCACGCCCGTCCAGCAGGGCGTCGACATCGGGCAACGAGGTATAGACAACACCAATCGCCAGCGCCAGCAACAGAACCGCAACAGCGCCCACACGCCACGTGATCCCCCAGAACAGCCGCCAGAGCCACCGGAACAGACGGCGGAAAACACCCCCGCCCCTACCGCCCGAACTGCGGCGTGTTTTCTTGCGCGCAGTCTTGCGTGGCGCGGTTTTGCGCGCGGTCGATTTTTTGCCTGCCGGTTTGGCCGAGCGTTTGGTCGCCGTGGGTTTGCGCCCTTTGGACGGGTATCTTTTGTCCGCGACCAGTGTCGGTTTGCGGCGCTTGGACTCAGTCATGCTCAAACTCTGCCCGATTATGCTTTTGCGTCACCATACCTTGGTGAAAGCCCGCTGTAGAGGTGTGAAATACCGGTATTTCCCCTCGTTTTTGTGCCTATTTTTTAATCACCACACCCTATTTGTGCAAAAAATGTGCAACTTCGGGATCTTTTCCGCTGCGTGACAGCCCCGGAATCGTTCCCTAACGAGCGGCGTCACGCTTTTTTCTGCACGTGCAAAATACCGGCCTCGCCGGGGTAACAGAGGGGACAGACGTGAAACTGATCATTGCGACAATCAAGCCGTTCAAGCTCGAGGAGGTGCGCGAAGCACTGACCCAGGCTGGCGTGCGCGGCATGATGGTGACCGAAATCAAGGGCTTCGGCTCGCAATCCGGTCACACCGAGATTTATCGCGGCGCAGAGTACGCCGTGAATTTTGTACCCAAGATCAAGTTGGAAATCGTGGTGCCCGCAACCATGGCCGACCAGATCGTTGAGACCATCACCAACACCGCCAAGACCGGCAAGATCGGCGACGGCAAGATCTTTGTCCTCGATGTCGAGCAGGCGCTGCGCGTGCGGACCGGGGAAACCAACGAGGAAGCGCTGTAAGCGCCGCCACTTAGACTCAATTCGAGGAAGACACATGAACCTGATGAAATCTCTCATCCCTGCTGCCGCACTTTTTGCGCTGCCGCAGATGGGCCTTGCGCAAGAGGCCGCTGGCGGCGAAACCGCGCAGCATACGCAATATATCCTGACTTCGCTGCTGTTCCTGATGGGCGGTTTTCTGGTGTTCTGGATGGCGGCCGGCTTTGCCATGCTCGAAGCCGGTCTGGTGCGTTCCAAGAACGTTGCCATGCAGCTGGTCAAGAACATGGGCCTGTTTTCATTCGCCGCCATCATGTACTGGCTGGTTGGCTTCAACCTGATGTATCCCGGCGATGGCTGGACGATCCCCGGCATCCTCGGCGCATTCTCGCCCACCTCGCTCGAGCCGGTGGGTCTGGACGGCGTGGAAACCGATTTGTCCTATGCCTCTGTCGGGTCGGACTTTTTCTTCCAGTTGATGTTCTGTGCAACCACCGCTTCGATCGTGTCGGGCACCGTCGCCGAGCGTATCAAACTGTGGCCCTTCTTCATCTTCGTTATCGTCCTGACCGGTGTGATCTACCCGATTGAAGCGTCCTGGCAGTGGGGCGGTGGCTGGCTGTCCGAGATGGGCTTCAGCGATTTTGCTGGCTCGACTCTGGTCCACGCCGCTGGTGGTTTTGCAGCGCTTGCAGGTGCGATCGTACTGGGCCCACGTATTGGCAAGTACAACAAGGACGGCAAGGTTGTTCCGATCCCGGGCTCGAACCTTGCGCTGGCCACTCTGGGTACATTCATCCTGTGGCTTGGTTGGTTCGGCTTCAACGGCGGCTCGCAGCTGGCAATGGGCACCATCGGTGACATGGCCGATATCAGCCGCATCTTTGCCAACACCAACATGGCTGCAGCAGCCGGTGCCGTCGCCGCGCTGATCCTGACGCAGGTCATGTATGGCAAGGTCGACCTGACCATGGTGCTGAACGGCGCGCTGGCCGGTCTGGTCTCGATCACCGCTGAACCGCTGGCTCCGTCGCTGTTCCAGGCGCTGATCATCGGTGCAATCGGTGGTGTGATCGTTGTGTTCACCGTCCCGATGCTGGACCGTATGAAGATCGACGACGTGGTTGGTGCGATCCCGGTTCACCTGATCGCCGGTTTCTGGGGCACCTTCATCGTGGCCTGGACCAACGGTGACGCGTCCTTTGTCACTCAGATCATCGGCTTTGCTGCGATCGGTGCCTTCGTGTTCGTCGTCAGCTTCATCCTGTTCTCGATCCTCAAGGCCACCGTCGGCCTGCGGGTTGGCGAGGAAGAAGAGATCAACGGCCTGGATATGGGCGAGCTGGGTATGGAAGCGTACCCTGAGTTCTCCAAGGGCTAAGGCCTGAGATAAAAAGACAAAGGCCGGGCGCTCGCGTCCGGCCTTTTTCGTGTCGGGCCCTCCGAAGAAAAAAGCCGCGCAAGAAAGCGCGGCTTTTAGAACGGATTGCAGTTTTCTCAGACGCCTACATCGACAATCGCTTTGGCCAGGATTGGCACGGTGGTCGCGTTCAGGCCCGCGATATTCAAGCGGCTGTCGCCAACCATGTAGATGCCGTGATCAACCCGCAGCTTTTCGACCAGCTCCGGCGCAGCCCCAAGGCGCGAGAACATGCCGCGGTGCTGCGCGACAAAGCCGAACCGGTCGGAACCGCTGAGACGCTGCAGCTCATCGGCAAGCTGCTGACGCAAGCCCAGCATCGACAGGCGGACCTCTTCCAGTTCTGCGGCCCAATCGGCGCGCAGGGCGTCGTCGTTGAGGATCGTGGTCACGACGCGCGCGCCGTGGTCCGGCGGGAAGGAATAGTTCTGGCGGTTCAGGAAGGCCAGCGTGCCTTGATTCAGCGCCGTCTGACCCGCATCCGCACTGATCGCCATCAGCAGGCCGGTGCGCTCGCGATAAACCCCGAAATTCTTCGAACACGACGCCGCAATCAGGCATTCCTTGACGGACGATGCCACAAGGCGGGTGGCCTGCGCGTCTTCCTCAAGACCGTCGCCAAAGCCCTGATAGGCAATGTCGATCATCGCCACGAGGCCGCGGTCATTGATCACATTCACGACCTCCTGCCACTGCACGAGGTTCAGGTTGGCCCCAGTCGGGTTGTGACAGCAGCCATGCAGCAGAACCACATCGCCCGCATTGGCGGTTTTCAGATCGGCAATCATGCCGTCGAAATCAACGCCGCGCGTGTCGCCGTCGAAATATCGATACTGGACCGTCTCCATGCCCAGATAGTTCAGGATCGACAGGTGGTTCGGCCAGGTCGGGTTCGATACGAACACGCGCGCCGAAGGGTTGGCCATGCGGATCATCTCGAACGCTTGCCGACATGCGCCGGTTCCGCCGGGCGTCGCCACGGCAGCGATATTTGCGCGCGGAACCGACGACCCCAGGATCAGCCCGATCATCGCGTCAGCAAAGGCTGGATCACCGGCCAGACCGGTATAGGCTTTGGTCTCTTGCTCGTCGACCAGACGCCGCTCGGCCGCCTTGACCGCGCGCATCACCGGGGTCACGCCTTCGGCGTTCTTGTAGACGCCAACACCCAAATCGATCTTCTGATCGCGCGGGTCTTCGCGATACATTTGCATCAGCATCAGGATTTTATCCGCAGGCTGCGGCTTGAGGAATTCGAACATCAGGTCTCTCCGGTTGCGACGGGCAGGGTCGGGAATGCACCCCATTCCGCCCAGGAGCCGTCATAAAGCGAATGGTCTTTCTTGCCGATGCGTTCCAGCGCAAGGCTGAGGATCGCAGCCGTAACGCCCGACCCACACGAGGTGATCGCGGGCTTCGACAGATCAACTCCGGCGGCCTCGAACACAGCGCGGCACTCCTCCGGCGATTTCATCGTGCCGTTGGCGTTCAGCAACTGCCCGAACGGCACATTGCGCGATCCCGGAATGTGACCCGAGCGCAAGCCCTCGCGCGGCTCGGCCTCGGTTCCGGCAAAGCGCGCGGCGGAACGCGCATCTATGATCTCATGATCGTTCAGCTTGGCAGCGGCGGACACCTGTGTCACGTCGCGTACCAGATGGTTCTGGACCCGAACGGTCATGTGGCGGTCGCGGATAATTGGGGGCAGGTCCTCGATCTCGCGGCCTTCGGCCTGCCATTTCGGCAAACCGCCATCCAGAACCGCGACATTCTCTTGCCCCATCAACCGGAACAGCCACCAGACACGCGCCGCCGACATCAGGCCCGCGCCGTCATAGATCACAACCTGATGGCCATCCCCCACGCCCATCGCCCTTAGGCGTGACATGAATTTCTCGACCGGAGGGGCCATGTGCGGCAGATCCGAGCGGTGGTCCGAGATATCATCGATATCAAAGAACCGCGCACCGGGGATATGGCCTGCATCATATTCTGACTTCGCATCGCGCCCTTGCTGCGGCAGATACCACGACCCGTCCAGAATCCGCAGATCCGGATCCTTGATATGCGCGGCCAGCCAGTCCGTGGATACGAGGGTTTTTGGATCGTCTTGCATCAAAGCCTCCCCTGAGCGAGCTTGATTTTTCACTATACCCGGCAGCATAGGGGTTCAAGGCTGGATGCGGCTATTGCGATCTGTGGCGCAGGCGGAAATGCTGTATGATCCCGACGATGCTGATCACTATCCAGAAGCCTTCGATCAACATCGAGGCCAGATTGAAATTACGCACCAGAGAATAGACTATCAGGACCGAGCCCAGCAGGTTCACCACCGGAAAAATCAGATCGTCCGAATTCATCATCCGCATCTGCGTGGCAAAATAGGCCGCAACCACAATCAGCGCCCCGAATGAGCCGATGGCGTCCGCAATGGTGAGGCTGTCAAAGAATGTCGTCATGAATGCCCCGTGCCGTTTTCAGAGTAGTCACTGTTCTGGGCATAGTGGTGCATGTTCAGAAACGCTGCACCCTGAGCGCCCGCGCGATACCCATGGGGTATGTCGGCGGCAAAACGCAAGCCCTGCCCGGCCTGCAGGGGCACCCATTCGCCGTCTCGCAGAATATCCAGCGTTCCGGACAGCACGAAAACCTCTTCGGTCACACCTGCGGCATGGGCGGGTGAATCGTGGCTCTGGTTTGGGCGCAGGCTGACGTGAAAGGTCTCGGCCCCCAGTGCGGGATCGAAGGGAAAGACGATCTTGACCTCGATACTGCCCGGGAAGGTCACCGTCTGAAACACCGACGGGTCGCCGAACGTTGTATCGATCAGCGCGCTTAGCGGCAGTTGAAAGCCCTTCGCGATTTTCCACAGCGTGGCGATGGTGGGGCTGGATTCGCCGCGTTCAATCTGACCCAGCATGGCTTTGCTGACGCCGGTCATCTCGGCCACTTTCGACAAGCTCAGCCCCGAGGCGGCGCGCACATCCCGGAGTTTCAGCGTTATGTCGTCTGGTGCCATGTCGTCATCTTCCGAATCCGCTTGTGCGTTATAACGCACATATGATACGTGCGCTATAACGCACATCTCCCGCATATCGCAACCGGGGCAAAAGGGAAACAGCATCATGCCACTTTACCGTTCCAGAACCTCAACCCATGGCCGCAACATGGCCGGTGCCCGCGGCCTGTGGCGCGCCACCGGTATGGGCGACGACGATTTCGGCAAGCCGATCATTGCCATCGTCAATTCGTTCACCCAATTCGTGCCCGGTCACGTCCACCTGAAGGACCTTGGCCAGATGGTTGCGCGCGAGGTTGAAAAGGCTGGTGGCGTCGCCAAAGAGTTTAACACCATTGCGGTAGATGACGGTATCGCCATGGGCCATGACGGGATGCTGTATTCCCTGCCCTCGCGCGAGGTCATCGCGGATTCGGTCGAATACATGGTTAATGCGCACTGTGCCGACGCGATGGTCTGTATCTCGAACTGCGACAAGATCACGCCGGGTATGCTGATGGCCGCCATGCGCCTGAACATTCCAGCGATCTTTGTCTCGGGCGGTCCTATGGAGGCCGGCAAGATCGACATCGCCGATCTGGACGCCAAGAAGATCGACCTTGTGGACGCCATGGTCGCCGCCGCCGACGACAAGTTCACCGACGAACAGGTCCAGCATATCGAAGAAAACGCCTGCCCCACCTGCGGGTCGTGTTCGGGTATGTTCACCGCAAACTCGATGAATTGTCTGGCCGAGGCGCTGGGTCTGGCCCTGCCGGGCAACGGCTCGACCTTGGCCACGCATTCGGACCGGAAAGAGCTGTTCCTTGAGGCCGGTCGCCGCATCGTCGAGATCACCAAGCGGCACTACGATCTGGACGAAAAAGGCTTCCTGCCGCGCGAGATCGCGACGTTTGATGCCTTTGAAAACGCCATGTCACTGGATATCGCCATGGGCGGTTCAACCAACACCGTGCTGCACCTGTTGGCCATCGCGCATGAGGGCGAGGTTGATTTCACCATGTCCGACATGGACCGCCTCAGCCGACGCGTACCCTGCCTGTGCAAGGTCGCGCCCAACACCGAGAACGTGCATATGGAAGACGTGCACCGCGCCGGTGGTATCTTCTCAATTCTGGGCGAACTCAGCCGTGCGGGCCTGTTCCATGACCATTGCGCAAGCGTGCACTCGGCCACGATGGGCGAGGCGATCGCCAACTGGGACATCAAGGTTGCCAACAATCCGCGCGCGCAGGACCTATTCAAGGCGGCTCCGGGTGGGGTGCGCACGACACAGGCATTTAGTCAGTCGAACCGATACAAAGAGCTGGACACGGATCGCAAGGGCGGCGTGATCCGTTCAAAAGAACATGCGTTCAGTCAGGATGGCGGTCTGGCGGTTCTGTTCGGCAACATCGCGCGCGACGGCTGTATCGTGAAAACGGCAGGCGTGGATGAGAACATCCTGAAATTCACCGGCTCGGCCTATGTTTGCGAAAGCCAGGATCAGGCGGTCAACGACATTCTGACCGGCAAGGTGAAAGAGGGCGACGTGGTGGTGATCCGCTATGAAGGCCCGCGCGGCGGGCCGGGGATGCAGGAAATGCTCTACCCGACCTCGTATCTGAAATCCAAGGGTCTGGGCAAAGCCTGCGCGCTGCTGACCGATGGGCGGTTCTCGGGCGGCACCTCGGGGCTGTCGATCGGTCATGTCTCTCCCGAGGCGGCCGAGGGTGGAGAGATCGGACTGGTGCAAACCGGCGACCGGATCGAGATCGACATTCCCAACCGCACCATCCATCTGGCCGTATCCGATGAGGAACTGGCCGCCCGGCGCGAGGAACAGGACGAGAAAGGCTGGCACCCCGCCGCGCCGCGCAAACGCAAAGTGTCCACGGCGCTGAAAGCTTATGCCAAGCTGACCACAAGCGCAGCCAAAGGCGCGGTTCGTCAGGTGTAAAACCAAAACGGGGCACACCCGCACCCGCTACGTGCCATCGGCTCCGCCGATAGCCCTTGCGGCTTTGGGCCCGGCGCCGCGCAAAGCGCGGTGCCGGGCCCAACCAGAGGAGATGTTTCGTAAGAAACATTGACGATGGGCGGGAGAACCTTTGCCCCTGTTCAATCGCCCAGCTTGGCGTGAATCTCGTCCAGATCGATCTCGGCAATCGGCATCTTGTTCGCCGGGTTTTCGAAATCGTATTTGAACAGCTCGAAATCCTGTTTGTAGATTTCATAAACCAGGTGCATCGACAGATCGTCGAAATAGTCCTCGACCGGGTGCGCGCGTTTGGGTCCATGACCCTCGGACTCGTTGAAGCGCGGAATCTCGGACAGGGTTACGGGGTGCGCGGTGTCAAGACTGTCCAGCACATCCTGCATCCCGTCATTGAATTTCTCGGTCCAGAAGATGTGGTCATACTGACCACCATTCGCGATCAGGGTCGAGACATGACCCGACATGGCTGACCAGTGAATATCCGGGTCCATCGGACGCCGCCAGCGGATGGTATCGCGCGCAAACAGCAAAAACCTGCGGAAACTGGCGATCTGGTCGAATTCGCCCTTGCCGTCATCTCCGCCCACTTCGATCCCGTAATTGTAGACCAGCGTCGGCACGAGGTTTCCGCGATAGCGTTTGCCGTTGCGTTGGATGCCGCAGATCTTGTCGAAAAAAGAGCTTAGAATCCGCGTATAGGGATTGCGCACACAGGTAAAGGTGTAGGACCCGTGCGACTTCACATTCCGCGCAATCGGGTCCTGACTGGCCCCAAAGGCCCATTTGTGCATCCCGTCGATCGCGTCATGAATATCGCCATCGAAAAACTGACCATGATCCGAGTAGTACATGATCTGACCAATGGTCGAGCAGGCGCATTTCGGCACCACGCGGTACACCATGCTTTCGCTTTCGGTCATCCATGTTCCGGGAAAACCCATCTGCTGCGCCTCCTTGGCCGGGTATCCGGGTGATACCTCGGCTTATTGGCCCAAAGAACCAAAAATATTCTGTTTATTCAATCGCTCATCCTCAGTATCACGGTTGCAAACGGGCAGAAACGGAAATTGCGGAACACCGATGGCAACGATTGCCTATATCCTGCTGTGTCACAAAGACCCTGACGCGATCATTGAACAGGCCGGGCAACTGACGGCGGCAGGCGATTGCATGGCGATCCATTTCGACGCCCGCGCCAACGCGGCGGCCTATACGCGCATCCGCGAGGCTTTGAAGGACAACCCGAACGTCACCTTTGCCCAAAAGCGCGTCAAATGCGGCTGGGGTGAGTGGTCTCTGGTTCAGGCCACACTGAACGCGCTGCAGGCGGCGGTTCAGGCCTTTCCGCGCGCCACCCATTTCTACATGCTGTCGGGCGATTGTATGGCGATCAAGACGGCGGAATATGCGCATCGCTTTCTGGATGAGCACGACGCGGATTTCATCGAAAGCCATGACTTCTTTGAAAGCAACTGGATCAAGACCGGCATGAAAAAAGACCGGCTGATCTATCGCCATTATTTCAACGAACGCACGCAATCACGGCTGTTCTACGCCTTTTACGAAGCCCAAAAGCGCTTTGGCCTGACGCGCGACATTCCGGCCGACCTGCAGATCATGATCGGCAGCCAGTGGTGGTGCCTGCGCCGGCGCACCGTCGAGATGATCCTGGACCTGCTGCGCCAGCGCCGGGATGTGATCCGGTTCTTCTCGACCACTTGGATACCGGATGAAACCTTCTTTCAAACCCTGGTCCGCCACCTGATCCCGAGACAGGAGATCGACAACCGGACACTGACCTTCCTGATGTTCTCGGATTACGGGATGCCGGTCACCTTCTACAATGATCACTATGACATGCTGCTGGGGCAGGATTACCTGTTCGCGCGCAAAATCAGCCCAGGCGCACATGAGTTGAAACAACGGCTGGGGCAACTTTACGCCAGCGAAGGGGTCAGCTTTGATATCTCGGGCGAGGGGCGCAACCTCTATCACTTCCTGACCGGGCGCGGGCGGGTCGGGCGGCGTTTCGGGCAGCGGTTCTGGGAGGCCGGGAATACGCTGGGCCCGAACCGTCAGGTGCTGCTGATCGTCTGCAAGAAATGGCACGTGGCCAAGCGGCTGGTGGATCAGATCGCGTCCGAGACCGACACTCCGTGCATCGAATATATCTTTGACGAACAGGACACGCCCCTGCCCGATCTGGGCGGTATCGAGACCACACTGAAGAAACGTTCGCGCCACCGGCGGGCGGTGGTGCGGATGCTGTTTGATCACTTTGGCACGGACCGGCTGGTGCTGTGCCTTGATCCGTCCAATCTGGAGGTGATCGAGGATTTCTGCGCCGATCAGGCCCAGACGCGCATTCTTGAGATCGAGTGCGACTATTCCGACGACTACCTGAAAGGCCACGCCCATCGGGTGGGGCTGGCGGGGCAAAACAGCCGGGATGCGTCAGTCACTCGCCTGCTGCCGACTCTGCGCAACGCTTTGGCATACGACTCGGAACTGATCCGGGGCACCCGGCATGATGGCTTGTTCCACCTGCGCGAGACTGCGAATCGCGCGGACAACGAAGCGGCCATTGCCGCATTTCTGGACCTCAGCGCCGAGCAGGCCAGCGCGGTGATGAAACTGGATTACCTGTTTGCCGATTGAATCCGGCAGCGCGCTGGGCGCTGCCGGAGAGTTTCCTTAGATATCGAATTTCACACCCTGCGCCAGCGGCAGTTCGGCGGAGTAGTTCACCGTATTGGTCTGACGCCGCATATAGGCTTTCCATGCGTCCGAACCGCTTTCGCGCCCGCCACCGGTTTCCTTTTCACCACCAAACGCGCCACCAATCTCGGCCCCCGAGGGGCCAATATTGACGTTAGCGATACCGCAATCCGAACCGGCTGCGGTCAGGAACTGTTCCGCCTCGCGCATGTTCAGCGTGAACACGCAGGACGACAGGCCCTGTGGCACATCATTCTGAATGTCGATCGCCTCGGCGAAATCATCATAGCCCATGACATAGAGGATCGGAGCAAAGGTCTCAGTCTTCACGGTCGCGGTCTGGCCCGGCATCTCGACGATGGCCGGCTCCATGTAGACACCGCCCGGCACGCCTTCGGTCACGCGATTGCCGCCGAACACGGTGCCACCCTCGGCCTTCGCCGCCTCAAGCGCTGCTGTCATGGCATCGCCCGAGGCTTCGTCCACCAGCGGCCCGACCAGCGTGCCCTCGGCCAGAGGATCACCGATGGGTAGACCTGCATAGGCCTTCTTAAGACGGGCCACCAGTTCCTCGCGGATCGAGTTATGCACGATCAGACGGCGCAGCGTGGTACAGCGCTGACCCGCCGTGCCAACGGCCGAGAACACAATCGCGCGCACCGCCATTTCCAGATCCGCCGAGGGGCCAACGATCATGGCGTTGTTGCCGCCCAGTTCCAGAATGCACTTGCCGAACCGCTGCGCCACGATCGGCGCAACCGCGCGGCCCATGCGGGTCGACCCGGTGGCCGAGATCACCGGTACATCCTCGCTGGCGACCAGCGCCTCACCGAGCGCAGCGCCGCCGATCAGGGTCTGCAGCAGCCCCTCGGGCGCATCGCCGAACCGGGCCAGTGCGCGTTCGAAAATCTTCTGGCAAGCCATCGCGGTCAGAGGCGTCTTCTCGGACGGCTTCCAGATCACCGGATCGCCGCAGACCAGCGCCAGCGCCGCGTTCCACGACCAGACCGCCACGGGGAAGTTGAAGGCCGAAATCACACCCACCGGCCCCGCCGGATGCCAGGTCTCCATCATCCGGTGACCGGGGCGTTCAGAGGCAATGGTCAGACCGTAAAGCTGCCGCGACAAGCCCACGGCGAAATCGCAGATATCGATCATCTCCTGCACTTCGCCCAGGCCTTCCGAGGTGATCTTGCCCGCCTCCCAGCTGACCAGCGCGCCCAGCTCATCCTTGGCGGCGCGCAGTTCTTCGCCCAACAGACGGATCAACTCGCCCCGCCGGGGCGCAGGCACAACGCGCCACGCTTTGAACGCCGCCTGCGCGCGGGCAAAGACCGCCTCCATCTCAGCCACGGGTGTCTCGTGCACCTCGGCCAGCAAGCCACCATCGATCGGAGAGGTGACGCGCAGCGTGCCCCCCGTCAGCTCAGCCGCAGTCAGGTCCAGTTTCGCCAGAGTTGTTTCTGCAGTCATCACGATGTCTTTCATATCTCAGGCCGCCTTGTTCTGTTCGGTTACGTCACCGGCGCGATAAAGCCGGCCAAATTCGGTGTTCAGGAAATCCGCAAGCTTCACCTGCTCTTGCCGGACAAAACCTTTCGAAGGCAGCGCCCCGGTCCGCATCAGGTCAACAACGCCCAGCACACCTGCCGCAGTGGTGATCTGAATCGCGCTCCAGACCTGACCGTCGATGGTACGGGCAAAGGACTTGTTGATCAGGGATTTCTCGCGCAGCGTGCCGCCAACCATGCCCTTGGCGGTGCAGTAGACCAGAACGACGTCCTGATCGGTGCGCGGCAGCGCGGTCTCAAAAATCTCTTTCAGCAGATCACGGCGACGTTCCAGCCCCAGATCGTTCAAAAGCAGGCGCAGGATATCGCGATGCCCCGGATAGCGGATCGAGCGATAAGACACCGCCCGCGCCTTCCCATCCAACGTCTCGGGCAGCGTACCCAACCCGCCCGAGGTGTTGAAACATTCATACTCCACCCCGTCATGGCCGATCAGTTCGTAATCTTCCAAAGGCGCGGTCTTGATCCGCTCGCCGTTCACGATGGCATCGCAGGGGTTGCAATATTCATTGATCAGACCATCGGTCGACCATGTCAGATTGTATTTCAACGCATTGGTCGGATAGAGCGGCAACGCCCCCACCCGCATATGCAAGCTGTCGATCTCGTCGAACTCAGCCGCCAAAGCCGCACCGGCAATACCGACAAACCCGGGCGCCAGACCACACTGCGGCATGAACGCCGACACACTGTCCTGCGCCAGATCGCGCACGGCGTTGGTGGCCGCCACGTCCTCGGTCAGATCAAAGTAATGCGCCCCAACGGCCTTAGCCGCCCCCGCAATCGCCGGTGTCAAGAAAAACGGAGCCGCAGAGATCACCGCATCGAACCCGGCAAGCCCTTGCTCAAGCCCTTTTGGGTCCGTTGCATCGATCTGCCGAGTGGGAATGCCCCGCTTTTTGAAGGCCGCCAAAGCAACCAGGTCGTGATCCGCAACCGTGACCGAATAATGGGCCGATGATTTCAGCAGGGTCGCAATCATCTGACCGATCTTCCCTGCTCCAACAACGCATATGTTCCAGCTCAAAACATGCCTCCATCCTCAGTTTGCCTAAGTATGGATGGCGCTTTGTTCGTGGCGCAGGGTGTATCTTGACGGTTATGTCGAAATCGCCGTCATTATATCGCTTTTTACGTCATAATCACGGACATGTTGGCCTGTGTTTGCAGCATACCTGAAATGGGAGGGTCGCACGCTTTTGCACCGCATTTAGAGCGGGCAAGCAAGCACGATCATTCCTAGGACACGATACAGTCGTGATGCGCAGAACTGTGTTGGATACTACCGATAAAGACGAGGACCCAAACATCCAAGAACGGGTCGTATATGCGGTCTTTGCCGTCGTTCTCTCATATCAATAAACTACTCATGGGCACAGTTTTCAAGGCGCACGAATGAGCGAAAGTAATTTACCCCAACTTGTTCAAACGCTTGGTTTCTTTCACGAAAGGCGGAGTGTAAGCGACTAGAAATAGTCTCCCGGTCAATCATTGCTGCTTCTGGAAGTCCCAGAGTCTCTTGTATCAAACCCTGTATTTTTGCGACAGCGGCAGTTTCGCTTCCCTCAATATGGTATGATTCCAAATCGGATATCCTCCAGATTACTGAAACTGTGGCATTGCAACCGTCAATAGACTGCGGGCTTACGATATCTTCAGGTCTCTCAGGTATTGTTTTTTCGATCAAAACGGTTTCAAAAAATGGGACACACGTAGGTCGACCGGGGCGCACCTTTCGCTTTGTGCCCCCATCCTTGCCAAAAACTAGAGCTTCGCTATCGGGAGGAACTGTGAAAATCCCGCGGCCAAGAGTAGCCGTCTGAGCAGATGCTTTCAAAGGCAATACCACCGCGAAGATCAACAGAGTTCCGATACGCAAAGCCACGCTCCTTCAAAATTCTTTTTCGAAAATTTACTCTTCTGGTTGCATAGCAATCCTAGAGACCAAGACCAACCAGCGACTCGTTGCCATCAAGCCCGCGATGCAATCCTGTTTTGCAAAAAGTGAGGAAATGGGTTCAGAGCCGCCATGCGTGATATCATCTTGAGCCTTGGCATTTCCCCACCCGGGGTATACGCGGGGCCGCGTATGCCCTGGGGTAGAGAGAAAATCCTTGTTTATAGGTCTGCGGGCAATGCAGTTTCACTTGGCTGACGGTGCAGACGGAGACTGCGGATTGGTTTTCGTCTAGGAAGAAGTGAAGCGGCGATTCTGACGGCAGGTTTCGATTCTAATAGGGTGCCATAGTTTGATGTGCAGCATAGCACCGCTTTAGCACAACGCTCCAACACGCCGAACACAAGAAGCGCCCATTGGGGCGCTAAGTTATTGATATATTTCTGACGCTGGTTGCGGGAGCAGGATTTGAACCTGCGACCTTCAGGTTATGAGCCTGACGAGCTACCGGGCTGCTCCATCCCGCGACACTTTTTTGTGG